>JACRAS010000088.1 GCA_016234705.1 Betaproteobacteria bacterium | reverse complement strand
TCGTTGAAGCTCGGTCGCGTTCGTGATCGGTAGCGTCTTTCGCTGCGTCCAGCCACGGGAAGATGTCACGGTCCAGGAGCCTTGAGATAATGCGGCAGAGTTTGGTCAACTCCGCATTCAAATCGGCGGCATTCATCCTGGCCGGGAGCTTGCCAGCTTCCATCCGACCGACAAGATTCTTGCTCGCGCCGGCCAAGCCTATCAATCGGTCCACAGCCAGCGGCGGCGCCGTACACATGCGCAGCGTTGACAGCGCACTCGGATTATCCTTGAGCGTGACGGCGTCGATGCCGCGCAAGTCGCTGGTGGCGAGCAACGCGGCTTTGACACGTCCGGTAGTCTTAACGCGTGTCGAGCGAAACGCCTCGGGTGCGACACGCATGAACCACTGGTTGAACTGGTCAACGGAAGCCGCAATGTCGGCCTTCCAGAGGTGCGGCTTGTCCGCGTTGATCAGTCTAGCCATCATGAGTCCATTCGTTCATCGGTATTGGAAGGGGAATGAGTGCAGGAACTGATCCAGGGAATGAGCCGTCAACATCCGCAAGAAACTCCTCCCCGAGGCCAGTGCGCTGCTCTTCGTACCATCCGTAGGCACGAGCCAAGTCCCGTCCAACCTTCCGACGGTACACATCTGGCAGAGCCATCAGCCTCGGCGAGCTTCAGCCAGCACTTCGTCTCGTGTGGCGACGTCGTCCGGGTTACGCTCGTGTTCGGCGATACGCTCATCGATCACTGCACGATGAGCATCGCCCAGCGGCACGGCCGACGGATTCGCAACGAGGCTCTCCCAGATGAGTTCCACAAGGCGTAACCGCTCCTCGACCGGGAGTTTGAGGATTTCAGCAACATCGGTATTACTCATAGTGCATAGCCTATCATCATCGTGGCTGGCGCGCCAACGTGGTGCTCTGCGACTGTTGCGACGGGCCGGCTCCCGTGGCCCTCCAGCGTTCGATGACGCCGGCCGGTAAACGCAGCGAGATCAACGTGCGCGGATTGGGCAATACCCGATTATGCCTTTGCCTCTGTCGACTCAAGCATGAATCGCCTGCGCCACCAGCCGCACCCCCAGCGCCCCGCAGACTTTGGCGATGGTGTCGTAGCGCGGCTTTGCATTGGGTCTGAGCGCCTTGTACAAGGCTTCGCGGGTCAGGCCGGATGCCTTGGCAATCTCGCTCATGCCGCGCGCCCGAGCGATGTCTCCCAGGGCCGAGGCCAGCAAAGCCGAATCGTTCGCCTCCAGAATGTCCGTGAGGTAAGCCGCTATTGCCGCTTCGCTGTCGAGATAGGGCGTGGCGTCGAACTCGGGCAAGTCGGCCACTTTGATACGTTTGGTCATAATCATCTCCTTCGTTTAGTTCAACAGCGCCGCTAGTGCCTTGGCTCGCTTGATGTCAGTCTTCTGGGTGCGCTTGGAGCCGCCGGCGAGCAACACAATCAACCGAACGCCACGCTGCACGAAATAGATGCGCCAGCCCGCTCCGAAATGAATGCGCAACTCCGACACCCGGTCGCCGACCGGCTCCACGTCTCCCATCAAGCCGCGTTCCAGACGCTTGATTCGCGCCGCGACCACCCCGCGCACCGACGCGTCGGACAGACCGTCCAGCCATTCGGTAAATTCGGGCAGGGGCCTGATTGAGAACATGGAATAAGTGTAATCGAACGATTACAGCACGTCAACGGTCATTGGTTCCACTGTCGGGAGCAAATTACTTGTCCGATTCTTGGGACATGGATGAATTCAGGCGCGATGTGACCGGATATAAAATAAAACGTCGGCACTTATTGATAAGTGCCTCATGCTGAAGATGTGGCGATCCGCGTCGCCGCCACCGCGCGCCTAGCCGGCGTGTTCCAAGTCGAGGATTCGCTTCGCTACCGCTCGCGGAAAGTCAACGAACATAAAATGGCTCTTGTGGTACAGGTAGTCCTCGCCGCTTTCGTCCGCGATACGCACGAGGTCATCCTTGGCCGCCCGCGGATCAGGAATGATCCGGTAGACCTTGCCCGGAATGAGCGACGCCTTGTAATCGGTGTTGTCGACACATAGAGCAAACGGCTTCGTCGGTTGTTTCATTTTTCGTCCAAGTATCTCTTGATCTTCGAGTCTCGCTTGCCGATCCCGTGGGCTTCATACCAATGCACTTCTACCTCGCGCCTGGCGCCGTTTGGCAAACGAATCGTGGCGAATCCCTTCGGCTTTCGCCAACGACCACGACCATACGCCTTGCGCAGATACGAGCGAACCTGAACACCGGGCCCGCTCGCAATGACTTCTGTCCATCGAATCGGGCCAATGACCTCGAACTTCATGTGGCGAAGTAGAACAGGAAAGCATCCCTCTGCGCAAGCCAATGGCTGCGCAGAGCCGCGGCGTCAACGCATGGGCGCGGCCGTCGGGTCGCGTTCGGGGCCCGCGACGACGCCTGCGTCGTGCAGTCGCCCGATGGCGCCGCTGTCCAGGCCCAACACCTGGTGCAGCACTTCGTCGGTGTCCGCGCCCAGAAGCTGGGCGGGCCGGGTCGCGGCACGCGCGCTGCCGCCGACACGCACCGGCGAACCGGCCGCCATGTGGCGGCCGACGCCGGGCGTGTCGATCTGCTCGAAGATCGGGTTGGCCAGGCTGGCGCGGGCATCGTGCGCCAGCAATTCGGGCACGCTGCGGTATTGCCCCCAGCAGACGCCGTGCGCGTCCAGCGCTTGCGCCACCTCGCGCAGATCTCGCGCCGCGAACCAGGGCTCGAGCAGCGCGGCGATCGCATCGCGCGCCTCGAAGCGCCCGGACTCGCGCGAGACGTCCAGTCGCAGCGAAGCTTCGAGGGCGCTGATCTCATGCTCGATGGCGCAAGCCTTGACCAGCCCCGTCCACTGGCCGGCCGAGACCGCGGCCACCATGACGCGCCGACCATCGGACGTGCCGAAGTCGCGTCCGAACGCGCCATAGATGTGATTGCCGATCGACGGGCGTTCCTGATGCAGGAGTTCCACCTCCGCCGTTACACCCAGGTGCGACAGCATCGAGAACGCGATGTCCGACAGCGCGATGCGAAGTTCCGCCCCCTGGCCGCTGCTGCGGCGCCGGTGCACCGCGGCGAGCACCGCGAATGCCGCCTGGTAAGCGCAGGCGATATCCCACGCCGGCAGCACATGATTGACCGGCGCGCTCGGTGTGGCGCCGCCGGTGACGACAGGGTAGCCCGTGGCGCAGTTGACGGTGTAATCGACGGCGGTCGAACCGTCGCCATTGCCCTGGATGGTGCAGGTCACAATGTCGGGGCGCAGCGCGGCGAGTGATTCGTGCGCGAGCCAGGAGGTGCTGATGTTGGTGAGCAGCACGCCCGCGTCCGGGCCGGGCGCGGTGGCCAGCGCGCGCACCAATTCGCGGCCCTCCGGCTTGCGGATGTCGATCGCGATCGAGCGCTTGCCCTTGTTCAACCCGGTCCAATATAGACTGCGCCCGGAGGGCATCAGCGGCAGGCGGCCGTAGTCGATGCCTCCGCCGATCATGTCGACGCGGATCACGTCGGCACCGAACTGCGACAGCGTCAGCCCCGCGAGCGGGGCGGCAATAAAAGCGGAACTTTCGACAACGCGCAGCCGGTTCAGAAAATCGTGAGTCATACCACCGCCCTAAGAGTTTGTTTCGAAATCAGGGGATACCTCTTCTCATGCTCCCGTAAGCCGGACAAGCCGGAACCAAACGAAGTATCTCCGGCAGGGGAAAAGCCTTTATCCCACGAACAAGGGGGGCGCGCCCCCCCTTGTAAATCCCCCCGCGAATACGCTGTCTCTATTTATCCAAGTCTTCGCCATTTTTGTCAACTCCTGACTTATAAGAGACTAAATCGGCCGATTGCAAAATTCGTTTTGCAACGGGTTCCGAGGCTTATTATTACGTAAAGCGCAATAGCTTGACAACCCGCCCGGACGCGGGTGGGCGCTCGCAGGCCAATGCGCCGCTGAACCAAAAAGGAACAAGGGGGCACTGGGGAAGGGGTGGGATCTTCCCTTTCCACCCGACCGCCTTGTCCCCCGAGGGGACTTACCCGTCAAGCGGGATCGAAGCGTTCGGGGCGTCCTCCAAGGCGACTTTCCCCTCAAGGGGGATCGAGACCTTCGGGGCGCATCCCCCCATGCTCCCGTAAGTCAGGCGCCGTTTCGGTAATTCTGAAACGGCCTCTTAGGCAGCGGCGGGTGAGATCGGTGGCGCGATTTCGCCGGCGGGCTCGATCGCCATGCGTACCGCATCGTCGGCGTCCTCGAGAAACACGAACTCCAGCTTCTGCTTGGCCTCGGCCGGGACTTCCTCGAGATCCTTGCGGTTGCGCGCGGGCAGCATCACCCGGCTGATGCCGGCGCGCATCGCGGCGAGGACTTTTTCCTTGATCCCGCCCACCGGCAGCACCAGGCCGCGCAGACTGATTTCGCCCGTCATCGCCGTGTCGGTGCGGACCTTCCTGTCCGTGAACAGCGACGCGAGCGCGATGAACATCGCCACGCCGGCGCTGGGCCCATCCTTGGGAATCGCGCCGGCGGGAACGTGCACGTGGACATCGGTGTGCTCGAACCTAGCGGCATCGATGCCCAGGCTCGCGGCGCGCGACTTGACCAGGGTGAGCGCGGCCTGGGCGCTCTCCTTCATCACGTCGCCGAGCTGGCCGGTCAGAATCAGCTTTCCGCCGCCCGCATGTTTGCTCGCCTCGATGAACAGGATGTCCCCGCCTACCGGAGTCCAGGCGAGCCCGGTCGCCACGCCGGGCATCCCGGTACGCAATGCGAGTTCGTTCTCGAACTTGGCCGGGCCGAGGATGTCGGCGAGGTCGCTCTCGTCGATGCGCGCCCTGCTCAGTTCGCCTTCCGCGATCTTCACCGCGATGCGGCGGCACACTGCCCCGATCTGGCGTTCCAGCGAGCGCACGCCGGCCTCGCGCGTGTAATCGCGGATGATGGCCGAAAGAGCCGCATCGGAAATCTCAAGTTGCTCAGGCTTCAAGCCATTGTCTGCGAGCTGGCGGCGTATCAGATAGCGGCGCGCGATTTCGAGTTTTTCCTCCTGCGTGTAGCCCGGAAGGTGAACGATCTCCATCCGGTCGCGCAGCGGTCCTGGAACCGTGTCGAGCACGTTGGCCGTGGTGATGAACAGCACGCGCGACAGATCGAATGGCACGGCGAGATAGTTGTCGCGAAAGGTCGCGTTCTGCTCGGGATCGAGCACTTCGAGCAGCGCCGACGAGGGGTCGCCGTGAATGCCGGCGCCGACCTTGTCGATCTCATCGAGCATCATCACGCAGCCGCGTGTCCCGGCTTTCTTGAGCGCCTGGATGATGTTGCCCGGAAGGGCGCCGATATAGGTGCGGCGATGACCGCGAATCTCTGCCTCGTCGTGCACCCCGCCCAGGGATACGCGCACGAACTTGCGTGCTAGCGCCCTGGCGATGCTTTGGCCGAGCGAGGTCTTGCCCACGCCGGGCGGGCCGACAAAGCACAGGATAGGCCCATGGCCATCCGGCTTGAGCTTGCGCACCGCGAGGAATTCGAGAATGCGCTTTTTCACCATTTCCAGGCCGAAATGGTCCTCACCTAGAATACGTCTTGCCTCGGCGATGTCGATGGCGGGTGCCTCGGGCGCCTTCCACGGCAATTCGATCAGCCAGTCGAGGTAAGTGCGGATCATCGATTGTTCGGCCGATGCGTCCGACATCCGCTCCAGACGTTTCAGTTCCTTCGCCGCCTGCTTGTGCACTTCTTCCGGCATTTGCGCATCGGCGATGGCCTGCCTGAGTTCGGCCAGGTCCGCGGTATTGCCGTCCTCGCCTTCGCCCAGTTCCTTCTGGATCGACTTCAACTGCTCGCGCAGCAGATACTCGCGCTGGCGCTCGTCCATGCTCGCCTTGGTGCGCTCGTCGATCTGGCGCGAAAGCCGCAGCACCTCCAAGCGCTGGGCAAGCAGCTCCAGCACGCCGTCCAGCCGTTTTTGCAGATCGACGGCTTCGAGCAGCTTCTGTTTCTCCGGCGCCTTGATGTCCATGAGGCCGGCGACCATGTCGGCGAGTGCCGCTGCGGAACCGATGTTCTGCACCGCGCCCACCAGCTCCTGCGACGCCAGCAGCGTGAGTTGCAGCACCTCGAGCGCGCGCTCCTTCAGTTGCATGAAGCGTGCCTCGATTTCCGTGCCCGTGGCGTCGGCGTCTTCGATGCGGGCCACCCGGGCGACAAGGAAGGGATACCCCTCCAGCAGCTCGACCACGCGAAACCGTTGCTGGCCCTGGCAGATGATGTGATGCGTGCCGTCCGGCGTCGTGACATAGCGAAGAACATTGGCGCGCGTCCCCACCAGGCTCAGATCCTCCAGCCCGGGACGGTCGATCTCCGGATTGCGCTGCAGCACTATGCCGATCGGACGCTCGGCCTTGACCGCCTGCTGCGTGCCCGCGATCGAACTGTCGCGGCCGATGGTGATCGGCAGGATCATGCCCGGGAACAGCACCATGTTGCGCACCGGCACGATGATGAGCGCATCATCGGGCAGGGCGAGCGCGCCGCTTGCGCCATCGATTGCCGTGGTGGTGGCAGCGGTTTCGCCTTGGGCTTGGGGATGTGTTTTCTCGAGTTGCATAGTGTTCTCGTTCACGTTAGGCGGCGCAATTCCAGCACCAGGCAACCATGCTCCAGCCGCCGGTCGACGAGCTCGAACTGGCCCGCGGGCAGGGCTACGCGGCGTTCGAAACGTCCATAGGGGATTTCCAGGCGATGGATGGCGGCGCGCCGGGAATTCGTGGGCAATGAGCGCTCGCCCCGCACGATGATCAGGCTCGGCGCAAGCACGACTTCGAGTTGCTGCGGGGTGACGCCGGGCAATGCCACCAGCAGCCTCAGTTCATTGCCGTTCTCGTACAGATCGACCGGCGGCTCCCAGCACGGCGCGCCATGAATCGCGCCGACCCGGAAGAACTGGCGTTGCAGCCGCTCGGCGTCCTGCAACAGTTCCAGTGCCTCCGCCCACATCCACGATCCCGGATCGCGCGATCGCATAGTCGTCTTTCCCCGCTCTGTTTGGGATAGTGTGGACCGCGCCGTCGCCGCCCCCTTGATCCCGGTCATGATCTATATGCGGGCGGTGCGCCCGCAAAACAAGCTTTGAGCCGGGGAAGCTTTATATGGCGTCTTAAATGCCGTCGCATGCCACTGGCGGACTTGCGCGCTGCGCGCGCCAACCGCGTTTTCTGTACGGATAAAACGCACATCCGTACAGAAAACGCGGTTATGGATAAAAACAACAAGGGTTTGGGGGTTGCTTTTATCCAAGATCGCCGACTGCGCGCGGATGTGCTTTTCATCCGTGCGCAATCGGCGATCCGCGCGGACGGCTTTTCGTCCGCGCAAAATAGAAACTCTGCGACAAAGGGGGAGGCGATTTGAGTCGCCACGTATAGAACTATCGCGGTGGATTGTCCCGGGCCCCAGGCAAAAAAAAACCCCGGGCCTGAGCCCGGGGTTTAGCTTGCCCCGAGCTTGCCCTCGGGGCCGCTGACAGCAAAGGAGGAGGAGAAGCTGCCAGCGTTTCCTTGAAGAAAGCTTAGGCAGCTTTCTTTTTGCCGGCTTCTTTCACCACGGTCGCGGTGGCGGCAGTAACATTGGCTTCGGCCATGTCGGTCGCTTGTTTCACCACATTGGCGAAGCTGTCGTAGGCGGAGTTGGCGGCGGCCATGGCGGACTTGACCGCGGCTACGGCGACGTCCGAACCGGCGGGCGCGTTCTTGGTCAGCTTGTCCAGCAGCGAGACGACGGTCTTGTTCATTTCGGCAGCCTGGGTTTCGGCCAGCTTCGTGACTTCGGCCTGGGTCTGGGTCGCCACTTCGTACACGTTGCGCGAATAGGCAATCACTTTTTCCAGGGCCGGCTGAGCCGAGGCGGCGCTCAGGTTGAGTAGCTCTTGCGCATCCTTGACCGACAGCAGCGCCTTGGCTTGGTTGACGCTGTCTTCAAACGTGGCTTTGGTGGTCTCGAAGTTCAGCGCCGACAGACGCTCGAATGCGATGAACTGGGCATTGGCGATGGAAAAAAGAGCATCTAAGCTGGCTTTATTACCGGCGGTAAATTGTTCAGGGCTTGCGTACATTTTTGATCTCCGAAAAAGTTATTGAATAAGTCCAGCAATCTTAGGTGCAATCGCTTTAGAACCGTTAAAATATTGCATTGCAACAAATTGAATTCTACACTCAACTAATTGCTTGTCAAGTATTTTTTAAAAAGAGAAATATTTGTTTGATGTGTTGCACAAAGTATATTTAAATCAGGGTGTTGTATTATTCTTGGGGCGAAAGCACCCCAGTCGAATTCAGTTAAATGTATATATATCAAATAATTGAAGCAACACGGCCGCTGTCAACCGATGGTCGGGTTAGCGTGGGCTTACTTTTGGGGTGTTTTACCTGCCCGAATCGGCCGGCAGGGCCGGGCGTGATATAAGCGCCGATTCCGATCGAAACCCACCAACCGCGCAGGCGCAGTCGCACGCGCGCCGTCCTAAACCGAGCTCGGCGTCCCTACGTTTCGCAAAATCGAAAGCTGCTCCCCACTTGCTTGGCGCTGTACATGGCGGCATCGGCCGCCTTGACCAGCGCGTCCGTGTCGCGCGCGTCCGTCGGATAGAGCGCGATGCCGATGCTGGTGCCGATGTCGACGCGCTGCTTCCGGTTGCCGAGTTGGAACGGCGTAGCAACAGCGGCAATGATTTTCTTGGCGACGGTTTCCGCCTCCTCGCGTCTGGCGATGTCGGGCAGGATCACGGTGAATTCATCGCCGCCGACGCGGGCCACCGTGTCGGATTCGCGTACCTGTTGCCGGATTCTCGCGGCAACGGCTTGCAACAGTTCGTCGCCGGCGGTGTGTCCCAGGTTGTCGTTCACCGGCTTGAACCGGTCCAGGTCGAGGTACAGCAGCGCAAACTGGCGCGAGTCGCGTTTGGCAAGACTAATCGCCTGATCCAGCCGGTCCTGGAACAACATGCGGTTCGGCAGGCCGGTGAGGCTGTCGTGATGCGCGACACGCTGGATGCGCTCCTCCGCCAGCTTGTGTTCGGTAATGTCGGTCGTCACCGCAAAACAGCCCAAGACCTTCCCTTGGTCTCCGATATGCGGCAGAAGCTTGACCTCGATGTAGCGGGATTCACCATTTTGGAGCTTGCGGGTTCTTTCGTAAGTGACCGGATGTCCCTGCAGCGCTTGCGCAAAATGGCCTTCCACCTCCGGGTACCCCTCCTCTCCGATCACCTCTCGCAGGTGCTTGCCGAAAATGCTCTCGACGGCAATACCGTTAAACTCGGCGAACGCCTTGTTGGCGAAGCGGCAACGCAAGTTCACATCCCAGGAGGTGGTCATGGCCGGAACGTTGTCGGCGAACAGGCGCAACTCCTCAGCGCTATTGCGCAAGGCCTGCTCCGCCAGCTTGTGTTCGGTAATGTCGGTCGTCACCGCGAAAAAGCCCAAGACCTTCCCTTGGTCTCCGATCTGCGGCAGAAGCTTGACCTCGATGTAGCGGCTCTCACCGTTTGGAAGCTTGCGCGTTCTTTGGTAAGAGACCGAATGTCCCCGCAGCGCTCGCGCAACATGGCCTTCGATCTCCGGGTACCCCTCCTCCCCGATCACCTTTCGCAGGTGCTTGCCGAGGATGCTCTCGACGGTAACACCGTTAAACTCGGCGAACGCCTTGTTGGCGAAGCGGCAACGCAAGTTCTCATCCCAAGACACGGTCATGGCCGGAACGTTGTCGGCGAACAGGCGCAGCTTCTCCGCGCTATCGCGCAAGGCCTGCTCGGCCCGCTTGCGCGCGGTGATGTCGGTGCCGACACCGTGGTAGCCTTTGAATGCGCCTGAGGCATCGAACACCGGATCGCCGCTGATCGACATAAAATGCTCAGTTCCGTCAGTGCCTACGCGCGAAAGCTCGAAATTGCGGAACGGAAGGTGTGCGTCGCGCGCCGCCCGATGTGCCTGCCAGCCGGATTCGTCGGGCGAAAGATAGGGCACTTCCCAGGGGCGCGTGCCGATTTGCGCGCTCCGCTGGAACACCGACAGCGTGCTCGGATTGCCGCCGGAGCTGCGCCGCGCGAGCCGGTGCTCGGCGTCGCTTTCCCAGTAGAAGTCGGAGGACATTTCGGTCAGGCTGCGAAAGCGCGCCTCGCTCTCGTGCAAGGCCTGTTCGCACTGCTTCAGTTCGGCCGCTACCAGCGTCTCGCGTACTACGGTGCGCCACAGCCGGAACAGCAGCCAGGCCAGCAAGCCCAGCAACGACAGGCTCAATGCGCCAATCACCAGCGAACGCGCGCGCCACTGGGCCAATACGTCGTCGCGGCCGAAGCTGACGTTGATATGGAACGGGTAGCCCTCCAGCGCCCGATAGCTGAAGATGCGCTCGACGCCGTCGCTCTCCGCGATGAATTGCAGGGTTGCCGCCGTGGCGCCGGCTGCCATCTGTTTCGCGAGCGGATTCTGCGGACTCAGCGGCCGGTTGACCTCGCCGGCCAGATGGGGCCAGCGCAGGACCAGTCTGTAGTCGTCACTGCGGCGCAACGAGACCACGCCCTGGGGGCCGATGGCCAGTGACTGGAACTGCATCTGGAAGTGTTCTAGTTCGAGCAGCGCATAGACGATGCCCAAGAAATTTCCGCGCCCGTCCATCAGTGCTCTGGCGATGGCAAGGATCTGTCGGCCGGTGCTGCGGCCGGTGAGGACCTCGGAAAAAACCGGACCGGCCTGGGGGTTGTCGCGCAACCAGCGGAAATAGCTGCGGTCGGAAACATTTACATAGGGTGCGCTTGCGCTGGCCGAGGTATAGAGCGTGTCGCCGTGGCGATCGGCGACGCGGAAACCGCCTATCTCCTTGAAGTTGAACATGCGGAAATCCAGATCGGCGTTCAGTTCGCGAGCGTAACGAGGTAGCGCCCGCTGGCTCAGCGCCGCAATGGGGATCGCGCGCGCCAGGTCCCACAAGTCGGCGTCGGCGCGGCGCAGCGTGGCCTCCAGCCGCGCTTCGAGTATCGCCGCATAGTCGCGCGTCCTGGTTTCGGCGTTGTGGATCGTCACCTGGTAGCCTGACCAAATCAGGAAACCCACCACGGGCATCACGGCGAGGGCGGCAATACTCAGGAAGGCGATGAGCGTCCCCGTGGGAGTGCGACCTGTCGCGCGCACGCGTGCGAAACTCATGGCATGCGATCAGGGACGCGGACGGGCGCGGCCCGCCTCATCGGCCCGGTGTTCACGATTCAATTGCATTCGTCGCACCGCTCGGCAACTGCGCTGAAGGTTCGCATCGCTCTGCTCGAAGGGGAAAGGGCAAAAAAAGAACCCAATAGCGCACGTGCGATTATGCGCCGCCGGAGGGGTGGCGGGCAGTCCTGTTTGACAATATTTAACCTTTGTTATCGCAGGCAGGCAGCGGTTCGCCTTGCGTGCGGCCGGAAAACCGGGTGAGCGGGGACGCCCGAACCCGGTTCCACCTCCGCGCGCCCCTGTGGTTCGGCCGGATACTGTCGGCACCAGCCGGACGGCATACCGGCGAATGACCCCGGAGGCGTTGACCGGAGGGGAAAAATCGATTATAAAGCAAACGGTCGTTTGCTTTCTTAGGGCGCAAACCCCGTGACCCGAGCGTTACGCATTCCGCGCAGCGATAACCGCATGCCCCTGATCCTGAACCAGGCGGCGCGGCTGTTCCGCGAGAAAGGCTATGCCGCCACCTCGATGCGCGACATCGCGGCGGCCGTGGACATGCTGCCCGGATCGCTGTACTACCATTTTGCCGCCAAGGAAGACCTGCTGGTCGCAGTGTACGAGCAGGGCGTGCGGCTGATCACCGAGAACGTGCGGGCCGCCGTTGCCAAGCATGTCGAACCCTGGCAGCGGCTGGAGGCGGCCGCGGTGGCGCATCTGGAGGTTTTGCTCAAGACCGGCGACTACGCCCTGGTCGTGATCCGCGTGCTGCCGCAGGACGTGCCCAAGGCGGCGGCGCGCCTGGTGAAACTGCGCGACGGCTACGACAGCCTGTTCGGACAGCTAGTGGCGGACCTGCCGCTGCCGCCGGAGACCGATCGCCGGAACTTCCGCCTGCTGCTCCTGGGCGCGCTCAACTGGACCCAGCACTGGTACCGCGCGAGCGGCAGGAGTTCCCCGCGCAGCATCGCGCGCAGTTATCTGCGGCTGCTCGGCGAGGCGCAGAAGGCATGAAAATCCTGCAACCTGTTCGAGGCGGCGCTGCGCGTGCTGAACGTTTGACGAGGAGACTCAAGATGAACAAGCCACTGGACGCTGAGAAACTGTCCGAGCGCGAAACCGGGCTCGAGCGCTGGCAGCGCGAATACGCCGCGAGCGTGGGCGGCGACAAGCCCGCGCGCAACCGTTCCGGCATTGAGGTGAAGCCCTTGTACACGCCGCAGGACCGGCAGGGCGACTATGCCGCCGATCTCGGCTATCCGGGCCAGCCGCCCTACACCCGCGGCATCTATGCCAGCATGCATCGCGGCCGCACCTGGACCCAGCGCCAACTGATCGGCCTCGGCACGCCGCTCGATTACAACGCGCGCCTGCTGGATTTGCTCGCGCAAGGCGCCACCGCGGTGTCGCTCATCCCCTGCAACTCGGTGTTCCGCGGCTATGACATGGACGAGGTCCACGCGGAATTGCTCGGCACCTGCGGCGTGGTGGCGAACACGGTGGAGCACATGGATCAGTGCCTGGCCGGCGTGGATCTGGCGCGCACTTCCTGCGCCATGAACGATCCTTCGCCGTTTACCCTGCTCGCTTTCCTGCTCGCGACCGCCAAGCGGCGCGGCGCCGACTGGCGCGCCATCAGCGGCACTTCCAACCAGAGCGACTACTTGAGCCATTTCGTCGCCAACCACATGTTCTTCCGCATCGCGCTCCCCGGCGCGCGGCGCATCCTCACCGACCACATCGAATTCTGCAATCGGCGCGTACCCAACTGGAACCCGATGTCGGTGGTGGGGCAGCACATGCAGCAGGCCGGCGCCACGCCGGTCGAGGCCATGGCCTTCACCCTGTCCTCGGCGATCCAATACGCCGAGGATTGCCGGGCGCGCGGCATGGCGCCGGATGCATTTTTGCCGCGGTTCACTTTTTTCTTCGACATATCGGTCAGCCTGTTCGAGGAGATCGCCAAGTTCCGCGCCGGCCGGCGCATCTGGGCGCGCATCACGCGCGAGCGCTTCGGCGCGCGCGATCCGCGCTCCTGGCGCTTCAAGTTCCACGGCCAGACCTCGGGCGTCGATCTCACGCGGCAGCAGCCGCTCAACAACATCGCGCGCGTCACCGTGCAGGCCATGGCCGGCATCTTCGGCGGGCTGCAGTCGCTGCATACCGACGCCTACGACGAGGCGCTGTCCTGCCCGACCGAATTCGGCGCGCGCATCGCCGTGAACACGCAGAACATCCTGCGCGAGGAGGCGCATCTTACCGACGTGATCGATCCGCTGGGCGGCAGTTACTACCTCGAGTCGCTCACCGGCGAGATGGAGCAGAAAATCCTCGGCATCATGGCGCAGGTGGAGGCCGCCGGCGGCATGTTCCGGGCGGTGGAGTTGGGCCTCCCGCAGAAAATGATCGGCGCATCGGCGCGCGGCTTCCAGGAAAAAATAGAGTCGGGCGAGCAGACGCTGGTCGGGGTCAACGCCTACCGGGTGGAAGAAGGCACGAGCGAGCATCAGGCGCTGCCCACGCCGGATCCGGCGAAAATGCAGGCGCATGTCGCCGCGTTCAAGGCGTACAAGGAGCAGCGCTCGCAGGCCGCGGCGCAAACGGCGCAGGAGCGCCTGGCATCCGCAGCAGGCGATCCGCGAGAGAACATTTTCGCGCGCGTGGTCGAGGCCGCCGAAGCCGGCTGCACCCACGGCGAGATCTGCGCGACCCTGCGGCGCGAACTCGGTTTCGGCCAGCCGCTGGTCACGGTCTGAAGGAGGAGGGCATGTCAGTCGAAACCGGGATCGAAACTTATCGAGGTGTTGTCTATCCGTGGCAGATCGATCACATGGATCACATGAACGTGCAGTTCTATACTGCGTGCTTCGACGCCGCGACCTGGCACCTGTTTGCCGCCCTCGGCATGACGCCGGGCTATCTCAAGCAAAACCGGCGCGGCATGGCGGCGGTCGAGCAGCGCACCCTGTACAAGCGGGAACTGCACGCGGGCGCGCTGATTCGCATCACCTCCGAGTTGCTCGAGATGAAGCCGAAAACGATGCGCTTCATGCATCGCATGTACGACGAGCGGCGCGGAAGTGGCCGCTACCGAACTGGTCGGAGTGCACCACCGACACGCGCAGGGCGGTGCCGTTTGCGCGAGACATCGTCGAGCGCCATGCCGGCGCTCGTTGATGCCGCGGCAGGATCCGCATGAAGGCTGAATTCGGGGCGCACGCACCCGTCGCGGTCCTCGCCGGCGAAGTTGCGTTGCATGCCGGGGAAAAAGCTTGAACCGGCAGGAGCCCCAGGGGTTTCCGGCTTCGATCCTGTGGGTGCTGGTGGCGCTCACCCTGGGCTGGGGGTTCAACTGGCCCATGATCAAGCTGGCGCTCACCGAAGTGCCGGCGCTCAGTTTTCGCGGCGTGTGCGTGCTCGGCGGCGCGGCGGGCTTGTTCGCCGTTGCCGCGTACGCGCACCTGCCGCTGCGGGTGCCGCGAGGCCAGTGGGGCAGGTTGCTGCTGATTGCGCTGTTCAACATCACCGGCTGGAGCCTCTGTTCCGTATACGGCATCGGCTACATGTCCTCCGGCCGCGCGGCGATCCTGGCTTTCACCATGCCGTTGTGGGGCGTGCTGCTCTCGGCCTGGCTGTTGAACGAACGCCTGAGCGCGCGCCGCATCCTCGGCCTTTGCCTGGGAATGGCCGCCATGCTGCTGCTGCTGTCGAACGAACTGCGGGCGGTGCAGGCGGCGCCCAAGGGCACCCTGCTGATGCTGGGCGGCGCGCTCTGTTGGGCGATCGGCACGGTGTTGATGAAGCGCTACCCCGTCGATCTGCCCGTCACCTCGCTCACCGCCTGGCAATTGCTGCTCGGCGGCGTTCCGATTTACGCCGGCGCGCTCGCATTCGAGCTCGAGCGGTTGCACTCGCTGACGCTGTGGCCCGCCGTTGCCCTCGCCTACAATGTCCTGGTCGCATTCGTGATCTGCAATTGGGCCTGGTACAAGATCGTCGCCTCGGTGCCGGTGGGCGTGTCTTCGCTGTCGACGCTGATGATACCGGTAGTCGGGGTGTTCAGCGGCATGCTGGTGCTCTCCGAGCGGCCGCACTGGCAGGACTACGCGGCGCTCGTGCTGGTGCTGCTGGCGCTCGCCCCGGTGATGCTGCCGCCGGGTTCGATCCGCGCGCTGTTCAAGAAGAGTTAAGTCGCAGGCAGGCTGCGCCGGCGCGGAATGCGCTGCGCGTCCCAATGCGCCAGCGCCCAGCGCCAGAACTCGGCGAGCGGCGCGCGGCGAAGTTGCGCCGGCGGGGCCTGGCCGAGAAACTCCATGACTTGCGCCAGCGCGGGCACCGGATCGCGCTCATCCACCGGCGCCGCCCGCGTCTGCTTGGATAGCTTTTCTCCGGCGGCATTCACCGTCGCCGGCAGATGCAAGTAACGCGGAGTGCGAAGGCCGAGCAGACGCTGCAGATAAATCTGCCGCGGCGTCGAATCGAGCAGATCGGCGCCGCGCACCACGTCGGTGATCCCCTGTTCGGCATCATCGATCACCACCGCCAACTGGTAGGCATACAGTCCGTCGGCGCGCAGCAGCACGAAGTCGCCGGCTTCGGCGGCGAGATCCTGGCGTATCTTTCCTTGCACCGCGTCCTCGAATTCGATCACGGTGTCGCCAACGCGAATACGGGTGGCGCGAGGCGTTTTTCCCGGCGCAAGGCCGGTGCGGCAGGTGCCGGGGTAAATGTGCGCACCATCCGGACTGAGGCCCGAGTCTGCGATTTCCCGTCGGGAACAACCGCAGACATAGACCAGGCCTTGCGCTTCGAGGCGCGCCAGCGCGGTGCGATAGGCTTCGCTGCGTTGGCTCTGATACATGACATCGCCGTCCCAGCCCATGCCGCAGGCTTCGAGCGTGCGCAGTATCCGCTCGGCCGCGCCCGGCTGCTCGCGCGGAGGATCCAGATCTTCCATGCGCAACAGCCATGCGCCGCCGCGGCTTTTCGCTTCCAGGTAGCTACCCACCGCGGCGACCAGCGAACCGAAGTGCAGCGGCCCGGTGGGCGAGGGGGCGAAGCGGCCGCGGTATGGGTCCATGCGGCGATTGTAAGCAATAATCAGGTGGCGCTGGCCCCGGCGTCGCCGATAGAATAGGCACGTCATCAAGCAATTCGGTGCTGCATTGAAGGCTAAAACGAAAACCAGGCTGTTCGACTGGCTCAAACTCGCCGCTTGCGTCGCGCTGGGTTTTCCGGTGCTGATCTATTTTTTGCAGGAGCGGCTGATTTTCTTTCCCCAGCCGCTCACCCAGGATCCGCTGAAAGCCAATACTGGCGCGGCGATCGAGGAAGTGAGCCTGGTCACGGCGGACCAGGTGAGGCTACACGGCTGGCTGGTGCAGGCGACGGCAACACCAACGCCTGCGCCGCTGCTGATTTATTTCGGCGGCAACGCGGAGGAAGTGTCCTGGCTCGCCTCGAGCGCAGGCCAATACGCCGGGTGGTCCCTTCTGCTGTTCAATTACCGCGGTTACGGAAAGAGCGAAGGCAAGCCGGGCGAGGCCGAACTATTTGCCGATGCCTTGCAGATTTACGACTATGCCGCGAGGCGTGCCGGTGCCGGCCGCGTGGCCGTGATGGGGCGCAGCCTGGGCAGCGGCGTTGCCGTTTATCTTGCCTCCCAGCGGCCGGTGGCGGGGGTGATCCTGGTTTCGCCTTACGACAGTGTCGAGAGCGTGGCCAAGGGCGTCTATCCTTTCCTGCCGATAAGCCTGATGCTCAAGCACCGCTTCGATTCGCTGTCGCGCGCGCCGGGCATCAAGGCGCCGCTCTTGTGCCTGGTCGCGAGCGCGGATCGCGTGATACCGCGGCCGCACTCCGAGCGCTTGTACGCTGCATGGGGCGGGCCCAGGCAATGGCGCGAAATCCGCCCGGCCGACCACGACAGCCTCGCCGGCGAGCCGGATTACTGGCGGGCGATCGCGGCTTTTCTGGCAACGCTGGAGTAGCACAGCGGCGGCCGCCCACGCCGCCCTGATATAATTTCGGAGACCTGTCGGGAGAAGCGCATGGCAACCGTAGACCTCACCAAGGACAATTTCGAGCAGGTCGTCGGCGGCAACGATGTGGTGATCGTCGATTTTTGGGCGCCCTGGTGCGCGCCGTGTCGAGCCTTCGCGCCGACCTTCGAGCAGGCGTCCGAACAGCACGCCGACGTGGTGTTCGCCAAGGTCAACACCGAGGAGGAACAGGAAGTCGCGGGCGCCTTCAACATCCGCTCCATCCCGACCCTGATGGTGTTTCGCGAGAACGTCATTCTCTACGCCGAGGCCGGCTCGCTGCCGGCTCAGACGCTGGAGCAGGTGATTACCCAGGCCAAGGGGGTCGACATGCCCGCCGTGCATCGGGAGATCGCCGAGCGCGGCGCCGAGGCCTAGGCGATCAGTGCTTCAAAGAAACTGCTGCGCATTGCAGCCGTACTTGGCGCGCTGGTTGCGCTAATCATCGCTATCGGAGCACCTATGGGATTATTCAGCGGCACGCGGCCGGACAATCTGGGTGTGCACGACGGGCGCCTGGCGCCGCCCAAGCGTACGCCGAATAACGTCAACAGCCAGGTCGATAGGAACGCTGATCCGGAGCATTACATCGAGCCCCTGCGCTACCGGGGCGACGCGCGCAAGGCCTGGGAAACGCTGCACAACATCGTTAGCGGCATGCCGCGCGTCAAGGTGGTGCAATCGGAGCCGAACTATCTCTACGCCGAATTCACCAGCAAGCTGATGGGTTTTATCGACGACACCGAGTTCTATTTGGACGAGAAAGCCGGAGTGATCCATGTGCGCTCGGCTTCGCGTCTGGGGAGACGCGATTTCGGCGTTAACCGCGAGCGCATCGAATACATACGCGCGAAGCTGGCGCAAAGGTGAACCGGTTCCTCAGTAACGCAGCAGCGAAGCCCGCACGTCCTGATCTTCCAGGCGCTTGAGGAACCAGCGCAGCGCCTTGCCTTTCTCGCGCGAGCGCCAGGCGTAGTAGAGGTTGCCGGCGGGCTTGATTTCCTCCACCTGTTTCACCACCAGGCGCTTTGCCTTGACGAGCGGCGCGGCGGCATGCGCGGGCAGATAGCCGCAGCCCAGGCCCCCGGCCTGCGCCGCCACCTTCGCCGCCAGGTCGGGGACGGTGAGCACGTCCTGACCGGTCAAGAGGCCCACGGAGCGAGGCGGCAGGTTGCGCGAGCTGTCGCCGATGGCGACGGCGCGGTAGGCGAGAATCTGTTCGTGCTCGAGCGGCTCGGGCAGCGCGGCCAGGGGGTGGGTGGGGGCGACGGCGAACACGAAATCCTTGTAGCCCAGTACGCGAATGGCATAGCCGCCGCCCGCCGGCACTTCACCCGATACGCCCAAGGCCAGTTCGGCCCGTCCCGACACCAGCGCATCCCAGGTGCCGGCGAGCACCTCGTGCGCGAGACGTATGCGGCTGCCCGATTCCTCGGCGTAGAACTCCGCGATCAACGGGAACAACTGCACTGCCGGGATCATGATGTCGAGCGCGATGCGCAGCTCGGTTTCCCAGCCGGTGGCGACGCGCTTCACGCGGCATTCCAGTTCGCCGGCGGCGCGCAGCAAGTGCCGGCCTTCCTGCATCAGTTCCTGCCCTGCGGGCGTCAGCCGGGCGCGATGGCCGCTGCGATCGAACAGGATCACGTCCAGATCCTGCTCCAGCTTCTGCACCGTATAGGTGAGGGCGGAGGGCACGCGGTGCAGTTCCGCGGCGGCGGCGGCGAAGCTGCCTAGTCGCTCGATTGCGTCCATGACCTGCAGCGCGTCCAGAGTCAGTCTCATCTCAGGGATAGATATTCAAATAATTCGAATTATTATGTGAAAATTATCCGCTTTTCTTCCAATGGCTGCAAGTCTACTATCTGTGCCACTGGTTCAAAACATCAGAACCTACAGATAGGAGATAGGCATGTTACAGGTTCGCAAGAGCAATGAGCGCGGTTGCGCCGACCACGGCTGGCTGAAGTCTTTCCACACTTTTTCTTTCGCCGACTATCACGATCCCGAGCACATGGGATTCGGCAGCCTGCGCGTGATCAACGAGGACCGCATCCTCCCCGGCAGCGGCTTCGGCACGCACGGCCACCGCGATATGGAAATCATCAGTTACGTGCTCGAAGGCGCGCTGGCGCACGAAGATAACCTGGGCAACGGCTCTACCATGGTTCCCGGCGACGTCCAGCGCATGAGCGCGGGCAAGGGGGTGCTGCATTCGGAGTACAACCATTCCAAGGACAGCGTCACGCACTTTCTGCAGATCTGGATCGAACCCAATGTCACCGGCATCCGGCCGGGCTATGAGCAGAAGCATTTCGATGCCGCATCCAAGCGCGGCCGGCTGCGGCTGATCGCCTCCAGCGATGCGCGCGAAGGTTCGGTGCTGATCCATCAGCATGCGTCCGTGTACGCGGCGCTGCTCGACGGTGCCGAGCGCATTGAGCACAAGCTCGATCCAGCGCGCAAAGCGTACGTGCACGTGGCGCGTGGCAAGCTGACGGTTAATGGCCAGCCGCTGCAAGCGGGTGATGCGCTCAAGGCGAGCGGCGTGGCCGGGATGGTGTTTGAGAAGGGCGAGCAGGCTGAAGTAATCCTGTTCGATTTGGCTTGAATAGAGATCCATAGACAACCAGGAGAGCAATGATGACGACCCGTGTACTGATCGCTTTTTATTCCCGTGGCGGCGTGACCGAGGCGCTGGCCAAAGCCGTAGCCGAGGGTGCCGTGGCCGAAGGCGCCGAGGTGCGGCTGCGCCGCGCGCGCGAGTTCGTCGGCGAAGAGCTGATGAAAAAGGCGCCGGGCTGGCTTGAAGGCGCCAAGCGCATGAATGCGCTGTATGAAGCGCCGACCGAAGCCGATGCCGAGTGGGCCGATGCCATCGTGTTCGGCACGCCGACCCGTTTCGGCAGCATGACGGCCGAACTCAAGGCGTATATCGACAGCTTGGGCGGGCTGTGGTTCCAGGGCAAGCTGATCGGCAAGGCTGGCTCGGCGTTCGCGTCGACTTCGACCCTGCACGGCGGCAACGAGATGACCATCACCGCGCTGTATGCGCCGATGGCGCACCTTGGCCTGATCCTGGTGCCGACGGGCTATGCCGACCCTGCATTGTTCAAGGCCGGCACCCCTTATGGCGCGTCCTCGGTTTCGGGCGGCAATGGCGCATTGCCCGGCGTCGACGACCTCGACGTGGCGCGTTTCCAGGGCAGGCGCGTTACCCGTGTCGCAGCGGCGCTCAAGACTGTGCGCTGAACCGCCGCGGGCGTTAGTCGTCGTGGCCAGTGTCTTTTGGCCGTAAAATAAAGAGATGGAGCGTATCGTCATCCTGATTTCCGGCCGCGGCAGCAATATGCAGGCCATGGTCGAAGCCGGCCTGCCGGTGGCGGCGGTGATCAGCAATCGCGCCGAAGCGGCCGGGCTGGAATATGCCGTCGCTCGCGGCATCGCGACTGTAATTGTGGAGCACCGCGACTATGCCACGCGCGAGGCGTTCGACGCGGCGCTGGCGCAGGCGATCGATGGTTTTCACCCCGAGCTGGTGGCGCTGGCCGGTTTCATGCGCATACTCACCGAGGGCTTTGTGCTGCGCTACCGGGGCCGGCTGCTCAACATCCATCCCTCGCTGCTGCCCGCGTTCCCGGGGCTGGACACGCATGCGCGGGCGCTCGCCGCGGGGGTGAAACTGCATGGCGCCACCGTTCACTTCGTCACGCCACAGCTCGATAACGGGCCGATAGTGATCCAGGCGGCGGTGCCGGTGCTTGCTCACGATGATGAAGCCAGGCTCGCGGCGCGCGTGCTGGCCGAGGAGCATCGCATTTACCCGCAGGCGGCGCGCTGGTTCCTCGAAGGGAAACTGGTCATCGAAAGCGGTGTGGTGCGCGTTAAGGGAGATCATCCGCAACAGTTGTACGCGCCGTGATTAAACATCTTGCCTTTGTCGCCGCTTGCATTTTTGCCGGTGTGTGCGCGGCGCAGCCGCCGCACAAACTGAGCCTGAGCTACGACGTGAGCTACAACGGCGTGGTCGCGGCGGAGTTGACCGAGGTGCTCGAGCACGACGGCAAGCGTTTTTCGCTGAGCTCCGAAGGCCGCGGCAAGGGCATAGGTGCGCTGCTCTATCGCGGCGCCGCCAAGCGCTGGTGCCGCGGCGAAGTCACCAGCACAGGCCTGCGCCCGCTGGAATACCGCGACCAGCGCGGCGACAAGCCGGTTGCCGTAGCCCGATTCGACTGGGCCGGAAAAACCCTGACGCAGGAGCACGACGGCAAGAACGAGACCACCAACATGGTGCCGCCGCTGCAGGACCGGCTGAGCTTCCTCTACAACTTTGCGTTTCAGCACTCGCCCGAGTTGAAGCCGGGCAAGGAGATCAAGGTTACCCTGACCGATGGCAAGGGCCTGACCCAATTTCAATACAACGTGGCCGGAAGGGAAGTGCTGAAGACCCCGGCAGGCGAGCTGGAAACCGTGCACCTGGTGAAGCAGCGCGAGAACAAGGAAGACAAAGGCACGGAAATCTGGTTTGCCAGCGGTCGCGATTACCTGCCGGTGCGCATCCTGGTCATCGAGAAAGACGGCGTGCGCATCGACCAGGTGCTGACGCGCATCGGCAACTGATACGCGCCCTGAGCACGCCGACATTCCAGATCATGCCCTTACCCCGCCCCCTGCTGGATCACACCGTGACCGCGCTTGCCGCGGTGCTTGAATTAAAGCATCCGGCGGATGCGGTGGTATCGCGCTATTTGCGCGCTCACCCCGTACTCGGCCAGCAGGACCGCGCCTTCGTCGCCGAGACCGTGTTCGCCGTCCTGCGCCGCTTGCGCCTGTTGGAATCGCTGGCGGCGGGACGCGATCCGCGTCGCCTGGTGCTGGCGGCGCTCACCAGGCTGCGCGGCCTGAGCTTGCGCGAACTCGACACGGCACTGAAGACCAGGGAACGCGACTGGCTGGCGGATCTCAAGGCGCGCGCGGAAGACAATTCGCTTGCCGTGCGCTGCGATTTTCCTGATTGGCTGCTGGCGAAGCTGCAGCGGCAATACGGTGAAGAGGAATTGCTGGCGCTGGCGCAGAGCCTGCAGCAGAGCGCGCCCCTCGATCTGCGCGTCAACCTGCACAAGGCCGAGCGCGAGGCGGTGCTCTCGCGCCTGGCGGCCGACGGCATCGCTGCGCGCTCGACGCCTTATTCGCCGGTGGGCCTGCGCCTGGAGGGCAAGCCGCAAATCAACCGGCACCCGCTGTTTCTCAAGGGGGCGATCGAAATCCAGGACGAGGGCAGCCAGCTTCTGTGCCAGTTGCTCGCGCCCCGCCGCGGCGAGATGGTGGCGGATTTCTGCGCCGGCGCCGGCGGCAAGACCCTGGCGCTGGGAGCGATGATGCGTGGGAGCGGCAGGCTGTATGCCTTCGATATTTCGGAAAAGCGCCTCGCGGCCTTAAAGCCGCGCCTGGCGCGCTCGGGCCTTTCCAACGTGCATCCGCAATGGATCGCGAGCGAAAACGACGCGCGCCTGAAGCGTCTCGCGGGCAAGCTCGACCGCGTGCTGGCGGACGCGCCCTGCACCGGCTTGGGGACGCTGCGGCGCAATCCCGATCTCAAGTGGCGCCAGGACGAAGAGACGTTGTCGGAGCGCCGCGCAAAGCAGGATGTCATCCTGGCTGCGGCAGCCAAGTTGGTGAAGCCGGGCGGCCTGATGCTGTACGCGACTTGCAGCCTGCTCGATGAAGAGAATACACAGGTGGTGGAGTCCTTTCTGGCGACGCACGCGCAGTTCGCGCTGCGGCCGGCCAACGCCGCCTTGGCGCAGCAGCGCATCGCGCTCGATACCGGGGAAACCCTGCGCCTCGCGCCTCACCTGCACGGCACCGACGTTTTTTTCGGGGCGCTGCTGAAGCGTACGGCATGAGACGGCTGCTGCTCGCGCTTGGCTTGCTGTGCGCTTGCGCGGCGGCGGCGCAGATTCCGGCGCAGGCAGCGGAGGCGTTGGCGTACGCGCAAACGCCGCCGGCATTGCCGGGCAGCCGAACGCCGCCGGCGATGCCGGCGCGTGGCACGGTGCAAGTGGCGTTTACGCCCTGGGACAATGCGGAAGGCATGATCATCGACGGCATACGCCGGGCAAAGCATCAGATTCTGGTGCAGTCCTTCAGCTTCACCAGCCGCACGCTGGCGAACGCATTGATGGCAGCCAAGAGGCGCGGCGTGGATGTGCAGGTCATGGCGGACCGCGAGCAGACCTTCAGCGGCGAAGCCAGCCGCATCCCCGACCTGGTACAGGCGGGCATCCCGGTGATGCTGGAGCTGCGCTACCAGAGCGCGCACAACAAGGTGATGGTCATCGACGCCGGCACGGCGGATGCGGCGGTCGTTACCGGGAGCTACAATTGGACCTACGCCGCGCAGAACAAGAACGCCGAAAACGTGCTGATCCTGCGCCACAACCCTGATGTCGCGAACGCCTACGCCGCCAACTGGAGACGGCACTTTGCCGATGCCCTGCCTTACGCTGCGCAATGAAAGAACCCTTCAGTAACCTGCTGCAAAAGGCCTGGATCGATCTGCACGACCCCGAGGCCGCATGGCAGATCGCGATCCTGCTGTCCTGCTTCGTGCTTGCCTGGGCCGCCGGCCGGGTGCTGCGTCTCGCCCGCGTCGAGGCCGACGGCATCTGGAAGTTCGGCGTCGGCGGCTTGAGGCGCATCCTGTTCCCCGCCGTCGCGTTGATCCCGCTCGTCGCGAGCATCGGCCTGCTCAAGCACCGGATCGAGGTCGACCTGCTGCGGCTGTTCGTGCCGCTGCTCGTGTCGCTACTGCTGGTGCGCTTTTTCTTCTATTTGCTGCGCCACGTGTTCGCGCGGGGCAGCATCGTGCGCACCTTCGAGAGAACCATCGCGGTTCTCGTGTGGGGGGGGCTGATGCTGCACGTCTCCGGCCTGCTGCCGGAAGTGATCGATTACCTCGACGAAATCGTTTTTCACC
This sequence comes from Betaproteobacteria bacterium, assembly GCA_016234705.1. Classification (GTDB taxonomy): domain Bacteria; phylum Pseudomonadota; class Gammaproteobacteria; order Burkholderiales; family SG8-39; genus 2-12-FULL-64-23. The sequence goes on along the minus strand of JACRAS010000088.1, from coordinate 8,851 downwards.
TGGGCAAGCAGAAGCTCACGCTGTGGCTGGTGTTGCAGGGATTGTTCTGGGTCGTGATCACCCTGCTTGCGGCGCTGTGGCTCTCCGGCGCCATCGAGGCGCGGCTGATGCGCGCGGAATCGCTGCACTCCAACCTGCGCGTGGTGTTCGCGCGCCTGGCCAGGTCGCTGCTGGTCCTCGTTGCCGTGCTCATGGTACTGCCGCTGGTGGGAATCGACCTCACGGTGTTGTCGGTGTTCGGCGGCGCCATCGGCGTGGGCCTGGGTTTCGGCCTGCAGAAAATCGCCAGCAACTACGTCAGCGGTTTCATCATCCTGCTCGACCGCTCGATCCGCATCGGCGACTTGATCACGGCGGACAACTTCTATGGCGAAGTAAAAGACATCACCACGCGCTACGTGGTGGTGCGCGCCTTCGACGGGCGCGAAGCGATCATCCCCAACGAGATGCTGATCACCACGACGGTGCAGAACCATTCGTATTCAAACCGGCAGATCCGGCTGGCGATCCAGGTCCAGGTCGGCTACAAGAGCGATCCGGAGCGTGCCATGCGGCTGATGGAGGAGGCGGCGGTGAAGCACCCGCGCGTACTCGCCGACCCGCCGGCGAAGGCGTTCCTGGCGCGCTTTGCCGATAGCGGCATCGAACTCGAGCTGGGGGTCTGGATCGACGATCCCGAGAGCGGCATGCTCAACCTCCGCTCGGAGCTCAACCTCGCTATCTGGCGCGCTTTTCAGGAAGCCGGCATCGAGATCCCGTATCCGCAGCGGGAAGTGCGGGTTTTGCCCGGCACGAGCGGTGTTTCCCGCAGAATTGACTGAATACCCGACTGAATACCCGTTGCCGTTTGCGGTAATTGACGTAGAATTCCGGACCGGGTTGAGAATTTGATGGAGATTTGATGTTTTTTTCGGGGGCGTTGGAGTTACCCTGGTGGGGCTTGGTCAGCGTAACCCTGGTCATGACCCATGTCAGTGTCGCTGCCGTAACCATTTACCTGCACCGCCACCAGGCGCACCGCGCCCTGGACCTGCACCCGCTCGCCAGCCATTTCTTCCGTCTCTGGCTATGCATGACCACCGGCATGGTGACCAAGGAGTGGGCGGCCGTCCATCGCAAGCACCACGCCAAATGCGAGACCGCGGACGATCCGCACAGCCCGCAGATTTTGGGCATCAACCGCGTGCTCTGGGGCGGGGTGTTTCTCTACGTCAAGGAAGCCCACGACAAGCAGACTCTGGACCGTTACGGCCACGGAACGCCGGACGACTGGCTCGAGCGCAATGTCTATGGCAGCCCTGCCAAGGTTGGCGTGGTCGTGATGGGCCTCGTCAACGTCACCCTGTTCGGCATCGTGCCGGGCCTGCTGATGCTGGCGGTACAGATTGTCTGGATCCCGTTCTGGGCGGCGGGCGTGATCAACGGCATCGGCCACTACTGGGGTTACCGCAATTGGTCCAGCGCCGACGCCAGCACCAATATTTTCCCCCTGGGCGTACTGATCGGCGGGGAGGAGTTGCACAACAACCACCATGCCTTCGGCTCATCGGCCAAGCTCTCCAACAGATGGTATGAGTTCGACATCGGCTGGATGTATATCCGTATCCTCGACCTGCTGGGGTTGGCCGAAGTCAAGAAGGTCGCGCCCAGGCCGCGATTCACCCAGGCGAAGCCGGTGGCCGATCTGGATACGCTGCAGGCCGTGATCACCTACCGCTATGACGTGTTGGCGAAATACGCCAAGTCGCTCAAGCACACCTACGCCGAGGAATTGCGCGTACTGCGCCGCTTTGCGCCCCAGGACGCGCGATTGCTTAGGGGCCTGAAGCGCTGGCTCAATCGCGACGAGAAGCAATTGTGCCGCGAGGAGCGCGCCAGGCTGGCCGAGGCCCTGGCCAAGAGCGAGAAACTGTGGACGGTCTATTCCATGCGGCGGGAACTGGCGGCGCTGTGGGAGCGTTCCAACGCCTCGCGCGAGCAACTGCTGAAGCAGTTGCAGGATTGGTGCCGCCGCGCCGAGGCGAGCGGTATCCGGCAACTGGAGGAGTTCTCTATCAGGCTGCGCTGCTATGCCTAAAATGAAACAGGCCGCATGAGTGGCCTGTTTCATTGGAACCCCGGTTCGGTTACTTCAGCTTGGTCTCTTTATAGATCACATGCCTGCGCACCTTGGGATCGAATTTGATGATTTCCATCTTGTCCGGCATGGTGCGCTTGTTCTTGGTCGTGGTGTAAAAGTGGCCGGTGCCGGCGGTCGATTCCAGTTTGATCTTATCGCGCATGACTAAATCTCCCCTTTAGCGCGCAGTTCTTTCAGAACCGCATCTATGCCTTTCTTGTCGATGGTGCGCAGCCCGTTGGCGGACACGCGCAGGCTGATCCAGCGGTTTTCGCTCTCGACCCAGAAACGGCGATAGTGCAAATTGGGCAGAAAGCGGCGATTTGTCCTGTTGTTGGCGTGCGACACGTTGTGTCCAGCCATTGGCTTCTTGCCGGTTACTTGGCATACACGTGCCATGGTGCTACTCCGGATTCGGAAAAGGGCGAATTATACGCTACTATCCCGCGGAATTTCAAGCAGGAATTCTGTAGGGCGCAGAGGTGTGCAGCGCGCGGGGCATGCTTAAAACGACTGTTTCGCAAGCGATTCGGAATTCAGCGCGGGAATTTCTCCGGCCATGGCCGAATCAAACATGCCTCTGCGCGCGCCGCGGCCGCGAAATAAACCGAATTCAAATCAACCCGCGTTCGGCGAAGGAAAGCGCCGAGTTGCCTGCCACGATGAAATGATCCAGGACCTTGATGTCCACCAGGGCCAGAGCCTGCTTGAGCGATTGTGTCAGTACCTGATCGGCATGGCTGGGTTCGGCTACGCCCGAGGGATGGTTGTGGGCGAAGATTACAGCGGCCGCATTGCGCCCCAGAGCGCACTTGACCACCTCGCGCGGATAGACGCTGGTCTGGGTAAGTGTGCCGTGGAATAACTCCTCGCAGGCGAGCACCCGGTTCTGGGCGTCCAGCATTACGGCGAGGAAGACCTCGCGATCGCGGTTAGCCAGCGTAAGGCGCAGAAAGTCGCGCACGGCCCCGGGGGAGCCGAGAGCGTCGCTCGATCGCAGCGTTTCGGCAAGCGCGCGGCGGGCCAGTTCCAGCACCGCCTGCAATTGAGAAAATTTGGCGTCGCCCAGGCCCGGCAGGCTGGCCAGTTCGACGCGCTTGGCGGCGAACAAGGCGCCGAGGCCGCCACAACGGACGAGTAGGTCACGCGCCAGGTCGACCGCGCTCTTGCCGCGCGCGCCGGTACGAAGAAAAATCGCCAGCAACTCGGCGTCGGACAAGCTCGCCGGCCCCAGTTGCAGCAACTTTTCTCTCGGCCGCTCCAGCTCGGGCCAGTCGGTGATGGCCATTTACTACCCTCTCAATTGGCGTAAAATAAATACTCCTATTTAACGCCTAGTCGCCGATTTCGATGACCGATATCAAAGGCAAGCGCATCCTGCTGGGGCTCTCCGGCGGGATCGCCGCCTACAAAGCGGCCGAGTTGACCCGATTGCTTGCGCAGGCGGGCGCGGAAGTGCGGGTGGTGATGACCGAGGCGGCCTGCCGCTTCATTACGCCGGTAACCATGCAGGCGCTTTCAGGCAATCCGGTGCACACGGACCTGTGGGACGCGAGCGTGCCCAACAACATGGCCCACATCGAATTGTCGCGCGGCTGCGACGCCATCGTCATCGCCCCGGCCAGCGCCGATTTCCTCGCCAAGCTTGCGCTGGGTCTTTGCGATGACCTGCTCTCCACTCTGTGCCTGGCGCGCGAGTGCCCGCTGCTGGCGGCGCCGGCGATGAACCTGCAGATGTGGGGCAATCCGGCGACGCAGCGCAACCTCGCGCAGTTGCGCGCCGATGGCATTGCCATCCTCGGGCCCGCGAGCGGCGACCAGGCCTGCGGCGAAGTCGGCATGGGGCGCATGCTCGAGGCGGTGGAAATTTTCGAGGAGATCGATGCCTCGTTCCAGCCGAAACTGCTCGCCGGCAAGCGCGTGCTGGTCACGGCCGGGCCGACACTCGAGCCGATCGACACAGTGCGCGGAATCACCAATACCCGCTCCGGGAAAATGGGCTATGCGGTGGCGCGCGCGGCGCGCGACGCGGGCGCCACGGTCACGCTGCTGAGCGGACCGACCGCCTTGGCGCCGCCGCGGGGCCTGGAGCGCATCGACGTTTCCAGCGCGCAGGAGATGCATGACGCGGTCATGGCGCGAGTGGCCAAGGCCGACGTGTTCATCAGTGTCGCCGCGGTCGCCGATTACCGGCCCAAGGAAGCGAAGGGACACAAGCTGAAGAAGGGAACCGGCGAGATGATGCTGGAACTGCAGCCCAATCCGGACATCCTCGGCACCGTGGCCGCGCGCAGGAGGCCGCCGTTCTGCGTCGGCTTCGCCGCCGAGACGGAGAATCTGGAAGCCTACGCCGACGCCAAACGCCGGCGCAAGAAAGTACCGCTGCTCGCCGCCAATCTCGCCCAGCACGCCTTCGGCGCCGACGACAATCAGTTGATCCTGTTCGACGATGCGGGCAAGCACGAACTTCCGCGCGCGCCCAAGATCGTGCTCGCGCGAGCGCTCATCGCCCACATCGCCAAGCTGCTGCCGAAGAAATAGCAAGACTGCATGTAGTCGCCAAGGCGCCAGGGACCGCCTCGTGTGTTTGTGCTTTGCGTCCCTGACCATCAATTCAATTCACCAGACATGCACAAACTCGACGTCAAGATTCTCGATCCGCGCCTCAAGCACAATCTGCCGCACTACGCCACTGCCGGCGCCGCCGGTCTGGACCTGCGCGCCTGCATCGACCAGCCGATAGAACTCAAGCCCGGCGCGACCGAGCTCGTTCCCAGCGGCATTGCCATCCATCTCACCGACCCGGGGCTGGCGGCCATGGTTTTGCCGCGCTCCGGGTTGGGGCACAAGCACGGCATCGTGCTCGGGAATCTGGTCGGTCTGATCGACTCGGACTACCAGGGGCAGATATTCGTCTCGCTGTGGAATCGCGGCGCCGGCGCGTTTACCCTCAAGCCGATGGAGCGCATCGCCCAGCTTGTGGTGGTACCGGTGCTGCAGGTGAAGCTCAACGTAGTCGAGGACTTCGCCGAGAGCGAGCGCGGCGGTGGTGGTTTTGGCAGCACCGGCAAAGCCTGACCGGTCAGCGCTAAAAAAGAGCCCGCTCGATGCGGGCGTTTTGCTTCAGCGCGGGTTGGAGGAAACAGGGGAAGGGCGGGAACCGGCCCTTTCCCTGTTCCGAGCCTTCCTAAGTTCTCGGCTTTAGCCCAGCGTATCCGCCCAGATATTCTGCGCCCAGCCCCAGCCGTAGACCCCCTCAATCTCGTTCCGCTGCGGGGATACGCCGCCCGATCCCGGAACGACCTTCAACACCCTGTCCTTAGGATCATAGGTGTGCACCGATGTGACGTGGATGACCTCCTTGTCCGACACGAAGCTGTAGCAGGCATTCGTGATCAGAGGCGTCGGATTCGGTTGCCGGCCGTGCATGAGCTCGACGATCGCGGCCGCCGCAATCTTGGCGTGCTGGTTGGCCATATGACCGGACTTCGGCATGAGTGGGGCGGAAAGCGTCGCATCACCCAGCACGTGCACGCCCTTGACCGCGGTCGACTCCATGGTCAGCCAGTCCACGCCGCACCAGCGGTTGTTGGCGGTGATGAGACCGGCTGAGCGCGCGATATCGCCGGCGCGAGCATCCGGCACGACATTGATCACGTCGCCGCGAATGGTGTCGAAATCGGTCTTGACCGCCATGCCCTTCACGTCGACGTTCTTCACTTCGGAATTGGGGCGGTATTCGATCATGCCGGGATACAAGTCGCGCCACGCGGCCTTGAACAACGGGCCCTTCGAGGCCACGTCCGTGTTGGAATCCAGGATCAAGACCTTTGATTTCGGCTTCGCTTTCTTGAAATAGAAGGCTACCTGGCAGGCGCGCTCGTAGGGGCCGGGCGGGCAGCGGTAGGGGGCCTTGGGGATGGCGAGGAGGTATACGCCGCCGTCGCGCATGGTTTCCAGTTGCTGCCGCAGGGCGACGGTGTCGGGGCCCGCTTTCCAGGCGTGCAATATCCGCTTTTGCGCGTCGGGATTGTTCAGGCCGGGAACATTCTCGAACATGAAATCTATGCCGGGAGCAATCACCAACCGGTCGTAGGGGAGATCTTCGATGCGCGTCAGCCGCACGCGTTTTTTCGCCGCGTCGATCGCGGTGACGTTGTCGCGGATGATCTGGACGCCGTAGTTGCGCAGCTTATCGCGGCTGTGCGTGATATCAGCGATGGTCTTGCTGCCGCCGATGACGAGGTTCGAGGTCGGGCAGGAAACGAACATCGGGTCGCGCTCGATCAGCAGCACCTCGATCGTCCCTCCCGACCACATGCGCAGGTACTTGGCGCAGGTGGCGCCGCCGAACCCGCCGCCGATGACGATGACTCGGCCCACCGGTTTCCTGGCTTCGGGCGCCGTGGCGCATCCCGCAAACGCCGCGCTCGATGCGCCGGCCGCCGTCAGTTTCAGGAAGTCGCGCCGCGTGAATTGGTTCATGGCGGCCTCCTATTTCTGCGCCGCAAAGTATGCGGCGATCAGTTCGAGTTGTTCATCGGTGTAGCCCTTGGCGAGCTGGTGCATGATCGTGGCCGGCCGCTTGCCGTCTTTGAAATCCTTGAGCGTGCGCATAAGGATTTCCTTCGGCTGCCCGGCGGCCGGCGGTATTCCGGCAACGCTCTTGCCGGCGGTGCCGTGGCAGCCCGCGCAGGACGCGGCGAGATTGCGGCCGAGACTGGCGTCCTGGGCGCTTGCCGGTAGCGCCAGGCCGCTGCCAATGAATGCAACAGTCAATAAGGTAATGCGCGTTTTTTTCATCGGGGGATCTCCTCTTTGAGTGGTGTTGCGTTTCTTGTTTTCTTTTTTGCAGTTTCCCCCCGACATTTGTCGGTGTCAAGTGGTGGTCGCGGATTATGTCGGTGGTCGCGGATTATCGGGCCATGAGCCGAATCCCGGGGGGCCAAGAAAAAGGCCGCGCGCGGCGGCCTTTCTCCAGTGTGGCTAGTTCTTCAGCCTGCCTGGACCACCGGCGGCGGCTCGACCGGCGTGTCCTCGGCGAAAACCAGATGTACTTTATCCGCCTCGTCGATGTCGATGCTGACCTTGCCGCCGTTCACCAGGCGCCCGAACAGCAGCTCGTCGGCCAGGGCTCGGCGCACCGTGTCCTGGATCAGGCGCGCCATCGGGCGCGCGCCCATCATCGGATCGAATCCGTGCTCGGCGAGGTGCGCCTTCAGCGCTTCGGTGAAGATCACCTCGACTTTCTTCTCGTGCAACTGTTCCTCCAGTTGCATCAGGAACTTGTCCACCACGCGCAGGATGATGTCGTGGTCGAGCGCGGCGAACGAGATGATCGCGTCCAGCCGGTTCCTGAACTCGGGCGTGAACATGCGCTTGATCTCGGCCATTTCATCGCCGGTGGTGCGCGACTGGCTGAAGCCGATGCCGGTCTTGTTCAGGGCCTCGGCCCCGGCATTGGTGGTCATGATGATGACCACATTGCGGAAATCGGCTTTGCGCCCGTTGTTGTCGGTGAGCGTGCCGTGGTCCATCACCTGCAGCAGGATGTTGAAAATGTCCGGATGGGCTTTCTCGATCTCATCGAGCAGCAGCACGCAGTGCGGCTTCTTGGTGATCGCCTCGGTCAGCAGGCCGCCCTGGTCGAAGCCGACGTAGCCGGGCGGGGCGCCGATCAGGCGCGACACCGCATGGCGTTCCATGTACTCGGACATGTCGAAGCGCGTGAGTTCGATGCCCATGCAATAGGCGAGCTGGCGCGCCACTTCGGTCTTGCCGACGCCGGTGGGTCCGGAAAAGAGAAATGATCCGATCGGCTTGGTCGGATGCCCCAGGCCGCTCCTCGCCATTTTGATCGAGGCGGCGAGCGCGTCGATCGCCTTGTCCTGACCGAACACCACGGCTTTCACGTCGCGGTCGAGATTCCTCAGCGACTCGCGATCGTCGGAGGACACGCTCCTGGGCGGAATGCGCGCGATCTTGGCGATGATCTCCTCGATCTCGAGCTTGCCGACGACCTTCTTCTGCTTGGTCTTGGGCAGGATGCGCTGCGCCGCCCCGGCCTCGTCGATGACGTCGATGGCCTTGTCGGGCAGGTGCCGGTCATTGATGAAGCGCGCAGACAGCTCGGCCGCGGTGGTGAGCGCGGCCGCCGAGTACTTGATGCCGTGGTGCGCCTCGAAACGGCTCTTCAGGCCGCGCAGGATGGCCACGGTTTCCTCGACCGAGGGCTCCTCCACGTCGATCTTCTGGAAGCGGCGCGACAGCGCGTGGTCTTTTTCAAACACGCCGCGGTATTCGTTGTAGGTGGTTGCGCCGATGCACTTCAGTTGCCCGGTGGAGAGCGCGGGTTTGAGCAGGTTGGAGGCGTCCAGAGTCCCGCCGGATGCGGCGCCGGCGCCGATCAGCGTGTGGATCTCGTCGATGAACAGGATCGTGTTGCAGTTGTCCAGCAGTTGCTTCAGCACCGCTTTCAGGCGCTGCTCGAAGTCGCCGCGATACTTGGTGCCCGCAAGCAATGCGCCCATATCGAGCGCGTATACCTGGCAGCGCGCCAGCACCTCGGGTACGCTGCCCTCGACGATGCGCCGCGCCAGGCCTTCGGCGATGGCGGTCTTGCCCACGCCGGCTTCGCCCACGAGCAGCGGATTGTTCTTGCGCCGCCGGCACAGCGTCTGGACCACCCGCTCCAGCTCGCGTTCGCGACCGATGAGCGGGTCGATCTTGCCC
>JACRAS010000087.1 GCA_016234705.1 Betaproteobacteria bacterium | reverse complement strand
CACCGGCTTGAGGTCGGGGCTTGAGCGCGGCTTTTTCGTTTTCTGCTGGATCGGGGGCGCCGTCATTTCAGGTTCTCCCGAATGAAAGAAACAATATCGCCGGTACGACTGCCGGTTGGGAATACGCCGCTAAAGCCAAGCTGTCGCAGCACCATGCGATCTTCTTCCGGAATGTTGCCGCCGACAATCCAGAGCTTGTCGTAGAGCCCCTTCTCCTGCAGCTCCTCGCGCAAGCGCCGACACAGCGGAATATGCGCGCCGGACAGGATCGAAACGCCGACGACATCGACATTGGCGTCGCGCGCCTTTTTCGCGATGATCTCGGGCGTCTGCCGCAGTCCCGTGTAGATCACTTCAAAACCGGCTTCCATCAGGGCGTGAACAATGACTTTTGCCCCGACGTCGTGGCCGTCCAAACCCGGCTTTCCGACCAGAACCTTGATCCGCCGCTCGCTCACGCCGACACTCCCGGATATTTTTTCAACGCTGGCGCCCGACCATTACCAGCGGCATCGATCGTTCGCAACGTGACGACGCTTCGTCGATACTTACTCCAGCTCAAATGCGTTTTCCAGGAGGACAGCCGGCACGTCGTCGCACGATAGTCGTTCGATTGCCGCGCGCGTGAAAGACATGTTAGCTGGTGGCGTTCATGGGGCGCGGACGATCATTGACCGATATCGCTCATACCGCGGATATGCCGACGATATTTCCAACGGTCGTGCACATGCTAGCGGACGCCTGTGCACGATCGCCCCAGCAAGGCGCACTGATTTGCCAAACCGAAACGTTGACGTATTTGGAATACACGCGCTGTGTCGCGGCCTTTGCCCACCGGCTGATTGAGGCAGGAGCGCGCGGCGAACGCGTAGCCATTCTGCTTGCCAATTCCAACGATGCCGCCATTGCCATTTTCGCCGCGCATACGGCAGGCGCACAAGCTGTGCCGCTCAATCCGGCCTATACGGCAAGCGAACTTGGCCCCATTCTCGCGGATGCCGCCTGTAAAGTGGTCGTCTGCGATGCGAACATCGAACAGATCGTGCGTGTTGCCGATGCCGGCCACGCCGTACTGCGGATTGTCGTGGGTCCCGGTGCCGAGCGGCTAACTCGTTGGCGTGGCGAGGCGAAATGGCAGTTGCCGGTTCCGCTGCCGAGCCCGGACGCGCTCGCAACCTTGCAGTACACGGGCGGCACCACGGGCAAAGCAAAAGGCGTCAATCTGACCCACCGCGCCATCGCCACCAACATCAGTCAGCGTGAGCGCGTGCTTTCGACACGGCCTGAGAACGAGCGCATCCTGGCCATCACGCCGCTATTCCACGTCTACGCCATGGCGATGTGTCTACATCTGGCGGTCTATGCGCGCAGCACGCTGATTATTTTGCGTCAGTATCGACCGGATTTGGCACTCGCGGCCGTGACGGAACGGCGCATTACGCTGTTGGCCGGAAGTCCGACAATTTTTCAAGGTTTGATGGCCGACGATGCGTTCGCCCGCACGGATTTCTCATTTTTGGCGCTTTGCACGTCGGGCGCGTCGGCGCTCCCGCTGGAGACGCTGAAGCGTTGGGAAGCCGCGACCGGCTGCGCGATCTGCGAGGGTTATGGCCAGACCGAAGCCGGCCCGGTGATCAGCTTCAATCCGCGCGATGGTTTGCGCAAACCTGGATCGGTCGGACTGCCCTTACCAGCAACCGAGATTGAAATTGTCGATGTCGAAACCGGAATGCGAAAAATGCCGACAGGAAAAACCGGCGAAATTCGCGTGCGCGGCCCGCAAATCATGGCCGGATACCGCAACAATCCGCGCGAGACGGCGGACGCGTTGCGTAACGGTTGGCTCTACACCGGCGACATCGGCAAAATCGAGAACGACGGGTACATCACCATCCTCGACCGCAAGAAGGACATGGCGATCGTCTCCGGCTTCAACGTCTATCCGCGCGAGGTCGAGGAGGTGCTTTACCGGCATCCGGCGGTCGCCGAAGTGGCGGTGATCGGCGAGCCCGACCCGCGCAAGGGCGAGCGACTATGCGCGCTCATCGTCGCGCGCGGCACCGCTCCCGCGCCTGCCGAGCTGGCCGATTTCTGCGCGCAACACCTTGTCCGCTATAAGATTCCTTCCGAATTTCGGCTTGTCGGCAGCCTGCCGAAGACCGCGGTCGGCAAGATCGACCGCAAGGCGCTGAAATCGCCACCCACCCCTTCGCCCTGAAAACCCGCCGGCAACGCATCCACAGGGGCTGCGCAGCGCGTTTACAGGCCCTTTTGGCGTGTATACAGTACCCCCAATACGGGATACGTTCCTAGGGGCTGCACCACCGTGGCATCGCTGAAGGCACTCGACCGGCCCGAACTGCTGGGCGATCGCGTCTACGTCACCCTGCGCGAGCACCTCTGCTCAGGCTTGGTGCCGAGCGGCCAAGCCCTGCAGGAATCGGCGCTGGCCGCCCAGCTCGGCGTATCGCGCACGCCGGTGCGCGAGGCGCTTGCCCGCCTAGCCAGCGAGGGCCTGCTCGGCTCGGACGGGCGCAGCTTCATCGTTCCCGCGCTGTCGGAAGCCGACATCGACGACATCTACGAATTGCGTCTGCTGCTCGAGCCGGAAGCGCTGCGCCAGGTTGCGACGCGCATTCGCGAAAAAGCGCAGCTCGCCCCATTTCGCGAGCAACTGGCCGCGATGGTCGCTGCTAACGCCGAGAACGACGTCGAGGCGTTCATGGACGCGAACTACCGATTTCGCGCGGCCTGGCTGGATCTCGTGCCGAACCGCAGATTGCTGCGCGCCATCGAACTTTACGCCGATCACGTTCGCTACCTGCGCGCGCTCACGCTCGGCAACCGCGAGGTGCGCACCGTGGTGTTGAACGGACTGAAGCGGATCGCAGCGAGCCTGTCGGCGGCCGACGGCGCCGGCGCCAGCGCCGCCATGCGTGACCATCTCCTCGAAGCCAAGCGCATCTTGCGCAGCGCGTTAGCGCCCAACAGCAAGGCGTAACCACCGTGACCTACAAAGCAGAAATTCCTTATGGCGCTTACTGGAGTACGCCCTTCGCACGCTGGCAGGGCGCCTTCTCCAATCTGCATTCAATCGAATTCGCGGCGCACGTGACCAAGGCCAAAATGGCGCGCCGGAAAATCCCAACCGACGCGATCGATCACGGCGTGCTGGGAATCAGCGTGCCGCAGAAGCATTCGTTCTACGGCCTGCCCTGGCTGGCCGGGATGGCCGGCCTCAAGGATATCGGCGGACCGACCATCATGCAGGCTTGCGCGACCGGCGCGCGTGTCCTGCTGGCCGCGGCGCAGGAGGTCGATGCCGGACTGTCCAACGTCACGCTGGCCGTGACCTGCGACCGCACCTCGAATGGACCGCATCTGTATTATCCAAATCCACGCGCGCCCGGCGGCACCGGATCGCACGAAGACTGGGTGATGGATAATTTCAACTGCGATCCGCTCGGCCGCCACGCCATGGTGCAGACCGCCGAGAACGTCGCGGCCAAGCACCAGATCACCACATCCGAGCAGCACGACGTGGTGCTGCGGCGCGAAGCGCAATACCGCCAGGCGCTCGCCGACGATTACGCCTTCCAAAAACGCTATATGACGCTGCCGTTCCAGGTGCCAGACCCCTCCTTCCGCAAGACCGTCGCTACGCTTGCAAGCGACGAAGGGATCAAACTGTCGACCGCGGAAGAGCTCGCGAAGCTCAAGCCCGTGCTCAACGGCGGCACCGTGACCTATGGCGCGCAGACGCATCCGGCGGATGCCAACGCCGGGTTGATCGTCGCCACGCCGGAACGGGCGCGCGAATTGAGCCGCGATCCTAAAATTAGAATTCAGCTGCGCGGGTTCGGCACCGCGCGCGCGGCGCTGGCCTATATGCCGGAAGCACCCATCCCCGCCGCGCAGCGCGCATTGCAGCAAGCCGGT
>JACRAS010000096.1 GCA_016234705.1 Betaproteobacteria bacterium | reverse complement strand
GGTCATTGGCTACATCCTCAAGGGCGGGCTGTACTCGGGCTCAAGTCTCGATTTTATCGGACATGTCGATGGCAAGCCGGCCTACAAGACGGTGTGCCACTATTTGTATCTCAATGGCACGCGCGACGAGGTGACATTGGCGGACCAACGTTTTTGTCCACCCCTTAACCCTTGAGCGAGGCGATCCGAGACGCTGCCGAAACACCCGCTTTTCTTGACATTTACTGCGTTGCCGCTAGGTTCCGCTCGAAAATCAGCCCCGCACCCCTAGAGTTCCGATTTCGAGGATAAATCCAATGGCCAAAGCCGCCAGTCTGAAGATCAAGCTTGTCTCGAGCGCCGACACCGGCCATTACTACGTGACCAAGAAGAACTCGCGCACGCAGACCGAGAAGCTGACCAAGAAGAAATACGACCCGATCGCCAAGAAGCACGTCGAGTACAAGGAATCCAAGATCAAGTGATCTTGCGGCTTCGGTCGAGACGCCAGCGCATGATCCCGAAAAGTGGGAACCGGTTTTCGGATAAGATCATGCGCAATGAAGCCAGGGCGCCCACTGGGCGCCTTTTGCATTTCCGTCATTCCGGGGCGCGGCCTTTTGGCCGCGAACCCGGAATCCAGAGCCGCACGCACAAGCATCCCTGGATTCCGGGCTCGCGCGCTTAACGCCCGCGCCCCGGAATGACGACGTTTGGAATATTCCTCCCCCTGCGGACCTGATATTGTCGACGCCTTGTCTGGGAGGACACACCATGTCGGTCATGCTGCGCGCTTTGTTTGCCACCTTGCTGCTGCTGGCGGTCGCGCCGGCGAGCGCCGCCGAAAAGCACCGGCTGGCGCTGCAGATCAGCGATAACGATCCGATCAAGATGAATGCGGTGCTCAATGTCGCCGCCAACGTGTCGAAATATTATTCCGACAAGGGCGAAGAGGTGGAGATCGAGATCGTCGCCTTCAATGCCGGCCTGCACATGCTGCGCGCGGACACCTCGCCGGTGCAGCCGCGCTTGAAGTCGTTCAAGCAAGGCATGCCCAACGTCTCGTTCAAGGCCTGCGAGAATACGCTCGAAGCCATGACGCGCACCGAAGCCAAGGAACCGCCGTTGGTGGAGAATGCCGAGCGCGTCAAGGCCGGCGTGGTGACGCTGATCGAGCTCGCCGAAAAGGGCTGGACCATCGTACGGCCGTAGCCTCTCTCGGCCTCACGGTGACGAGCGCGGGCCTGCGGATTATTTTCCAAAGTATCTTGACTCTATTCCCAAGGTATGCTGTCCTAGCTTGGTCCGGCTCATGTGAGGGCGTCATCTAGAGGCGTCTAAATGATGGAGCCGGATGCGGCGCCTGCGGGAAGGGGATGAACGCACCCCCTAACCCCCCGGGCGGCGCCGGCCTCCGCCCGCCGGCACAAGGACCGGCCGCGAGGAGCTCGCTGACGGGTGGGGCAATACTACGCTCGCCCGAAAGCGCGGACCGGCGCCGTAAGGAGAACCGCCGCAAATAAGCCCGGACGCGTTGTCCGGGTGGCGCGCCGAGAGGCGCCCGCACGTTACAGGCAACGGTGCGTGCCCCGTTAAGGCTGCGCCACCTCGGCGCGCCATCCCCTCATCTATTGAGGGGGACGGAAAAGGGACTACGGCGTTCCCGGCGCCGCAAAGAATACGGGCGATGACGCATGTCTGCTGTTTGAAAATTAAAACAGAATGCACGAGCGCGCGGCAAACGCGCTTCCCTTTGGGGGAGGGATGAGAAAGAGGTGGCCGGCCGGAAGCGGCATCATGAGGAGGCCTCTCGCACCGCTTGCCGGCCGACCGAACCCCACGGACCCAGGAGATGCGGCGGACCTGAGCACTCCGCAGGGCATGAGCAAGGTTTCGCCGCGCGGGTTCACGCGACCGACGCGAATCGAAGCCGTCATCGGAGAGGCTAGACCAGCCCCAAGACGCGGCCAAATATCAATTCAAGGCTTTGAAAATACAGGCGATTCTAGGCGGCGTCCGGCACCACCCGGTTGCGGCCGTCGCGCTTGGCGCGATAGAGCGCGGTG
>JACRAS010000085.1 GCA_016234705.1 Betaproteobacteria bacterium | reverse complement strand
GAACACCTCCAAGCCTGCGACCGCCACCGTCACCATCACGGATGCGACCGGCCAGACCGCCTATTCCGGCACCTTCTCGATCAACCCGGGCGACATGGCTTTCGTCTGGGACGGCCGTGGCAACGACGGCAGACAGTGGCCGGAGGGCAGTTACAAGCTCACGGTCACCGGCTTCGATGCCAACAAGCAGCCGGTCGCCATTTCGACCGAAGTGCAGGCCACCGTGGATTCGGTCGACCTCACGCAGAATCCACCGCTGCTGTCGATCAATGGCCAGAACTACACCATGGACAAGATCAAGCGGATCGTGCGTCCCGGCTACAGCGGTGCCTCGACAAATTAGCGAGCGTATTTGCTACCGGTCGCTGGCCGTTTAGAAAGTATCTGACCATTCGATTTCCTGCTCGGATATTGCGGGCATTCTTAGCGCCATAAAAAAAGCCCGGCAAGATGCCGGGCCTTCCTAGATCGAGCAGATCAATCAAGAAGACGAACAGTCTACTTTTGCTGCTCCGGTTTGATGGCCGGCTTATCGCCTTAAGTCTGCTGCTGCGGGGCGGGGCTGGCAAGCGACGTTGTTATTTCTAAATCAGTCAGGGCGAGCGCACCCTGCGACGCATGTCGACCTGCCGGTTCCAGCTACTGTTCCGGCACTAGCACCGGCGAATGGCTCCGCGCGGCCGCGTCGAATACCGTGACCTGAATCACCGGGTAACTTTGTTTGAGCTTCACGGCCGCCGTCATGGCGTCCTCGGACGTCTCATATCGCGTCTTCAATTTGCCATCGACCGACAACACGTAACCGTCTTTCGGCATGACATCCGCGCGCAGATTGGTGGGCTTTTCCGTCTTGCCGCTCACTGTATTGGCAGGCTTTTCCGTCTTGCTGCTCACAATTCGTTCCTTTGTTGTGTTTTGGCTTGAACGCCGGCGCGTCGACCGGTCGCGACGCCGTTGGATCGATCGGTTCTTCAGAAATCGGCGGCGACGAGGTTGTACACGCTTTTTCGGCCGCGGCCGTACACCTTTGCCGCAATCTCATAAATCAGTTTACGGTTGCTATCGAAGGCGCGCAGCAGACCTGCTTCGTCGGCCTCCAGATTGGGTTGAATGCGCTTGAGCGCGTCCCAGGTCACAAAGAACGAATTTTCCATCGAGCGGTCGTAGCCCCAGAAGGCCACCGCGCGCCGTGTGGCATCGTAGCTGCGGCTGACATTTGGAAACGTCACCGCCTGATTCACGATATTCGACGGTCGCTGCCCTGGCCATTTCATGGCGCCACGCCCCCCGAGTGAACCATCTTGTCTGCAAGCCACTGCGCGTTGTCGGCGAGCATGGCGGGGCTTGTTTCGCGCCGCTCAAATTCACGCGCGTCATCCTGGCTGTTCGCCGTTTTTGCCAATTCGCCGCATTCGGCCGCTTTCGCACGAAAATGCTCGGGCGTGAACATAGCAGGCCTTTCTTTAGGGGCGCCTGCCGCGATTGCCTGTCGCTGCAAAGGGGCGGCAGCAGGGCATATGGGGACTGCCCATCGCTTTAACGAGAGGCGCCGCCTCATTTTTGGCATCCCGGAGCGTAATTGCTCGACATTGGGCCCAATTGGGCGCAGCGTTTGTTGAGTCGAAGCGCCTTCGGGCGCTCCGTTCCAAGCAGAAAAACCGACGTTTTCTTCGGGGTTCGCCAAGAACCGCGCCGCATGGCGTCGGCCTAGTGCAGGAGAATCGGATGTTGACCTGGTTTGTGCCGCCGGCGGTCGTGCCGGCTCCGCTCGCGATTGCGATCGCCGTTACGGCCTTGTTACGATGACCGTCGCGAATAATGACGGTCTGTTGCGCGGTCCCGCCGACCCAAAACGCATCGACATCCACTCGCCCGCCGAAATGCGGCATTGGGTGCGCGAATTTAGCCGGCCCGCCGCCAAACTCAACGAAGCTATAACAGCGGTCGGACCCTTGGTCGCCGACGTTCGGGACTATTTGCGAAAGCACTCGCTTTACGGACGACCGCGCTGATGCGCACCAAGCGCATGATCCCGAAAAGTGGGAACCGGTTTTCGGAAAAGATCATGCGCCAGTAAAATGTTAGGGAAGCACAGTGATTCAATCTAAATAGATCACGCACCAAGCGCAGCGCACTGACATTCAGCCGCGTCCACACTGAGTCGGCCTTGGATACGATGACGGACATTTGTCGGCGGCCCCGGCACGCGCGGCGAGAGACGATTCGATCTGCAGTAAGCCCGCGCTACCGTAAACTGGCGCGCCGTTGTCCGCGCTCGCGGCCGCGCCCCACCACCTGCTCGATGGCGCGTTCCAGCGCGGCGAGCTCGAACGGCTTGCGCAGGATATCGAAGCGTCCGTCGGCGGCCTGCGCGGCGTCGGAATAGCCGCTGGTCAACAAAATCGGCATATCGGGGAAGCGCTCGCGACAGATTTCCGCCAGCCCGAGGCCGTCGAGCGAACCCGGCATCAGAATATCGGACAGCAGCAGATCGAATTCGATGCCCTGTTGCAGATGACGCAATGCCTCGGCGGCGTTCTCGGCCCGCACCACGCGATAGCCGAGCTGTT
>JACRAS010000093.1 GCA_016234705.1 Betaproteobacteria bacterium | reverse complement strand
GATGTAGTTGAGCAGGCGCTGGTAGTGCGTGACCAGCACGATCGCATTGTCCCGCGTGGCGAGCTGGTTGACGCCGCCGGCGACCACTCTCAACGCGTCGATATCGAGCCCGGAATCGGTCTCGTCGAGAATCGCGAGCTTCGGCTCGATCAGCGCCATCTGCAGAATTTCGTTGCGCTTCTTCTCGCCGCCCGAAAAACCTTCATTGACGCTGCGGTCGAGAAAATCCGGATTCATCTCCAGCAGCTTCATCTTCTCGCGCACGAAATCGTCGAATTCGAGCGGGTCGAGCTCGTCCTTGCCGCGCTGCGCCTGCAGCGTGTTGTAGGCGAGCCGCAGGAACTGGCTGTTGGCCACCCCCGGTATCTCGATCGGGTACTGGAAGCCGAGGAAAACCCCCGCGCGCGCGCGCGCCTCGGGTTTCAGTTCGAGCAGATTGCCGCCTTCAAACACGACCCCGCCGCCGCTGACTTCGTAGGCGGGATGGCCGGCTAGCACCTTGGCGAAGGTGCTCTTGCCCGAGCCGTTCGGCCCCATGATCGCGTGCACTTCGCCGCTCTTGACGGTGAGATCCAGGCCTTTGAGAATTTCGATACCATTGACTGTCGCGTGCAGGCCGCGCACAGCGAGCAGAGTCTTGCTGTCCTGGTAAATCATCCTACGCTACCCTCGAGCTTGAGGCCGAGCAGTTTGGTCGCCTCGACCGCGAACTCCATCGGCAATTGTTGAAAAACGTCTTTGCAGAACCCGTTGATGATCATCGACACCGCTTCCTCGGCGCCGACGCCGCGCTGGGCAAAATAGAACAACTGGTCTTCGCCGATCTTGGATGTCGATGCTTCGTGCTCGACTTTGGCGCTGGGGTTCCCCACCTGGATATAGGGAAATGTGTTCGCGCCGCAGCGCTCGCCGATCAACATCGAATCGCACTGCGAGTAATTGCGCGCGCCGGCGGCGGTGGGCGCGATCCTGACCAGACCGCGGTAGCTGTTGTTGGAGTTGCCGGCGGAGATGCCCTTGCTGACGATGGTGCTGCGCGTGTTCTTGCCCAGATGGATCATCTTGGTGCCGGTATCGGCCTGCTGGTAATGATTGGTGAGCGCCACCGAATAGAACTCGCCGACCGAGTTGTCGCCGCGCAACACGCAGCTCGGATATTTCCAGGTGATCGCCGAGCCGGTCTCGACCTGCGTCCATGAGATGCGCGAATTCACGCCCTTGCACAGCCCGCGTTTGGTGACGAAATTGTAAATGCCGCCCAATCCGTTCTCGTCGCCCGCGTACCAGTTCTGCACCGTCGAATACTTGATGACGGCGTCGTCGAGCGCGACCAGCTCGACTACCGCGGCGTGCAACTGGTTGGTGTCGAACTTGGGCGCGGTGCAACCTTCGAGATAGGACACCGAAGCGCCTTCCTCGGCCACGATCAGGGTGCGTTCGAACTGCCCCGTATTTTCCGTATTGATGCGGAAATAGGTCGACAGATCCATCGGGCATTTGACGCCCTTGGGAATGAAGCAGAACGAGCCGTCGGTGAACACCGCCGAGTTGAGCGCCGCATAGTAGTTGTCGCCGACCGGAACCACGCTGCCCAGATACTTGCGCACCAGCTCGGGGTGCTCATGCACCGCCTCCGAAATCGAACAGAAAATGATGCCGACCTCCGCGAGCTTCGCCTTGTAGGTGGTCGCCACCGACACGCTGTCGAAAATCACGTCGACCGCGACGCCGGCAAGTTTCGCGCGCTCGTTCATCGGCACGCCGAGTTTCTCGAACGTGCGCAGCAATTCCGGATCGACCTCGTCCATGCTGTTCAGGGTTTTCTTCGGCTTGGGCGCCGAGTAATAGCTGATCGTCTGGAAATCGATTTTCGGATATTTCACGTTCGACCACCGGGGCTCTTCCATGGTGAGCCATTGCCGGTAGGCCTTGAGCCTGAGTTCGAGCAGCCACTCGGGCTCCTTTTTCTTGCCCGAAATCAACCGGATCGTGCCTTCGCTGAGCCCTTTGGGCGCGACATCGGCTTCGATATCGGTGACGAAACCGTGCTGGTAGGGTTGGTTGACGAGATCTTGCAGTACGCTGCTCATTGCGGTTTGCCCAACCTGAGTGTTGAATATCCGGGAGTCCGGAAGAACGCTCGCGCCATTGCAATTCCTTCAAAATCTTTGCGGCTAAGCTTTGGCGGATTGCTTGACGCTGAAGCTCTCGCCGCAGCCGCAAGTGCTGTCGACATTGGGATTATCGAATTTGAACACCTGCTTGAAGCCTTCCTTGACGAAATCGAGGCGCGAGCCGGTTAAAAACGACAGCGTATCACGGTCCACCACGATTTTCGCGTTGTGCGCCTCGAACAAGTTGTCGCCGGGGCGCATTTCGTCGGCGTAGTCGAATGTATAGGCAAAGCCGGAACAGCCGACTTTCTTAACGCCGACACGAAGGCCTAAGCCCTTGCCGCGCTTTGCGAGCTGGTTCCGGATCTGTTTTGCCGCATTTTCAGTCATTGAAATCGCCATGGTTTCACCTGTCCGTATAAAGAATTAGATCGCAATTGCGGCACGCTCGCGCTGTTGCAGGGTCGCGCGCATGTCGCGGACCTGCGCCACGCCGTTTTGTCTCGGTTTCTGCTCGTCAACCAACTGTTTGAGCGTTACCGCACCGAGATAATTGAAAATATGTTGGTTGAGATTGGCCCACAGGTTGTGAGTGATGCATTTCTTCTCATCGAGGCAATTTTCCCTGCCGCCGCATTGCGTCGAGTCCAGCGTCTCGTCGACCGCGATAATGATGTCGGCGACCGATATCTGCGTCATATCCTGGGCCAGGCGATAGCCGCCGCCGGGGCCACGCACGCTGTCGACCAGCGCGCGGCGGCGCAGCTTGCCGAACAATTGCTCGAGATAAGACAAGGAGATTTTCTGGCGCTGGCTGATCGCCGCGAGGGTCACCGGGTGTTGGCCCTGACTTATCGCCAGATCTACCATCGCCGTCACGGCAAAGCGCCCTTTCGTTGTCAGTTTCATATGAAATCCCTCTTAAATATCAGATGGCTAAGGCCTGCACACGCAATACACGAGTAATCCCGTCAACTATACAATACCTGAGGATTTTAGTCAACTATGGCGTGCAATTTTGTTCTGGTATGGTGCATGGCGTCTTGGTTTAACCCTCATCGGCGGTTTGGGCCAATTCGCCGCCATCGTCCGACCCGGTGCGACCGAGCGCAAGCAACGTCGCCCGCCCCAGACTGATCGCCTGCACCCGGCCGATCATCCCGGATCCGCGTTTACCCGATCTCCTGCCAAACCCTCGACTTCACTACCCCATTACCGCTGGCACAATGGTGCTCCCACATCCCCCGATAGGCCGCTTCCAGATTGCGCGCGAAGCGCTTTGCATCGATTAACGGCGAGGCGCGCAAGCGCCCGCGCATCCCCGCACGCAATTCCGCCAAACCAGGCAGATTCCTGGACCACGCCTGCGCCAGTCCGATGTACTCCTCCTGGTTATGGGCTATCCAGTCGGTCAGCCCCGCAGCGCTCAGCAGACTTACCCCGGCGCGCGACACAAACCGGTCCCCCGCGAGCGCGATCACCGGCACTCCCATCCACAGCGCATCGCAGGTCGTCGCCCCACCGTTGCACGGAAACGGGTCCAGCGCCATGTCCACCTCGTGGTGCAACTCCAGGTAACGCGTTCGGTCCGCCATGCCCAGCAACTCTATGCGCTCTACGCCGATCCCGTGCGCGGCAAACTGAGCGGACAACCTCTCCAGTCCCGCCCCTTCCGGAGCTCTCACCACCAGGAGCCGCGATCGCGGAATGTCCCGCATCAATCGTGCCCATAAATCCAGCGCGCCGAAGCCCAATTTGGAAAAGCTGTTGAACGACCCGAAGGTCACGTACCCCCGTTGCAGCGCGGGCAGCTGGTTCACCTCAGCTTCGTCGCCTTGCTGCGCATAGCACCACATGCTATCGGGCATGTACACCAATTCCTCGCTGTAATAACGTTCCTGACCAGGCGGATCCGCGTAACGGTCGGTTATCCTGTAGTCCATCGACAATAGCCCCGTGGTATTCGGATACCCGAGCCACGTGACCTGCACCGGGGCTGGCTTTCGCGCAAAGGCGAGCAGCCGGTTGTTCGAAGTATGGCCGGCCAGATCCACCAGGATGTCGATGCGGTCGGCGCGGATCTGCGCGCACAGGGCCTCGTCATCGAGCTCGACGATGCTGCGCCAATGCCCGGCCCGCTGTTTCAGTCGCAGCGTGACCGTGTCCTCGCTCGCGTAGTTGTAGTAGCAGTAGACCTCGACTTGGTCCAGAACATGCGCGTCCAGCACCGGCGCGAATATCGCCGTCAGAGGATGGCGGCGGAAATCGGGCGAAACGTAACCGATGCGCAGGCGGCGCTTGGGGTCGCGATCGTTGTCAAAGCGCGCGAGCTTCGGGTAGTAGCGCGCCGCCACCTGCTCGGCCCAGCGCCGGTGCTCGGCTGCCGCTTGTTCCGGTTGGCAGTCAGGGTCGTAGTTCAGGCAGGCGAGTACGCCCGTGAGCGCCTCGGGAAAGTCGGGGGCCAGCCGGTACGTTTCGCGATAGTGCAGGATCGCCTCGGCGATCCTGCCGAGCTGGTTGCAGCAATTGGCGAGGTCGTTGTGAGCCGCCGGGTTGCCGGGCCGGAGCTCGAGTACCGCCTGGTAATGATCCGCGGCTTCGGTCCAGCGTTCGCGCTGCCGGTGGCAGTAGGCGAGCGCAAGGCGCGCCGTGGCCGGATCGTCCGCCGCCTGCCATGCCTGTTGCAGCAAGGTTGCCGCTTCGTCGTAGCAATCGGCAGCGGATGCGTCGGCGTCTGCGCACTGGATCAGCGCGCGCGCCAAGGCGTTGCGCGCGGCCGCCGACGGCTGCAGTTCCAGCAGGCGGCGGTACTCGGCCGCCGCCTCCGCGTATCGGCCGGTTTCGGTGAGCGCTTGGGCGAGGTTGGAGCGCGCGGCGACCTGGGAGGGATCGAGCTCGAGTGCCGCGCGAAAACTGTTGATTGCCGCCTCCAGCCGGTCGAGTTCGACGAGGGCGTTACCCAGGTTGTAGTGATAAACCGGCTTGTCGGCTTTGAGCGCGATGGCCGCACCGATTTGCGCGACGGCGGCTGCATGGTCCCCGCGCTGGTGGGCGATGAGCCCGAGCAGGTGAGTGGCATCGGCATCGCGGGCATCCGCGCGCAGCAGCGCGCGGTAGCGTTGCTCGGCACCGGCGAGATCGCCGCTTTCGTGCAGCCGGATTGCCGCTTCCAGCCGCGCGGCCCTGTTGCCGCCGAACCAAGCCCGCAGCCGCTGCAACAGGGGCATAAATTACTTGGGAAGGTGTGCCGCTACGATCTGCAGCAACGGCGCGAACACTTTGGGCGTGCCGCTGACGATGTTCCCGCATTGCAGGTAATTGCCGTCGCCCTCGAAATCGCTCACCAGACCGCCTGCCTCCTGGATCAGCAAGCTGCCGGCGGCCATGTCCCAGGGCGAGAGGCCCATTTCCCAGAAGCCGTCCAGCCTGCCCGCGGCGACATAGGCGAGATCGAGCGCGGCGGCGCCGGCGCGGCGCACACCCGCGGTCTGCTCCATCACCTTGCGCAGGACGGCCGCGTATTCGTCCATGTGCTGGCCGGAGCGGAACGGAAAGCCGGTGCCGATGAGTGAATCGTCCAGCCGCGTGCGTTTGGACACGCGCATGCGCCGGTCGTTGAGGTAGGCGCCGTGCCCGCGCGTGGCGGTGTACAGTTCATTGCGCCCGGGGTCGTAGATCACCGCCTGCGTCACCGTGCCCTTGTGCCTGAGTCCGATGGAGACGCAATACTGCGGAAAACCGTGAATGAAATTGGTGGTGCCGTCCAGCGGGTCGATGATCCACACATAGTCCGATTTTCCATGCGCCCCGGATTCCTCTGCTAGAATCGCATGGTCCGGGAAGGCATTCATCAGGATGCGGATCACCGCCTGCTCCGCCGCCTGGTCCACCTCGGTGACGAAATCATTGTGGCGCTTGGTCGATACGGTCAGGGCGTCGATGTCCTGCGCGGCGCGGTTGATGATGGCGCCGGCGCGCCGCGCGGCTTTCACCGCGATATTGAGCATGGGATGCATGTAATTTGGGGTGTTTGCTTGGTTTCGCGGCCTGCGCCGAAGGGTTGATTTTAATATGAGCGCAGACCTGCTGTCGCACATTCGTATCGTGCTGTCGCATACGTCGCATCCGGGCAACATCGGCGCGGCGGCCCGCGCCATGAAGACCATGGGTATCGTCTCGCTCCATTTGGTCAACCCGAAAAAATTTCCCGATGCCGAAGCCGAAGCCATGGCGAGCGGAGCGTCGGACGTGCTGCAGAAAGCCCGCGTCTGCGCCAGCCTGGCCGAGGCCTTGCAAGGCACAGTGTATGCTCTGGCGGTGAGCGCGCGCCGGCGCGGACTCGCGTACGCGTCCGTCGAGGCGCGCAGCGCGGCGCAGGCGCTGGTGAGCGCAGCGCAGGGGGGCGAGGTCGCGATCGTTTTCGGCACCGAAATGTCCGGACTAAGCAATGAGGAAATCCTGCAATGCCGGGCCATGGCGCATATTCCCGCCGACCCGGACTACTCGTCCCTCAATCTTGCCGCGGCGGTGCAGGTGATGGCCTATGAGGCGCGCGTAGCGGCGCTGGGTGCGCAATTACTTCCTCCGGCTGAATCCGAACCGGCGCGGCACGAGGACGTCGAGAATTTCTACCTCCACCTCGAGCAGAGCCTGTGTGCCAGCGGTTTTCTCGATCCGGCAAACCCCAGGCGCCTGATTCCGCGCCTGCGGCGCCTGTTCGGCCGCGCGCGCCTGGAACAGGAAGAGGTTAACATCCTGCGCGGAATACTTAATTCTTTTCGCAAGTAGTTGACTAGAACACTGGGGATTAGTAAACTACGGCCTATGGTCGACAAGGTATTATTTTTGATTAACTTTTTTAAAACAGTTAATTAAACTATAAAGTTAGTAAGTTACTTTAATATAGGTTCAGAGCGCAAATCGAGCAGGAAGCTGGGGAGCTAGCAGACACGCCTATGTTCAAGAACATCCGTGAAGACATCATCAGCGTATTCGAACGCGATCCTGCTGCGCGCTCGACCTGGGAGGTGATTACCTGTTACCCCGGCTTCCACGCGCTGCGCATTCACCGCATCGCGAATTGGTTGTGGCGTATGAAACTGCGCTGGCTGGGACGGCTGGTATCGCATGTCGGGCGCTTTCTGACCGGCATCGAAATCCATCCCGGCGCAAGCATCGGCAGGCGCTTTTTCATCGACCACGGCATGGGGGTCGTCATAGGTGAAACCGCTGAAATCGGCGACGACGTCACCCTGTACCACGGCGTGACCTTGGGCGGCACCTCCTGGAACAAGGGCAAGCGCCATCCGACCTTGAGGAATGGGGTGGTCATCGGCGCCGGCGCCAAGGTGCTCGGACCCATCGTCGTGGGGGAGGGGGCGAAGATCGGCTCCAACGCCGTGGTGGTGAAAGACGTTCCGCCCGGCGCCTCCGCGGTCGGGATTCCGGCGCGCATCATTGTCGATGAGCAGGACAAATCGCGCGAGGAAAAAGCCGCCAAGCTTGGGTTTTCCGCCTATGCCGTCACCGCCAAAGCCACGGACGATCCTCTGGCCAAGGCGCTGCAGGGCTTGCTCGACCACTCGATGGAGCAGGACCGCCGGCTGGAGCGCTTGCAACAAGAGATCCAGGCTTTGCGAGGGCGGACCGAGGACGACCGCGCGGTCGCGGAGCGCTTCGACCCGGGCCGGTTGCGCCAAGCAGGGGAAAAATAGTTGATAAAAATGCTCTAGTTTAGATATAGTTCGTTGTATTGATTGGGTAATGAGCTGGAGACGAATATGAGACTGACAACCAAAGGCAGATTTGCCGTGACCGCCATGCTGGACCTGGCCTTGCGTCACCAGCACGGGCCGGTAACCCTGGCCGGCATCGGAGCGCGCCAGAGCATTTCGCTCTCGTACCTTGAGCAACTGTTCGGCAAGCTGCGCCGGCACGCGCTGGTGGAGAGCGTGCGCGGTCCAGGCGGCGGTTACTGCCTGGCGCGCGCTAGCGACAAAATTTCGGTTGCCGACATCATCCTCGCCGTGGATGAACCGCTCGATGCGACGCAATGCAGCGGCCGGGAAAACTGCCGGGAAGACAAGCGCTGCATAACCCATAATTTGTGGTCCACGCTAAACGAGAAGTTGTACGAATATCTTGACTCCGTGACGCTGCAGGACCTCGTGACCGAGCATCTGGCGAAAAATGGGAATGTGAGCGTGCTGATGGACCGGCGTCGCGCGGCTGCGCGCAAGGCTGTCTCGTTGCCGGCCTGAGTCGCACCGATTCGATGGCGAAAAGATCCACCATCATGAAACAACCCATCTACCTCGACTACTCGGCGACCACGCCGGTCGATCCGCGCGTCGCCGCCAAAATGATTCCCTATCTCACCGAAAAGTTCGGCAATCCGGCCAGCCGCGCGCATGCCTACGGCTGGGAAGCGGAGACGGCGGTGGAGGAGGCGCGCGCGCACGTGGCGGCGCTGCTCAATGCCGACCCCAGGGAAATAGTCTGGACCTCGGGGGCCACCGAAGGCGACAACCTCGCGATCAAGGGCGCGGCGCTTTTCTACCAGGGCAAGGGCAAGCACATCATCACGGTCAAGACCGAGCACAAGGCGGTGCTGGATAGCGTGTGGGAACTCGAGCGCCAGGGGTTCGAGGCGAGCTACCTCAACCCGGAGCCGAACGGCCTGCTCGATCTGGAAAAATTGAAAGCCGCGATACGCCCCGATACCATCCTCGTGTCGGTGATGATGGTCAACAACGAAATCGGCGTGATCCAGGACATCGCCGCCATCGGCGAGATCTGCCGCCCCAAGGGCATCATTTTTCACTGCGACGCGGTGCAGGCGGTGGGCAAGGTCGAGATCGATGTGCAAGAACTCAAGGTCGACCTGATGACCGTGACCGCGCACAAGGTCTACGGGCCGAAAGGCATAGGCGCGCAGTTCGTGCGCAGGAAGCCGCGCGTGCGCATCGAGCCGCAGATTCACGGCGGCGGACACGAGCGCGGCATGCGCTCGGGCACGCTCGCCACGCACCAGATCGTCGGCATGGGCGAGGCCTTCCGCATCGCCCGGCTGGAGATGGCCACCGAGAACGAGCGTATCCGCGGATTGCGCGAGCGTTTGTGGAAGGGCTTGAGCGAAATCGAGGAAGTGCACCTCAACGGTGACCTGGAACAGCGCATTCCCGGTAATCTCAACGTCAGCTTCAACTTCGTCGAGGGCGAATCGCTGATCATGGGTATCAAGGAAATAGCCGTATCCTCGGGTTCGGCCTGCACCTCCGCCAGCCTGGAACCCTCCTACGTGCTGCGCGCCCTGGGGCGCTCGGACGAACTCGCGCATTCCTCCGTTCGTTTTACCATCGGTCGTTTCAACACCGCGGAAGAGATCGATTTCACCGTCGACCTGCTCAAACGCAAGATCGCCAGGTTGCGCGAGCTCTCGCCGCTGTGGGACCTGTACAAGGAAGGCGTCGATTTGAATACCGTGCAATGGGCTGCGCATTAATACCGGCAAAGAAGGCAAGGAGTCAAGAATGGTATACAGCGACAAGGTACTCGATCATTACGAAAACCCGCGCAATGTCGGCACCTTTGAAAAGGGCGATGAGAGCGTAGGAACCGGCATGGTCGGTGCGCCCGCGTGCGGCGACGTGATGAAATTGCAGATCCGGGTTGGCCAGGACGGTGTGATTCAGGAAGCGCGCTTCAAGACCTACGGCTGCGGTTCAGCCATCGCCTCAACCTCGCTGGTCACCGAGTGGGTGAAAGGCAAGACCCTGGACCAGGCGATGGGCATCAAGAATACCCAGATCGCCGAGGAACTGGCGCTGCCGCCGGTGAAAATCCACTGTTCCATCTTGGCCGAGGATGCGATCAAGGCTGCGATCGCCGATTACAAAAACAAGCACGGCCTGGCCGCGGACGAGAACGCGGCCGCCCCGGCGCAACAAGCCGCCTGGGGTCGCCATGCCGGTTACGCTGACTGAAACAGCCGCCAAGCACGTCTCCAACTTCATTGCCAAGCGTGGCAAGGGTGTGGGTCTGCGCCTGGGCGTGCGCAGCGCGCAAGTCCGCTCGTGACATGCGGCGGAATTCAAGACGCCGTAGATAGTTCAAGCAAACAAGTTCAGCACCCCATCCAGGCCGGCGGGGCCAGCGCGTAGTCGGCCTTGCCCCGCGCCCCGGATCACCAGGGGTATGCTCATCGCGTAGACCGATCCGGCGCGGTTGCGTGCGCGGGCACGGATGGCGTCGCTCCGCTCAAAGTCTTGAGCAATTCTTTCACCGTCTGCACCCGCGGCGCCAAGCCTTCGCTCGGCGTTTGCACCCTGAGCTTGCTCGGGCCCGACAGCTTCCAGTGGCGCTGCCGCTGCAGCAGTTGGATGATGCGCGCACCGTCTATGGGCGGCTGGTCGATGAACTGCAGTTGGATCGCATCGCCGCTCGCGTCGATGCGTGCCACGCCCAATTCACGTGCGCTGACGCGCAGACGGTGCGATTCGATCAGCGTCTGCGCCGGTTCCGGCGCGCGGCCGAAACGGTCGATCAACTCCTCCTGCATCGCATCGAGCTCGTCCGGCGTTTCGCAGTTGGCCAGGC
This sequence comes from Betaproteobacteria bacterium, assembly GCA_016234705.1. Classification (GTDB taxonomy): domain Bacteria; phylum Pseudomonadota; class Gammaproteobacteria; order Burkholderiales; family SG8-39; genus 2-12-FULL-64-23. The sequence goes on along the minus strand of JACRAS010000093.1, from coordinate 6,961 downwards.
GCTTGTACAGCGTCAGCCGCTCGTGTACGTCGCTGCAATAGTTGCTGGGCAGCAGCGCCGGCAGGTGCAGGTTGATTTCCGTGGTGATCGCGAGCGGCGAAGACAGGTCCGGCTCTTGTCCCGCTTTGAGCGAGCGCACCGCGTGATTGAGCATGTCGGCATAGAGATTAAATCCGATTTCCTGCATTTCGCCCGACTGCGATTCGCCCAGGACTTCGCCCGCGCCGCGGATTTCCAGGTCGTGCATGGCGAGGAAAAAACCCGAGCCCAGCTCGTCCATCAGTTGGATCGCTTCCAGGCGCTTTTTTGCCTGCGCCGAGAGCGCCTCTTCGGCGTGGATGAGCAGGTAAGCATAGGCCTGATGATGCGAGCGGCCGACGCGGCCGCGCAGTTGGTGCAGCTGCGCCAGGCCGAACTTGTCTGCGCGGTTGACCAGCATGGTGTTGGCGGTGGGAATGTCGATGCCGGTTTCTATGATGGTGGTGCACAGCAGCAGGTTGTAGCGCTGCTGGTGGAACTCGCGCATCGCGCGCTCGAGCTCGCGTTCGCGCATCTGACCGTGCGCCACCACGATGCGCGCCTCAGGCAGCAGCTGCGCCAGCTTCACGTGCATGTTCTCGATGGTCTGGACTTCGTTGTGCAGGAAATAGATTTGTCCGCCGCGCTTCAGTTCGCGCAACACCGCTTCGCGGATCACCCCCCGGCTCGCGCGGCTGACGAAGGTCTTGATCGCGAGTCGCTTCTGCGGCGCGGTGGCGATGACCGAGAAATCGCGCAGGCCTTCGAGCGACATGGCCAGGGTGCGCGGGATCGGCGTGGCGGTGAGCGTGAGCACGTCGACTTCGGCGCGCAGCGCCTTCAACGCTTCCTTCTGGCGCACGCCGAAACGATGTTCCTCGTCGATGATCACCAGGCCAAGGCGCTGAAAATGGATGTCGCGCTGCAGCAGCTTGTGCGTGCCGATGGCGATATCGACCGAGCCGTCGGCCAGCGCCTTCACATTTCGCGTCTGCTCCTTGGCCGTGCGAAAACGCGACAACTGGGCAATCTTGATCGGCCACTCGTCCGCGATCTGCGCGAAGCGGTCGGAGAATGTCTGGAAGTGCTGCTCGGCGAGCAGGGTGGTCGGGGTGAGGACGGCGACCTGCTTGCCGCCACAGACCGCGACGAACGCCGCGCGCAGGGCGACTTCGGTCTTGCCGAAGCCGACGTCGCCGCAGATCAGGCGATCCATCGGCTTGCCCGAGCACATGTCTTCGATCACGGCGCGGATCGCGGCCGCCTGGTCGGTGGTTTCCTCGAAGCCGAAGCCGTCGGCAAACGCTTCCAGATCGTGCTGCTTGATTTCGAACTGATGTCCCTCGCGGGCGGCGCGCCGTGCGTAAAGATTGAGCAACTCGGCGGCGGTGTCGCGAATCTGCTGTGCCGCCTTGCGCTTGGCGCGGTCCCAGTCGCCGCTGCCGAGCTTGTGCAGCGGCGCCTGATCCGGCGCCACGCCGCTGTAGCGGCTGATCAGTTGCAGCTGCGCCACCGGCACGTAGAGCTTGTCCCGGCCGGCATACTCCAGGTGCAGAAATTCCGTCTTGCCCTCGCCCAGGTCGAGATTGGCGAGGCCGAGATAGCGGCCGATGCCGTGCTGGGCGTGCACCACCGGGTCGCCGATGCGCAGTTCCGACAGGTCGCGCACCATGCCCTCGACCGAGGTCGGACGGACCTCGGCGCGCCGGCCGGCGCGCACCGTGCCGGCATAGAGTTCAGCCTCGGTGACGATACAAATATTCTCGTCGGCGAGGGCAAAGCCGTTGAATAGCGGCGCCGTGCCGAGCATGCAAGATGCACTGGCCGCGAGAAACCCGGCGAAGCTCGCGCAGGGCGCGGGCGCGAGGCCGTATTCGGCCAGGTACCGGCTCATGGTTTCGCGCCGGCCCGGCGATTCCGCCAGGAGTAGCACGCGCGCGCTCGTGCTTGCAAGGAATGCTTTTAGCCGCGTGAGCGGATCGGCGGCGCGGCGCTCGACTGCGAGCGGCGGCAGTGCGGCAGCGACCATTCCGCCATCCCTTGCCGCGCCCGCATCCTGCGGGGCGCCGATGTCGATGCGCGCGAACTTTCTTGCCGCGATGAAGAATTCCTCGGCCGGCAGGAACATCTCGACCGGCGACAGCAGCGGCTGCGCGCGGTCGCCGCGCAGCAGTTTATGGCGCGACTGCGTGTCTTTCCAGAACGCGTCTATGGTTGCGGCGACATCGCGGTGCAGGCAGAAGGAGGCGCGCTCGCGCAGATAATCGAAAATGGTGGCGGTGTGCTCGACGAACAGGCGCAGCTAATATTCGATTCCGCCCGGCGCGATGCCGTTGCTCACGTCCTTGTAGATATTGCTTCTGGACGGATCGCCCTCGAAGGTTTCGCGAAAGCGCGCGCGAAAGCGCGTCCTGCCCGCTTCGTCCAGCGGAAACTCGCGCGCAGGCAGCAGGCGCACTTCCTTCACCCGGTAGATGGTGCGCTGCGTATCGACGTCGAAAGTGCGGATGGATTCGATTTCCTCGTCGAGCAGGTCGATGCGGTAGGGCAAGGCGCTGCCCATGGGGAACAGATCGATGAGCCCGCCGCGCACGCAATACTCGCCCGGCGCAACCACCTGGGTGACGTGGCTGTAGCCGGCCAGCGTCAGTTGCGCGCGTAGTTGCGGCAGGCTGAACTTCTCGTCCCGCTTGAGGAAGAAGGTGTAGGCGGCCAGATAGGACGGCGGCGCGAAGCGGTAAAGCGCGGTGCTCGCCGGAATCAGCGTGAGGTCGCAACTGCCGCGGGTGATCGCGTATAAGGTGGCCAGGCGTTCGGATATCAGGTCATGGTGCGGCGAGAAACTGTCGTAGGGCAACGTTTCCCAATCGGGCAGCAGGTTCACCGCCAGTCCGGGCGCGAAATAAGGAATTTCCTCGCACAAGCGCTGCGCGTCCAGCGCCGAGGCGCAAAGCACGATCAAAGGCTTCGCATCCTGCGCTAGGCGAGCGAGCGCCAGGGCGTCGCCGGAGCCATGCAACTGGGTGTAGCGGCGTTGGTGCAGTGCGTGGGGTGGGGCGGTAATCATGGAAAAAAAAGAGTCCACGGGCGCAGCCCTGTAGGATGCGACCCTGGAAGATGTGAATCGGCTGACATCATCATTTAACTAAGTTGTATTATAATGGCTTCAGCAGCTATTTATTTCGAAAAAACAATGACGTCCGAGCGGTTTTTCGGTCTGATTCCGGCCGCCGGCACGAGCGAGCGCATGGGCTTGGCTACGCCCAAGCAATACCTCGAGCTGCTCGGGCGCCCGCTGCTCTACCATAGCGTGAACGCGCTCCTCGCCGATGCCAGGATCGATACCGTATTCGTGGTGCTGGCGCCCGGGGATGGCGAATTCAGGCAACACCCCTGGGGTGAGTTCGGCGAGCGCGTCGCGCCGCTTTACTGCGGCGGCGCGACGCGGCACGACAGCGTGTTGAACGGCTTGGTTGCGGCCTCCTCCACGGTGCAGCCCGACGACTGGATGTTGGTGCACGACGCGGCGCGGCCCTGCCTCGGTCAGCAGGAATTGCAGCGCATGCTGGACGCGCTCGCCACGGACGAGGTCGGCGGTATACTCGCAGTGCCGGTCGCCGACACGTTGAAGCGCGCCGACCCGGCCGGGCGGATCCAGACGACCGAGCCACGCGAGCATCTGTGGCAAGCGCAGACGCCGCAGATGTTTCGCCATGGCCTGCTGCTGCATGCCTTGAGCCGGACGGCCAAAATGACCGACGAGGCCGGCGCCATCGAGGCGCTGGGGCTGAAGCCGAAGCTGGTGCAGGGTTCCGCCACGAATTTGAAGGTGACCTATGCGGAGGATCTGCAGTTGGCGCAGACCATCCTCGCGAGTTTCGGGAGACAAACATGAGGATAGGGCAGGGATTCGACGTTCACGCCTTGGTGCTGGGGCGCAAGCTCGTCATCGGCGGCGTGGACATTCCAAACGAGAAGGGCCTGGACGGACACTCGGACGCCGACGTGCTGCTGCACTCCGTGTGCAATGCCTTGCTCGGCGCGGCGGCCATGGGCGATATCGGACGGCAATTTCCCGACACCGATGCGCGTTACCGCGACGCCGACAGCCGCATGCTGCTGCGCGAGGTGAGCGCTCTGGTGCAGGAAGCCGGCTACCGCATCGTCAATATCGACGCCACGATCATCGCGCAGGCGCCGAAAATGGCGCCGCATATTCCCGCGATGATAAACAACGTCGCCGCCGATCTTGGTTTGTCGCGCGGCCAGGTCAACATCAAGGCGACGACCACCGAGAGGCTAGGCTACACCGGCCGCGGCGAAGGCATCGCCGCCGAGGCGGTGGTATTGCTGAATTGGGCGGTTTGAGCCGGTTTGCGCCGAAAAGCCTTTATACTTATGCCCGGCTCCGGGCTAGCCGCCCGCAAGACTCCGGTGCTTTCTGAGGACAGCAGCGCCTTGACCAGACGATCCAGTTTTACCTATGAGCAATTGCTCGCCTGCGCGCGCGGGGAGATGTTCGGCGCAGGCAATGCGCAGTTACCCTTGCCGCCCATGTTGATGTTCGATCGCATCATCTATATCAGCGAAAAGGGCGGAGCCTTCGGCAAGGGGGAGATCGTTGCCGAGTTCGACCTGCACCCCGAACTCTGGTTTTTCGCCTGCCATTTCCAGGGCGACTCCGTGATGCCGGGCTGCCTGGGGCTGGATGCGATGTGGCAGTTGATCGGTTTTTATCTGGGCTGGATGGGGGGCAAGGGCCGCGGGCGCGCGCTCGGCTGCGGCGAAGTCAAGTTCAGCGGCCAGGTGTTGCCGAGCGCAAAGAAAATTACCTACCGCATCAGCATGAAGCGCGTGATCCTGCGCAAGCTGGTGATGGGTATCGCCGACGCCGTGATGGAGGTGGACGGTCGCGATATCTATGCAGGCAAGGATCTGCAGGTGGGATTGTTCACCTCCACCGACGGATTTTGAGGGTAACACTATGCGTCGCGTCGTCGTCACCGGAATGGGCATCGTCTCCAGCATCGGCACCAACAAGGGCGAGGTGCTGGCCTCGCTGCGCGAAGGCCGCAGCGGCATCGAATTTTCTCCGGAATACCAGGCGCTGGGCTTTCGCTCGCAGGTGCACGGCCCGGTTCGGGTGAAGCGCGAGGAATTGATCGAGCGCAAGCTCGCGCGCTTCATGGGCGACGCGGCGGCGTTCACTTACGTGGCGATGACCCAGGCCATCGCCGACGCCGGCCTGGCGGAAAGCGTGGTATCGCACGAGCGCACCGGGCTGATCGTCGGTTCCGGCGGCGGTTCGCCGCAAAACCAGGTCGAGGCCGCCGATTTGCTGCGCTCAAAGGGCGTGAAACGCATCGGGCCCTACATGGTGCCGCGTACGATGTCGAGCACCACCTCGGCCTGCCTCGCGACCCCGTTTCGCATCAAGGGCGTGAACTATTCGATCAGTTCGGCCTGCTCGACCAGCGCGCATTGCATCGGCAACGCCTATGAGCAGATTCAGTGGGGCAAGCAGGACGTCGTTTTTGCAGGTGGCGGCGAAGAGGTGCATCCTTACCTGAGCATGCTGTTCGATGCGATGGGGGCGCTGTCGTCGAAATACAACGATACTCCGACCAGGGCCTCGCGCGCCTACGACGCCGAGCGCGACGGTTTTGTGGTCTCCGGCGGCGGCGGCGTGGTGGTGCTGGAGGAATTCGAGCATGCGCGCGCGCGCGGCGCGAAAATCTACGCTGAACTCGTAGGTTACGGCGCGACCTCCGACGGCTACGACATGGTGCAGCCCTCGGGCGAGGGCGCGGTGCGCTGCATGCGCCAGGCGCTCGCGGGCGTCAACACGCCGGTCGACTATCTGAACACCCACGGCACCAGCACCCCGGTCGGCGACCCCAAGGAGCTCGAAGCGGTGCGCGCAGTGTTCGGAAACACGCTGCCGCTGATCAGCTCGACCAAGTCGCTCACCGGGCACGCGCAGGGCGCGGCTGGCGTAACCGAGGCAATCTATTCGCTGCTGATGCTGGAGCACGATTTCGCCTGCGTCTCGGCCAACATCGAGACGCTCGACCCGGCGGCCGAGGGCATGCCGATCGTGCGCGAGCGCGTCGACAACGCCGGCCTCAACACGGTGATGTCCAATAGCTTCGGCTTCGGCGGCACCAACGCCTGCCTGGTATTCCGCCGTCTGACGATCTGAGCCGATGGAGCGGGCCGCCGAAACGGTGCGGCTGTTCTTCGCGCTGTGGCCACCCAGCGAGCTGCAGGCCAGGCTTGCGGCCTGGGCCACGCAGGCGGCCGGCCGGGGCAGGGCGATGCGGCGCGAGAACCTGCATCTGACCCTAGCCTTTCTCGGGGACACCAACGCCGCGCTGGTCGCGCAGCTCGTCGCGCATGCAGCCGGCGTGCGCTTCGATGCTATCCGCCTGGAACTCGACCGTGTCGGCTACTGGAAGCACAATCGCGTCATCTGGTGCGGCACCGGCGAGGAGCCGCCAGCGCTCACCGCACTGGTCGGAGATTTGCGCGCGCGCCTAGCTGCGGCCGGCGTGCGCTACGATCCCAAACCCTTCGTCTCGCATGTGACCCTGGTGCGCAATGCATCCGGCCTCCCCGCGGCTCCTGCCTGGATTCCGCTCGTCTGGGAAGCCGCGGATTTCGCGCTGGTGGGTTCGGCGCGCATCGAGGGCCGCGTCAGCTATGAGGTGCTGCGGCGCTTTCCTGCGCAGGCAGGCTGACCGTGGGGTGCGCGTCAGCTGTCAGGCAACGCAACGTCTTCCCGCAGCGTTTGCTATCGGCGCACAGTAGTGTCCCAACGTTTTTCAGAGGAGAACGCCCTGGATCGGCGATATTGGTGGCTCTGAATTAGTCGAAGGGTTTGGAAGCAATTGATTTATGGGTGTTGTTTCGAACATGGTCAGACTCAGGATCTGTAGGATTT
>JACRAS010000092.1 GCA_016234705.1 Betaproteobacteria bacterium | reverse complement strand
TCCACCACGCTATAGTAGCGGTGCTCTTTGCCGTCCTTCTTGCGAGTGGTGGCGCGCAGGAACATATTGGAAATCGATTATCCGCATAAATTCACCGACCGCCAGAGGCAAGGTCTTCACTACAGCCACTTTTGCGCAATTTCCCACACCAGCGCTCAGATAAACCAATGACTTATGCTGCGCGACTATTTGCAATTACCCAAAAACCGGGCCGAATCCGCTAAGTCCGGCTAAGGATAAAAGCAACAGCAGTTTAGGGCTGGGTATTATCCAAGATCGCCGATTGCGTGTGTGCGGATGGCCTTTCGTCCGCACACACGCAATCGGCGATCCGCGCGGACGGGGCCGTCCGCGCAAGTTCTATCGCAGCAGCCCCGAAGCATCCTCCCCGCGTCCGGCGACCTACTTCTTCACTTCCAACATGATCTTGCCGATGTGCTTGCTCGACTCCATCAGTTGGTGCGCGAGCTTGGCGTCCTTGAGCGGGAACGTGGCGTGGATCACCGGTTTTACCTTGCCCGATTCCAGCAGCGGCCAGACCTGTTTCAGCAGATTCTGCGCGATCGCCGCTTTCTGCGCCGCGGTGCGCGGGCGCAGGGTCGAGCCGGTGAAGGTGATCCGTTTGAGCATGATCGGCATGCAATCGAGCATGACTTTGCTCTCCTGCAGAAATGCGATCTGCACCAGCCGCCCTTCGAGCGCCAGCGATTTGAAGTTCTTCTCTATGTAAGGGCCGCCTACCATGTCGAGGATCAGGTCCACGCCCTTTTTGTTTGTGAGCTGGCCGACCGCGGCGGCGAAATCCTGCTCGCGGTAGTTGATGGCGGCATCTGCCCCCATCTTCCGGCAGAACTCCGCTTTCTCCTCGTTGCCCACGGTGGTGTAGACGGTCGCGCCGGATGCCTTGGCCAATTGGATGGCGGTGAGGCCGATGCCGCTGGAGCCGCCGTGCACGAGGAAGGTCTCCCCCGCTTTCAGCCGGCCGCGGTCGAAAACATTGGTCCAGACGGTGTAGAAATTTTCCGGCAATGCGGCCGCCTCCTGCGGGGACAGGCCCTTGGGGACGGGCAGGCAATGCTGCGCCGGCACCGCGCAATACTCGGCGTAGCCGCCGCCGGGTGTGAGCGCGCATACCAGGTCGCCTGTTTTCCACTGTGTCACATCCGCTGCGACGGCGCTGACGCGGCCGGCGACTTCCAGGCCTAGGATAGGTGAGGCCCCCGGCGGCGGCGGATAACGGCCGGAGCGCTGCAACACGTCGGGGCGGTTGACGCCGGCGTAGTGCACTTCGACGACAACTTCGCCCGCCTGCGGCTGGGGGGTCGGCCCTTCGGCCGGTTTCAATACGTCGGCGGGGCCGCCTTTTCCGTGATCTATGTAAAGCATGAGTAATACTCCTGTTGACCTGTTGTAGTCCCTATCTGTGGCCACTGTTTGTGACAGGAAGTGCTTACTTATCAAACAAATCCGTATCGAAGTCGGGCTCAAAGCATGCCCTGCTCTCTGCAACGGGCACCAACGCAATTATAATGGCGCGTCCGCAAAAACAAGAGAACAACGGTGAGAAAACACGTCCAGGGCATAGACCACGTAGTGATCACCACGCGCGACCTGGATTCGACCGAGGATACTTTTAGGCGCATGGGTTTCACCCTCACCCCCCGCGGCCATCATACGCTGGGGTCACGCAACCACTGCGTCATGTTCGGTCAGGATTATTTCGAGTTGCTGATGGTGCCGCAACGTCTGCCGGGCCGAGAGTACTACTACGATTTTGCCCGCGTCGGTGACGGCTTGGCGGCGGTCGCGCTCAAGACGGACAACGCGCGAGGGGCCTACGGTGAACTGACCGCGGCGGCGCTTGCCCCTTCCGAGCCGGTCGATTTCTCACGCCCGGTGCAGTTGCCGGAGGGCACGAAGAACGCATCGTTTCGCATCACGCAACTGGGCCTGGAGCAGACCCCGGGCGGGCAAGTGTTCCTGTGCCAGCATTTCACCCGCGATGTGGTGTGGCGCCTCGAGTATCAGACGCATGCGAATACGGCGACCGGTCTGGCCGCGCTGGCGATCCTCAGCAATGACGTAGCCGCGACCGCCGCAGCCTACGAACGCTTGTTCGACGTCAAGGCCAGGACCATAAGCGAGGGACTGCTGATCAATACCGGCGACATCCCCATCGCCGTCGTCGGCGAGCGCGCGCTGGCGAAAAAGCTGCCCGGCGTTTGGATCAGCGCGCGTCACCAGCCCTGCATGGTGGCGCTATTCATTCGCGTCGCCGATCGCGATATGGCGCAGCGAACCATACGCGCGGCGGGGCTGCATCCAATACGCATGCCCGACGGCTCGGTTGCCGTCGGCGCGGCGGAAGCGCACGGCGTGGCGATTATCTTCGGCTAGCGTATAGGCCAAGAACAGCAAAGACGACTGCCGCAAAGGTGACCCCGGATTTCACTTTCCTTCGTGGTCAAAGGTTTTTAACCCTCTTTGATCCACTGCGCTGCGTGGAGCGCGTAGTAGGTGAGTACGCCGTCGGCGCCGGCGCGCTTGAAGGCGAGCAGCGCCTCCATGGCACAGGTTTTCTCGTTGATCCAACCGTTCATGCTCGCTGCCTTGAGCATTGCATACTCGCCACTCACCTGATAGACGAAAGTCGGCGCCTTGAACTCGTCTTTCACTCGCCGCACGATGTCCAGATAGGGCATGCCCGGCTTCACCATCACCATGTCGGCGCCTTCCTGCAGGTCCAATCCCACTTCCCATAACGCTTCATCGGTATTAGCCGGGTCCATTTGATAGGTGAATTTGTTGCCCTTGCCCAAGTTAGCAGCGGAACCGACCGCGTCGCGAAACGGGCCGTAATAGCCGGACGCATACTTCGCCGAATATGCCATGATGCGGGTGTGGATGAATTGCCTCTTGTCCAGGGCGGAGCGGATGCGGCCAATGCGCCCGTCCATCATGTCCGACGGGGCAACGATATCTACCCCGGCGGCGGCCTGGGTGAGCGCCTGCTTTTCCAGGATGGCGAGCGTGGCGTCGTTGAGGATGTAGCCGCTTGCATCGATTACGCCGTCCTGGCCATGGCTGGTGTAGGGATCTAGCGCGACGTCGCACATTAACCCGAGTTCCGGGAATTCTTTTTTCAGCCTGGCGACCACGCGCGGGATCAGGCCTTTTGGGTTGGTTGCTTCCTTGCCGTCCAGGGTCTTGAGCTTGGCGTCGATCACGGGAAACAGGGCCATCGCCGGGACCTTCAGCTTCAGACAGCTTTCCGCCACCGGCAGCAGTTTGTCCAGGGTCATCCGCTCCACCCCCGGCATCGAAGCCACGGCTTGAGTTTTCCTCACCCCCTCCATTACGAACACCGGGTAAATGAGATCATTGGTAGTGAGTACATGCTCACGCATTAAGCGACGTGTAAACTCGTCGTGCCGCATGCGGCGCATACGCAGCGCGGGGAAGTTGCCGTAAATATTCATAATGGTCTCTAACCTTCTCAATCAATATGTTAGAAAAAACTGAGTTTCCGTTGCAGGTTCCGGAAACTTTCTTGAGTATTTTATATCTTATGAACAGATGACCACGGTCATCTCCCGCTTCTCCTCCCTGAGCGGGTGCCTTAATTCCATTTAAGGCGTTCTTGCCCCCGGTCTTATCCCCCTTAGCCGGGGGCTTTTTTTGTGTTTTCGTGCTTGATGCCCAACCAGTTCCCGATCATTTCTTCTGTTTCTTCCATCCCTTGCTTTTTCGAGCTGGAAAAAAGTTGCGCAGTATAATTGTCTGCATACTTCAACAACTCGGCACGCACTTCGCGCAGTGTCGTTTGCCCCTCCTGCCGTGAGAGTTTGTCCGACTTGGACAATAGCACGTGCACCGGCTTGCCCGTCGATGCGAACCAGTTCAGCATCTGCTGGTCGAGCGGTGTGAGCGGATGGCGTGCATCCATAATCAACACCATGCCGAACAGCGAACCGCGGGTCTGCAGATAGGTAGAGAGCAATTGCTCCCAATGGGCGCGTAGCTCGCGCTGGACCTTGGCGTAGCCGTAGCCGGGCAGGTCGACCAGGAAAGCACCGCCGCGCAGGCTGAAAAAATTGATCTGCTGGGTGCGCCCCGGCGTCTTGCTGACGAAAGCCAGGCGATTATGGTCGACGAGCGTGTTGATGGCGCTGGATTTTCCCGCGTTGGAGCGTCCGGCGAAGGCAATCTCCGGGCCTAGCGGCGGCGGCAGATCGCTGAGACGGTGTGCAGTGATGTAGAAGCTGGCGCCGCGGAACAACGACATGGCAGTGCAGGCCCAAATGCCCGAAAGTCGGATAGAATATCAGCTTTTCCGATACATCCTGCTTCGAGGAGCACAAGCATGAAACGCATCATGGCGCTCGCCGCTATGCTACCGGCTCTGGCAGCAGCAGCAGCCGAGCCGCCGTTCAAAGGGGATGCCGCCAAAGGGCAAGCTGTTGCCAATCAGACCTGTGCCGCCTGTCACGGAGCAGACGGCAACAGCCAGATCGCGGTCAATCCCAAGCTGGCCGGCCAGATTCCGGAGTACCTGCACAAACAGCTGGTAAACTTCAAAGCGGCGGCAGGCAAGAAAGCCGAACGCGATAACCCGCTGATGGCGGGTATGGTGGCGAGCCTGTCGCCAGAAGCCATGCGCAATCTCGCTGCGTATTACGCCGGCCAGACGGCCAAATCCGGCACGGCGAAGAGCAAGGATCTGGTCGCGCTGGGGCAAAAAATTTACCGCGGCGGCGTCGCCGGTAAGGGTGTCGCAGCCTGCGCTTCCTGCCACGGGCCGAACGGAGCCGGCATGCCGGCGCAGTATCCGCGCCTGGCCGGTCAGCACGCCGAGTACACCGAGACACAGCTGAAAGCCTTCCGAGCCGGCGAGCGTTCCAACGATCCCAACAACGCCATGCGCGGCGTGGCGGGGAAACTCTCCGACCGTGAAATCCAGGGAGTCGCGGATTACATCGCCGGCCTGCGTTAGCGTAATACCGGCTGCAAGCAGGGGGCGCAAGCCCTCTTTTTCATTTGTGGACGCCGATCGTGAACGTCTGCGCCTGGCGCAGGATAGATCGAGTTGATCTATGAATTGCGCCTATCGATGAGCATCATCGCGGCGCTATCGCGCCGGGTCCGGCTGAATCTTGCCGGCGCTGGAATAAAACCATCTGCCCCGCTGTTTGATCCTGGGCAGCCCCCGATTTTTTTCATGTCATCACGCAATAAGCCCGGCATTGCTATGATGTCGTGATGGAAAGTACGGAGATCGTCGCGCACATCCCCCGCTTGCGGCGCTATGCGCGCGCCTTGGCGGGGGACAGCCACCGGGCCGATGACCTGGTGCAAGACACGCTCGAGCGGGCGCTGGCCAAATTCTATTTGTGGCGGCGCGGAAGCGATTTGCGCGCTTGGCTGTTCACCATCATGCACAACGTGTTCATCAATCAACTGAAGGCGCGGCGCGAACTGGCTCTCGACGATGCCGTCGAAGACGGGCTGCAGAGCGCGCCGCAGTCCGACCCGCTGGAACTGCGCGACCTGGACACGGCGCTGAGGCTACTGCCTGTAGGGCAGCGCGAAGTCCTGCTGTTGGTGGCACTGGAGCAACTGAGTTATGCCGAGGTGAGCAAGGCACTGAGCATTCCGGTCGGGACGGTAATGTCGCGCTTGTCACGCGGGCGCGAGCGCCTGCGCGCCTTGATGTCTGGCATCGCTACGGTGACAAGTCTTAAAGCAGTGAAATGAGCAATCTCACCGAAACCAATCTGCACGCTTACGCCGACGGGAAACTGGATGACGTGCGCCGCGTTCAGGTGGAAGCCCATCTGGCGCACGACTCGGCAGCGACCGAGAGCGTGCGCGTCTGGCGCGAGCAAAACGAAGCGCTGCGCGCGCTCTACAATCCGGTGCTGAATGAGCCGGTGCCGCAGCGGCTGCTCGCTGCGCGACCGTCGCGGGGGCGCTGGCCGTATTACGCGCTTGCCGCGGGGGCGATGGGCGTCGGCTTCGGGCTGGGTTGGATGTCGCAGGTCTACCGAACCGATCGGTTTGTGGAGGCCGCGGCACTGCCGCGCCGGGCCGCAGTCGCATACGCAGTGTATGCCCCCGAAGTGCGGCACCCGGTCGAAGTCGGCGCCGATCAGCAGGATCACCTGGTGAAGTGGCTGTCCAAGCGCCTAGGGCACGAACTTAAAGCGCCGGTGCTGACGCAGCAGGGCTTCGATCTGGTGGGCGGGCGGCTATTGCCCGGCGGCAAGGGGCCGGTGGCGCAGTTCATGTATCAGGACGCCAGGGGCCAGCGCATCACGCTGTACGTATCCCGCAGGGATGCCGAGCCGCGCGACACCGCCTTCCGTTTCAGCCAGGAGGACAAAGTCGCGGTGTTCTATTGGATCGACGGCAAACTCGGCTACGCATTGTCCGGGGAGATGGACCGCGCGAGCCTTCTGGGCGTCGCCACCGTCGTCTACCGCCAGCTCAATCCTTAGGGCCTGTTATTAGCCGGCCGCGTCGAGCCCTGCCTCGGCAGGCGCCCCGCGCCGCCGCGTCAGCCACTCCTGCAGGCGCTCGAAATAAAGGTAGATCACCGGCGTGATGTAGAGCGTCAGCACCTGCGACACGGCCAGGCCGCCTACCACGGCCAATCCCAGAGGCGTGCGCGCATCGCCGCCGGCGCCGATGGACCGGGCGATCGGCAGGCTGCCCATCAGCGCCGCCATGGTGGTCATCATGATCGGCCGGAAGCGGACGATGCAGGCTTCGTATATGGCGTCGGCCGGAGTTTTGCCTTCTTTTCTCTGCGCCTCGATGGCGAAGTCGATCATCATGATCGCGTTCTTCTTGACGATGCCGATCAGCATGATCATGCCGACGAAGGCGTACATGTTGAGCTCGATGCCGAATACCAGCAGTGTCAGCAACGCGCCGAGCGCGGCCGTCGGCAGGCCCGATAAGATCGTGAGCGGATGAATGAAGCTCTCGTACAGGATCCCGAGTACCAGGTAGATCACCACGATGGCCAGCAGCAGCAGCAGGCCCATGCCCTGGAGCGAGGCTTGGAACGCCTGCGCCGTGCCCTGGAAGGTGGTGTTGAGCGTGGCCGGCACCTGCAGTTCGCGCGTGGCCTGGTTGATTTCCGCGATCGCCTGCGATAGCGCGACGCCGGGTCGCAGATCGAAGGAAAAGGTAACCGAGGGCAACTGGCCGAGGTGGCTGACCGAGAGCGGCCCGACGCCGTAGGCGAGTTTGGCCAGGGCGGCGAGCGGCACCAGCGCCCCGGTCGAGGCGCGCACGTAGAGCATCGGCAGCGCCGACGGGTCGGTGCGGAAGAGCGGCTCGAGCTCCAGCATCACCCAGTACTGGTTGGTCGCGGTGTAGATGGTCGACACCTGACGCGCGCCGTAGGCATTGTTCAGCGCGAGTTCGATCTGCTGCACGCTGACCCCGAGCGCGGCGGCCTTTTCGCGGTCGATTTCCACGGTAACCTGCGGGCGCGTGATCTGCAGATCACTGCCTACGTCGATCAGCGTGGGCAGGGTTTTCAGCTTTGCCTCGATGATCGGCACCCAGTGGTACAGCTCCTCGGTATTCGCGCCCTGCAGCACGTACTGGTACGGGCTCTTGGTGAGCTGCCCGCCGATGCGGATCGACGGTACGTTCTGCATGAAGGCCTTGATGCCGAGCACGGTGTTGACTTTCGGCCGCAGTCCGCGGATCACTTCGTCGGCGGACTTGCGCTGTTTGCGCGGCTTGAGGGTGATGGTGATGCGGCCAACATTGAGCGCGGGATTGAAGCCGCTCGCGCCGATGAAGGACATCACCGCTTCGACATTAGGATCCTGGCGGATGATCTCCGCCACCTGGGTCTGCAGGTTCGCCATCGCGTCGAACGAGATATCCTGGGGAGCCTCGGTGAAGCAGAAGAGCTGCCCCGAATCCTCGCTCGGCAGGAAGCCCTTTGGCATCTTGGCGAACAGGAATCCGGTGACGACGATGATACCGAGGAACAGCGCCATGGTGGATCGCCGGTGCCTGAGCGTCCAGCGCAGAGTAGAGGCATAAGCGTGTTTGACCGAATCGAAACCGCGCTCGAACAGCATGAACGCGCGCCCGTGCTTCTTCGCGGAATGAGGCTTCAGGATGCGGCTGCACATCATCGGTGTGAGCGTGAGCGAGACGAAGCCCGAGATCAGCACGGCGACCATGATCACTACCGCGAACTCGTGCAGCAGGCGCCCCAGGATGCCTCCCATGAACAGCACCGGAATGAATACTGCGACCAGGGAAATCGTCATCGACACGATGGTAAAGCCGATTTCTTTGGAGCCGTCGAAGGTCGCCTGCCAGCGGCTCTTGCCCATCTCGATGTGGCGGGTGATGTTCTCCAGCATCACGATGGCGTCGTCCACGACGAATCCCACCGAGAGGGTGAGTGCCATGAGCGACAGGTTGTCGATGCTGTAGCCGAGCTGCTTCATCACCAGGAACGTGCCCACCAGCGAGAGCGGCAGCGCCAGGCTGGGGATCACCGTGGCCGGGATGTTCCTCAGGAAGAGGAAGATCACCAGCACCACCAGGCACAGCGTCAGCAGCAAGGTGAACTTCACGTCATTGACCGATTTCAGAATCGAGAGGGACCGGTCGTACAGGGGGCGGATGTCCACCGAGGCCGGCAGCTGCGGCCCCAGGCGCACCAGCAGGGCCTTGACCGCCTGCGTCACCTCCACAGTGTTGGTGCCGGGCTGGCGCTGCACCGCGAGCACGATGGAGCGCTGCCCGCGACACCAGCTGGCCACGCGGTTGTTCTGGACGTCGTCGATCACCCGGCCCAGCTCCCGCAGCCGCACCGGGGCCCCCTCGCGGTAGGTCACGATCATGTTCCCGAACTCGCGGGCGTTGGTAAGCTGGCCGTTGGCCTGCACCGTCGCGGCCAGGTTCGGGCCCCACAGGATTCCAGTGGGCATGTTCACGTTGGCGTTCGACACCGCCGCGGACACTTCGTCGATCCCGATGCCGCGCGCGGCGAGCGCGCCGGGGTCCAGCTGAATGCGCACCGCGTACTTCTGACCGCCGTACACCGCCACCTGCGCAACGCCGTTGACCATCGAGATCCGCTGCGCCAGGAAATTCTCCGCGTACTGGTTCAGCGTGGACAGCGGCAGCGTCTTCGAGGTCATGGCCAGGAACAGCACCGGGGAGTCGGCGGGGTTCTGCTTGCTGTAGGAGGGCGGGATGATGCCGGTGGGGAGGCTTCGCAGCGTCTGCGCGATGGCGGCCTGCACATCCTGCGCCGCGGCGTCAATGTCCCGGCTCAGCGTGAACTGCAGCGTGATGCTGGTGGTGCCCTGGCCGCTGCTGGAGGTCATGACGTCCAGCCCGGCGATGGTGGAGAACTGCTTCTCCAGCGGCGTGGCCACCGCGGACGCCATGGTCTCCGGGCTGGCGCCGGGCAGGCTCGCGCGCACCGAGATGATGGGATAGTCCACGTTCGGAAGGTCGCTCACCGGGAGCAGCCGGTAGCCCACGATGCCGAAGATGAGGATGCCCAGCATGATCAGCGTGGTCATGACCGGGCGGCGGATGAACAGCTCCGAGAGGTTCATCTTCCCGCCTCGAGCCCCAGCTTCTTCCCGTCGCGCACCATCACCCGGGAACCCTGGGACAGGCGCAGCTGCCCGTCGGTGACCACCAACTCGCCCGGCTGCAGCCCCCGCGCGACCACCGCCAGGTTCCGCACCGTGCGGGCCACCGTGACCGGCCGGATCGCCACCGTGGTGTCGGGCCGCAGCACGTACACGAACGCGCCCGAGGGCAGCGTGGTGACGGCGTGCTGGGGCACCACCACGGCGCCCTTCTCCACGTACACCACCAGCCGGAGGTCCACGAACTGCCCGGGGATCAGCCCGTCGTCGAGGTTCTCGAACTCGCCCTTCATCAACAGCGTGCCGGTGGCCGGGTCCACGGCGTTGTCGCGGAACACCAGGCGCCCCGCCTGCAGCAGCGAGTCGGCGTCGCCGGGATGCACCTCCACCCTCATGGGGGCGGTGTGCCGCGCCAGGATTGCCGCCAGGCCGCGCTCGGGAATGGTGAAGCGGACCAGGACCGGTCGCACCTGGTTGAGCGAGACCAGCGGCGCGGCCGTGTCGTTGGCCTTCACCAGGTCGCCCACGTGAACGCGCAGGTTCCCGGTGCGCCCCGCGAACGGCGCGCGGATGGTCGCGTATTCCAGGTTCAGGGCCGCGCTGGTCACCGCGGCGGAATCGGCGCGCACGGTGGCGCGCAGCGCCTCCGCGGCGGCGGACTTCTGTTCGGCTTCCTCGGAGGAGACGTAGTTCTCCGCCACCAGCCTGCGCGAGCGCTCCGCCTGCAGCCGGGCGCTCTCATACTGCGCCACGTCGCGCGCCAGCGCGCCGCGGGCCTGG
>JACRAS010000100.1 GCA_016234705.1 Betaproteobacteria bacterium | reverse complement strand
TCCTGGCGCAACAGCATTGAACAGGTGGCCGCCATACATAGAGGGCAATAACTTCAAAACGAGGCTTCCAATGGTCTTGTCGAGATTGTTGAGCTTTCCGATGAATGCCAGTATGGCAAGGGCAGAAAAAAGGGCGAAGTACGTCTGTGCTAGGGCTGCTGAACAGGGCGTTCCACTATCCTGAATTCTAGTCTTTGAATGTCAAACGATGCAATCTAGTCCGGAAAAAACACTAACAAAACAGATCTGGCCCCGCTTGATGGGACAACAATCCAGATCGGATTAGTGATGAACTGAAACGCAAGAGTTTTCCGGGGGTGCCGAGCGCGCGGCGCGGAGGGAAACTCAGATTAACTGCATTATGCTTCAGTGTTCATCGACTGCGCACCGAAATACGCTTGATCCGGGGTCATTCGATCGAGGTTTTGGTGGGGGTTTACCATCTAAATTATTGCGCATGATGGATACGTGGATACGCGCGGAAGGCGCATGTAGCGTAGCGAAGTGCGGCTTCCGCGGGGGTGAACTACTTGAGCTGCAGCGCGTCCAGGAGCTCGCCCTCCAGTTGCAGCACGGTCTTTGGGTTGGCAAGCGCCGCGCCAGAGATCAGGAACACGTCTTCGGCGCGTTCGCCCAGGGTCACGATCTTGGCGGTGATCAAGTTGATGTCGTACTTGCCCAGCACCAGCGCAATGGCATAGAGCAGGCCCGGGCGATCGCCGGCGATGATGGACAGCGCATGGCTCGCGCCTTTCTCGTCCGGCCGGATGTTGACCTCGGGCGTGATCGGAAAATGCCTGAGCTGGCGCGACACCCGGCCGCGGGTCGGGGGATGCAGCGGCGTTTCGCGCTGCAGCCGGTCGGCCAGATCGGTCTCGATCAGATTGATCATGTCGCGGTAATGCGGATTGTTGCCCGGCCCTAGCAGCAGGAAGGTATCCAGGGCATAGCCATGGCGTGTGGTGTGGATACGGGCATCGGCGATGCTGTAATTGATCTGCTCGAAATAACCGCAAATGCGCGCGAACAGGTCGCGCTGGTCGCGGGTGTAGATCATCACCTGCAGGCCTTCGCCTATGGGCGAGAGGCGCGCTTTCACCACCGGCCGCTCGGTGTCGACGCGGTAGTGCAGGGTGCGCGTCTGCCAGGCGATATCCTGTGCGTCGTGGCGCAGGAAATAGGCCACATCGAGCTGGCTCCACAGCCTGTCCTTGACCTCATCGGACAGGGCGTACAGGCGCAGCAGGCGCAGCGCTTCGTCCTGCTTGGCCTGGATATCCTGCTCGAAGCCGATACCGTCGCCGCGCAGCAGTCGTCGCGCCAGCAGAAACAGGTCTTCCAGCAGCTTGCCTTTCCACGCGTTCCACACTTTGGGGCTGGTGCCGCGGACATCGGCCACGGTGAGCAGATACAGCGCGGTCAGCCGGCGCTCGGTCTTCGCCGTATTGGCGAACGCCTTGATTACGTCCGGGTCGGAAAGGTCCTGTTTCTGCGCCACCGACGACATGGTCAAATGGTGCTCGACCAGGAACATCACCAGTTCCGTGTCCTCGCGTGGAAGGCCATGTGCGCGGCAGAAGCCGCCTGCGTCCAGCGTGCCCAGCCTGGAGTGGTCGCCGCCGCGGCCCTTGGCGATGTCGTGGAACAGCGCTGCCACGTACAGCAGCCAGTGGCGCTCGAATCCCGCCATCAGGCGGCTGCACTGCGGATACTCGTGGGCGAACTCGACCATGGTGAAGCGGCGCAGATTGCGAACCACGTTGAGGATGTGCTGGTCCACGGTATAGGCGTGGAACAGGTCGTATTGCATCTGGCCGACGATCTTGCCGAACGCGGGCAGGTAACGCCCGAGAATGGAATACTGGTTCATGCGCCGCAACTCGTGGACTATCCCGCGCGGCTGTTGCAGGATTTGGAGGAACAACGCGCGGTTGGCCGGGTCGCGCCGGAAGCCGGCGTCGATCCCGGCCCTGGCGCGCCACAGCGCCCGCAGCGTGGCCGCGCTCATGCCTTTCAGCTCGGAGTGCTGCTGCAGCAACAGAAAACTCTCCAGAATAGCGCCCGGCTGCCGTTCGAACAGGTCGGCAGCACGCGCCTCCAGCAGTTCGTGCGCGGTCTGGAAGCGTTCATTCAAGATTTCAGGCTGGCTATTCTCGCCAGAAAACAGCTGCACGGCGATGTTCTGAAGCAGTAGGGTGTTGAGCTGGGTAATGGCCTTGGCGGTGCGGTAATAGCGCTGCATCAACTGTTCACTCGCGCGTTTGCTCGGCGTGTCGGCGTAGCCGAACTGCGCGGCGAGCTCGGCCTGGTAGTCGAACAGCACGCGGTCTTCGCGGCGGCTTGCGGCGTAGTGCAGGCGGATGCGCAGCTCACTCAGGAATTTCTGGTATCCGGCGAGTTGGCGGGCTTCGCTCGCGGTGATCAGACCGCGAGCCGCCAGATCCATCCAGTTTTCGCCCAGACCGGCGGAGCGGCTGATCCACAGGATCGCCTGCAAGTCGCGCAGTCCGCCGGGCGCCTCTTTAAGATTTGGTTCGAGGCTGTAGGGACTTTCCTGATATTTGCCGTGGCGCTGCTCCTGCTCCAGGCGTTTGGACTGGAAAAAGAGCTGCGGGTCGAGTTGCTCCCGCATGGCGCGGGTAAAGGCGGAAAACAGGCTGCGGCTGCCGGCTAGCCGTCTGGCTTCCAGCAGGCTGGTCTGCACCGTGGTGTCCTTGGCCGACTCGGAGAGGCATTCTTCAACCGTACGTACGCCGTGACCGGGTTCGAGGCCGGCGTCCCAAAGGCTGCCGATCAGCGTTTCCAGCTTGCTTCTGAGCTCTGCATTCGGTTCGCTCGGAAGGAGCACTAGGAGATCGACGTCGGAATAGGGAAAGAGCTCGCCGCGGCCGTATCCGCCCACTGCTGCGAGTGCGAGCGAGCCGGGCAGGCCGGCTTCGGTCCACAGGCTCTTGAGGGCGCGGTCGATGAGCACGCGGTGCTGCCGCAGCATATGCTGCACCCCGCCGTCGGCGCCATAGCGCTCGCGCAGCTCGCGCCGACCTGCCTGCACCTGTTCCCGCAGGCTCGCCGCAGAGGGCCGGGCAGCAGTCGCTGGTTGCGCGGCAGGCATCAGGGGTGATGGACCTTCAGAGCGGGCCGCGCCGGAGTTCCGGCTGACAAGGTCAGCACCTCGTAGCCGGTTTCAGTCACCAGCACCGTATGCTCCCACTGCGCCGACAGGCTGTGGTCCTTAGTCACTATAGTCCAACCGTCGGCGAGCTCGCGGATTGCGGGCTTGCCGGCATTGATCATTGGCTCGATGGTGAAAATCATGCCTGGCTGCAGCGGGATACCGGTACCGGCGCGGCCGTAATGCAGCACCTGCGGCTCCTCGTGGAACTTCCTGCCTATGCCGTGGCCGCAGAATTCACGCACGACGCTGTAACCGTGCGCTTCGGCGTGATTCTGGATGGCGGCGCCGATGTCACCCAGACGGGCGCCCGGTTTGACCGCCTGGATGCCCAGCCACATGCATTGGTAGGTGGTTTCGCACAGGCGGCGCGCCTGGATGGCGGGCTCGCCGACAAAAAACATGCGGCTGGTGTCGCCGTGGTAGCCGTCCTTGATCACCGTGATGTCGATGTTGACGATGTCGCCGTGCTTCAACTGCTTCTCGCCGGGAATGCCGTGACAAACCTGGTGGTTGATCGAGGTGCAGATCGATTTGGGATAAGGCTGGTAGCCAGGCGGTGCGTAATCGAGCGGCGCCGGCACCGTTTTCTGCACCTTGACCATGTAGTCGTGGCATAGCCGGTCGAGCTCGCCGGTGGTGACACCGGGCTTGACATGAGGAGCAATGAAATCCAGCACTTCCGCCGCGAGGCGCCCGGCGACATGCATTTTTTCGATTTCTTCCGGAGTCTTGATCTGGATGGCCATCTGTGGGCTGCGGCTAAAGGGTGGGAAGGATAAAGGATAGCCATGACTAAGGGAAGCTCCGCTTAATGCATCAAGCCGAACGAGACCGCATTGTCGGCTTCCACGATGGCGCCGGCGGCGCCCTTCGCGACCACCGGGTGTCACGATCAGCGCCGATGGCATTCGCCATGCCGCTTGGGACCGTGGTTGGCGCGGCGCAGCCACGAATCGCGCGCAAGTGCACTGGGCTAAGCTTAATCTGCTGTTTAGTCATACATATTCTTGAATATAGCGGGTGCAGCATGGTATACTTTTAAGTTAGTCGAAATTCTCGGCTAAATTTAATCCGCCCCTCTTTAGGGTGCCCCTTGCGGGGTTATAACGAGCCGGGCGGCTATGACCAACCCTAGACGGAGAAATTTGAATGTCCACGACCATGCGTCAAATGCTGGAAGCCGGGGTGCATTTTGGCCACCAGACCCGCTTCTGGAACCCCAAGATGGCTCCTTATATTTTCGGCCATCGCAACAAAATCCACATCGTCAACCTGGAAAAGACCCTGGTCATGTACCAGGAGGCGATGAAATTTGTGAAAAAGCTGTCTTCGAACAAGGGCACGATCCTGTTCGTCGGCACCAAGCGCCAAGCGCGCGAGATCATCAAGGAAGAGGCGCTGCGCTGCGGCGCGCCTTATGTCGACCATCGTTGGCTGGGCGGTATGCTGACCAATTTCAAGACTGTCAAGCAGTCGATCAAGCGGTTGAAGGAGATGGAGGCCATGTTGCAGGACGGCAGCCTCGAAAAGCTTCCGAAAAAAGAGGCGCTGGGCATCCAGCGCGAGTTGGTCAAATTCGAGCGCAGCCTGGGCGGCATCAAGGAACTGAACGGCGTGCCGGATGCGCTGTTCATCATCGACGTCGGTTACCAGAAGGGCGCTGTGGTCGAGGCCAACAAACTGGGCATACCGATCATCGGCGTGGTCGATACCAACCACTCGCCTGAGGGCATTACCCATGTGATCCCCGGCAACGACGATTCCAGCCGCGCAATCCGTCTGTACGTCCGCGGTGTGGCCGACGCAATTCTGGAAGGGCGCAATATGTCGGTGCAGGAGATTGTGGCGAGCGGCGGCGGCGACGAGTTCGTGGAAGTGGATACGCAGGAAGAATCGGCCGGCTGAACCGGGCCGGCCGCACCACGCAGCGACGGGCGCAAGCCCCTTTTCTTGAACTTTAAGAGGCTGTTTCAGGGCGACGGAAACGGCCCCGGACATAGGGAAACGGGAGGCAACGTTTTCCCCGGTTTTGTAACGGACACGAGGAGCGAATAAATGGCAGAAGTTACCGCAGCCATGGTAAGAGAGCTGCGCGAAATCACCGGCCTGGGCATGATGGAGTGCAAGAAAGCCCTGGTCGAGACCAACGGCGACTTGAAATCCGCGGAAGACCTGTTGCGCGTGAAGAGCGGCGCCAAAGCGAACAAGGCGGCAGCGCGCGTCGCAGCCGAAGGCGTGATCGGCGCCTATGTTTCCGCTGATGGCAAAATTGCCGCATTGGTAGAGGTCAACTGCGAAACCGATTTCGTGGCCAAGAACGCGGATTTTCTCGATTTCGCCTCCAAGCTGGCGAAACTGGTGGCAACACACGATCCGGCAGATGTGCCGGCGATCTCTGCGCTTAGCCTCAATGGCGGCACGGTCGAGGCGAAGCGCCAGTCCCTGGTGCAGAAAATCGGCGAAAATCTGACCATCCGCCGTTTCCACCGGTTGCAGACGGGAGCCAAACTGGCCCAATACCTGCACGGCGTCAAGATCGGCGTGCTGGTCGAGTTCGAGGGCCAAGACGAAGTCGGCAAGGATCTCGCCATGCACATTGCTTTCGCCAAACCACAGTTCCTGTCCCGCGACCGGGTTGCCCCCGCCGTGATCGCGCGCGAGCGCGACGTGCTCGTCGCGCGCGCCCGGGAATCGGGCAAACCGGCGAATATCGTGGAAAAAATGGTCAAAGGCGGCCTGAACAAATTCCTTGGCGAAATCACATTGCTCGGTCAGACGTTCATCAAGGACGACAAACTGACTGTGGAAAAGATGCTCGCCGCAAAGCATGCCAAGCTCATCAGTTACAAGTTTTTCGTCGTGGGCGAGGGCATAGAAAAGAAGTCCAGTGATTTCGCCGCCGAGGTGGCGGCACAGGCCAAAGCCGCCGCGGGTTGAGCGCCGTGCCCCCAGCGCCCGCCTATAAACGCATCCTGCTCAAACTCTCGGGCGAGGCCCTGATGGGCGATGATGCCTACGGTATCAATCGAGCGACCATAGACCGGATCGTCACCGAAATCGCCGTGGTGGCCGCGATGGGTCTGGAGATCGCGGTGGTAATTGGCGGCGGCAACATATTCCGCGGCGTGGCCCCCGCCGCCGCCGGGATGGATCGGGCCACGGCCGACTACATGGGCATGCTGGCCACCGTGATGAACGCGCTCGCCCTCCAGGACGCCATGCGCCGCGGCGGCCTGAATGGCCGGGTGCAATCGGCCCTCAACATCGAACAGGTGGTGGAGCCCTACATCCGCGGCAAGGCCATACGCTACCTGGAAGAGGGCAAGATCGTTATTTTTGCCGCCGGCACGGGCAACCCGTTTTTCACCACCGACACCGCCGCGGCGCTGCGCGGCACCGAGATGGGCTGTGATATTGTGCTGAAGGCCACCAAAGTGGACGGCGTATACAGCGCCGATCCGAAGACAAGTCCGCAGGCGCGGCGCTATGCCAGGGTGAGCTTCGACGAAGCGATCAAGCAGAACCTGAAGGTGATGGACGCGACCGCGCTGACTCTGTGCCGCGACCAGAAGCTGCCGATCAACGTGTTCAGCATCTTCAAAGCGGGCGCGCTGAAACGCGTCGTGATGGGCGAAGACGAGGGAACGTTGGTACATAGCTGAACGAGGGAGTGACCATGATCGCTGATGTCAAGAAAACCGCCGAGCAGAAAATGCACAAGTCGCTCGAGGCACTG
Organism: Betaproteobacteria bacterium; assembly: GCA_016234705.1. Taxonomy (GTDB): domain Bacteria; phylum Pseudomonadota; class Gammaproteobacteria; order Burkholderiales; family SG8-39; genus 2-12-FULL-64-23. Next base: position 5,785 of record JACRAS010000100.1, on the reverse strand, counting down.
AAAACCGACCTTGGCAAGGTGCGCACCGGGCGCGCCCACACCGGCATCCTCGACCACGTCACGGTCGATTACTACGGCACGCAGATGCCGCTCAACCAGGTCGCCAACCTGACGCTGCTCGACGCGCGCACCATCGGCATTTCGCCTTGGGAAAAGAAGATGGGCGCGGTAATCGAAAAGGCGATCCGCGAATCCGATCTCGGACTCAATCCTTCCGCCCAGGGCGATATCATCCGCGTGCCGATGCCGGCGCTTACCGAGGAGCGCCGCCGCGAACTGATCAAGGTGGTCAAGGGGGAGGGCGAGAACGCCAAAGTGGCAGTGAGAAACCTGCGGCGCGACGCCAACCACCACCTAAAGGATCTGCTCAGGCAGAAAGCCGTTTCCGAGGACGACGAGCACCGCGCGCAGGATGATATCCAGAAACTTACCGACAAATTCATTGCCGAGATCGACAAGCTGCTCGCCGCCAAAGAAACCGACTTGATGGCAGTCTGATACAGGCGCATTTCCGCCGCGGAACCTTCATGCCTTCATTTTCCAGCTCGACACGCGACATCCCGCAGGTGCAGGAAATTCCGCGCCATATCGCCATCATCATGGACGGCAACGGACGCTGGGCCAAGCAACGCATGCTGCCGCGCGCGGCCGGTCACCAGCGCGGTGTGGAAATCGTGCGCGAAGTGGTCAAGGCTTGTGCGGCACGGGGCGTCGAATTTCTCACGCTGTTCGCGTTCAGCTCCGAGAACTGGCGCCGGCCGGCTGAGGAAGTGTCGATGTTGAAGCAATTGTTCATCCTGACGCTGCAACGGGAAGCGCAAAAGCTGCACCGCAACGGCATACGCCTGCGCGTGGTGGGCGACATCGCGCCCTTCGGCGAGAAAATCACCGAACTGGTCGCGCGCGCGGAGCAGTTGACTCGCGACAACAAGGGAATGACCCTGAGCATTGCGGCGAATTACGGCGGGCGTTGGGACTTGCTGCAGGCGATGCAGCGTTTGATCGAGTCCCGGCCGCAACAGCACGGGGCATTCACTGAAGAACAGCTCGCCGCTTGCCTCGCCATGGCGTACGCGCCCGAGCCGGACCTGTTCATTCGCACCGGGGGAGAGCAGCGTATCAGTAACTTTCTTCTGTGGCAGCTTGCCTACAGCGAATTCTATTTCACCGATACGCTTTGGCCCGACTTCGACGCGGCGGCCCTGGATCTGGCGATTGCGTCGTATCAGCGGCGCGAGCGCCGCTTCGGCCGCACCAGCGAGCAGGTTGCGGTTTTCGGAAAGGCGCCTCCCCCCAAGAGGGAGCTTGCCTGATTGTGCCAAGCCGCCGGGCGCATTGACCTATGCTCAAGACGCGGGTCATTACAGCGCTGGTGTTGTTGGTCGCGTTTCTGGCGGCGCTGTTCTCGCTTTCGCCGCCCGCCTGGGCCGCTTTCGCTGGCTTGCTGGTGGTCCCCGCAGCTTGGGAATGGGCCAAGCTCATAAAATTGCAGCCCAGCGCCTGTGGTTTGTATGTTCTGGCAGTACTGGCAATTTGCGCGGCGCTGTTCGGGTCGGCAATGCCAGATGCCCGGTCTGACCGGCTGGAATTCGCGGTTTACCTTGGCGCGAGCCTGTTCTGGATGGTCGTGGTGCCCCTGTGGCTATGGCGTTCTTGGCTGCCCCAGACCCGCTGGCTCGCGGCACTGACGGGCCTCCTGGTGCTGGTGCCGACCTGGCTCGCGCTAGTGGAACTGCGCAAGCTCGGACCCCTGCTGCTATTGCTGCTGATGTCGGTGGCGTGGATTTCGGACAGCGCCGCCTATTTTGCCGGGCGCCGCTTCGGACGGCACAAGCTGGCGCCGGCTATCAGTCCGGGCAAGACTTGGGAAGGGGTAGCCGGGGCCGCCCTGGCGGTGAGCTTGTATGCCGCGATCTGGAGTTTTGCCTGGCAAGCGTATTTTCCGCAACTGTTTCAATCGATGCGCTTCGGGGCATTCGGCATGTTGTTGTTCCTGTGGCTGCTCACCGCGATCGGCATCTACGGCGACTTGTTCGAATCGGCGTTGAAGCGGCGCGCCGGCGTCAAGGACAGCGGCGCTCTGTTGCCTGGGCATGGTGGCGTGCTGGATCGCATCGACGCCCTCACGTCAGTGCTGCCGGTTGCGGCCCTGGTGTATCTCTCATGAGCGGGCCGCAGAACCTCGCCATACTCGGGGCGACCGGATCGATCGGGCTGAGCACGCTCGATGTAGCGGCGCGCCATCCGCAGCGGTTTCGCATATTCGCCCTGAGCGCAAATGAGCGCATGGACGAGCTGGCCGAACTGTGTCTGCGGCACAAACCGCGCTACGCCGTAGTGGCGTTCGCCGCGCAAGCCGACGCGCTGGGCAGCCGCCTTGGGGCGGGCGCCACGGAAATTCTGATCGGCCAGGCGGGATTGGAGCAGATCTCGGCCCACCCGGACGTCGACTGTGTCATGGCGGCCATTGTCGGCGCGGCCGGCCTCGCGCCCACCCTCGCCGCGGCACGCGCCGGCAAGAAATTGCTGCTCGCCAATAAGGAAGCTCTGGTCATGGCGGGGCCCATTTTCATGGAGGCGGTGCGTACGCATCATGCGACCCTGTTGCCCATAGATAGCGAGCACAACGCCATATTCCAGTGCCTGCCCGATTTCCTCTCCGGCGACCTGGGCGGGCACGGGGTGCGGCGGGTGCTGTTGACCGCCTCAGGCGGACCGTTCCGCGAACTCGCGCTGGAGCGGCTGCAGAGCGTCACGCCCGATGAGGCCTGCGCCCACCCGAACTGGGTAATGGGGCGCAAGATTTCGGTGGATTCCGCCACCATGATGAACAAAGCGCTCGAAATCATCGAGGCGCACTGGCTGTTCGGCGCGACACCCGAGCAGATCCAGGTAGTGATTCATCCGCAGAGCGTGGTGCATTCCATGGTGGAATACGCCGACGGCTCGGTCATCGCCCAGCTCGGTAACCCCGATATGCGCACGCCGATCGCACACGCGCTGGCCTACCCCGAGCGGATCGAAGCGGGCGTGGGTTCGCTCGATTTGTCCGGCATTGGCAGGCTCGATTTCGCGCCGCCGGATTTTGCGCGCTTTCCGGCGCTGCGCCTGGGATATCGTGCCTTGAAGGAAGGAGGGACCAGCCCGGCGACGCTGAACGCGGCGAACGAAGTCGCGGTGGCGGCCTTTCTCGAGCGGCGCTTGCCGTTTCTTGCCATCACGGCGGTGATAGAGGCGGTGATGAACGACTCGCGCCCGCGCCCGCTGGCCACGCTCGATGACGTGCTTGAGGCAGATGCCGCCGCCCGCCGCAATGCCGCGCTGCAGATCGATGCAATGGCGGCCAAGGTATGAACCTGCTGCAGACGATCGCCGCGTTCGTGATTGCGCTGGGAGCGCTGGTCATCGTGCACGAGTACGGACACTACCTCGTCGCACGGCTTTGCGGCGTCAAGGTGCTGCGCTTCTCGATCGGCTTCGGCTTGCCGCTGTGGAAGAAGCGATTCGGCCGCGACCAGACCGAGTGGGTGGTGGCCGCGGTGCCACTGGGCGGCTACGTCAAGATGCTGGATGAACGCGAGGGCGAGGTGGCGCCGCAGGAACTCGATCGCGCCTTCAACCGGCAAAACGTGTGGCGGCGCTTTGCCGTCGTCATCGCCGGGCCGCTTGCCAATTTCCTGTTTGCGATCCTGCTCTACTGGCTGCTGTTCATGCACGGCGTGCAGGAAGCGCGGCCAGTGGTGGCCTTGCCTCAGCCGGACACGCTGGCGGCCGGCGCCGGCTTCGAACCCGGCGAAACCATACGCGCGATCAACGGCGAGCCGGTGACATCCTGGCAGGAGGTGCGCTGGCGCATGCTGCAACTTGCGCTTGAACGGCAGCAGGCGAAGGTGGAGGTGCTCAACCGAAACAACCAGCTCAACTGGCGCACGCTCGATTTATCTTCCTTCGACGCGGAGCAGCTTGAAGGCGACACGCTGGCATTGATCGGGCTGAAACTCTACCGGCCCGACATCAGCCCGGTGATCGGTCAGATCGTGTCCGGCAGCGTGGCCGAACAGGCCGGGCTCCAGCCGGGTGATCTCATCCTTAGCGCCAACGGCAAGCCGATAATTTCCTGGGACGCTCTGGTGGAGCTGGTGCGCAACCATCCCGGCCGGGAACTGCGGCTGACATACCAGCGTGGAGGCGAGCGCGGCGAGCTCGCGCTCGTTCCGCAAGCGGTGCTGCAGGACGGCTCGACAGTAGGGCGCATAGGCGCGGCGGCAAAGCTCGATCGGCAGGCCATGGACAGACTCGTTGGCGTGGTACGCTATGGCGTCGCAACTGCGTTGGCGAAGGCAGTCGAGAAAACCTGGGACACATCCGTATTCAGCGTCAGAATGCTTGGACGGATGCTGATCGGGCAGGTTTCATGGAAGAATCTCAGCGGGCCGGTGACCATCGCCGATTATGCCGGCCAGTCGGCGCAGCTCGGTCTCGTCTCGTACCTGAGTTTCCTCGCGCTGATCAGCATCAGCCTCGGAGTGCTCAACCTGCTGCCGATTCCATTATTGGATGGGGGACATTTGATGTATTATACGATCGAAATTTTCAAAGGCAGCCCGGTATCGGATCGAATGATGGAAATCGGCCAGAAACTTGGGCTTACGCTGTTGCTGGTCCTGATGGCGTTTGCCTTCTACAACGATATTAACCGCTTGATCTCCGGCTAAGCCCGAACATGATCAGACATCTGGTCGTCGCCTTTCTGTGCTTGTGTGCTGGCGCCGCGCAAGCATTCGATCCTTTCGTGGTGCGTGACATCCGCGTGGAGGGTATCCAGCGCATCGAGGCTGGCACGGTATTCAGCTATCTCCCGGTCAAAGTCGGCGAAACCATGACCGATGAAAAGGCCGCCGCGGCGATCAAAGCCCTGTTCGCGACCGGTTTTTTCAAGGACGTGCGACTGGAAGTCCAGCGCGATGTGCTGATCGTAATGGTCGAGGAGCGCCCGGCCGTGTCGCAGATCGACTTCATCGGCAACAAGGAATTCGATAAAGATGCATTGCGCAAGGGATTGCGCGAAATCGGCCTGGCCGAAGGCCGGTCGCTGGACAAGGCGCTACTCGATCAGGCCGAGCAGGAGATCAAGCGCCAATACCTGGCGCGCTGGCGCTATGGCGCCAGCGTGGTCACCACGGTTACGCCGCTCGAGCGCAATCGCGTGGGCGTCAGTTTTTCCATCACCGAAGGTGATGTAACCAAGATTCGCGAGATCAACGTCGTCGGCAACCGGGCGTTCAAGGAAAAGGATCTGCTGCAACTATTCGTCCTGCAGACGCCGGGTTGGATGACCTGGTACACCAAGAACGATCAGTATTCGAAGCAGAAATTGTCCGGTGACTTGGAAACGTTGCGCTCGCACTATCTCAACAACGGTTATCTCGAGTTCAATATCGAGTCGACACAGGTATCGATCACGCCTGACAAGAAGGACATCTACATCACGATCAATATTTCCGAAGGCGATAAATACACCGTCTCGGATGTCGGCCTCGGCGGGGAGATGCTTCTGCCGCAGGCCGAATTGCGCCGGCTGATCCAGTCGAAACCAGGCGAGACCTTCTCGCGCGAAAAGTTGAGTGAGAGCACCAAGAAAATCACCGACCGCTTGGGCAACGAAGGTTACGCCTTCGCCAACGCCAACGCAGTTCCCGAATTGGACAAAGCCGCAAAGCGCGTTGCTTTGACGATAATGATCGATCCGGGGCGGCGCGTCTACGTGCGCCGCATTAACATCTCC
>JACRAS010000086.1 GCA_016234705.1 Betaproteobacteria bacterium | reverse complement strand
GCGGCACCTCGATCGGGCTGCTGGTGGCCGGGCTGATTTCACCGCAAGTCGGCCGCATCATCGATCGCCATGGCGGCCGGCCGGTATTGCTGGCGAGGTCGATATTTTATGCCGCGGGCTTGATCGGCGTCGGTCTGGCGCCAGCTTTGCCGGTCTACCTCGTCGCTTGGGGCCTGATCGGCCTCGGCATGGGCACCGGGCTTTACGACGCGGTATTCGCCGCGCTCGGCCGTATGTACGGCACCGAGGCGCGCCAGCCCATCACCAATCTTACGCTGTTCGGCGGCTTCGCCAGCACCATTTGCTGGCCGCTCAGTGCGTTCATGATCGAGCATGTCGGCTGGCGCTATGCCTGCTTTCTCTACGCGGGCTTGCATCTGCTCGTGGCCTTGCCGCTGCAGATGTCGGTGGTGCGGCGCGTGTCCATGCAAGCCGATGGCAAAACCGCGGCGGGCGAGGACGATCGTGGCGCCGAGCCGGCGCGCATCGACAACGAAATTCTGATCTTCGGCTTGCTTGCCGTGGTGCTGTCGCTCGCTGCCGGCATCGGCTCGATCGTGGTCGTGCATCTGTTGATTTTCTTGCAGGCGAGGGGCGTCGACTTCGCGATTGCCGTGGGTCTCGGCACCCTGTTCGGACCGGCGCAGGTCGGCGCCCGGGTGGTCGAACGCCTGTTCGGCAATCGCTATCACCCGATCTGGACCATGATCGCGTCCTGCAGCTTGATGGCGATCGGGCTGCTGCTGCTGTCCGGCAATTTTCCCATGCTGCTGCTGATCATTCTGCTGTACGGCGCCGGATACGGAATTTCCTGGATCGGGCGCGGCACCCTGCCGCTGGCGCTGTTCGGGCCGCTGCGGTTTCCGCGACTGATGGGCAAGCTCGCGTTTCCGAGCCTGATCGTACAGGCCTTGGCGCCGTCGGCCGGTGCGCTGCTGATCGAAGCAAACGGAGTCAATGCGACCATCGGCCTATTAACCGTGCTGGCATTGCTCAATGTGGTGCTGATCGGCGTTTTGTGGTTGATGTGCCGGGCACAGATATCGGCGGGCCGTTGAGCATGCACACTTTATTGACCTTGCGAATGCTGACGTTCGAAGATCTCACGGTCGGCATGACCGAACGGATCCGCAAGACCGTGGCCTCGTCCGACGTGGTCGGCTTCGCCGAGGTGACCGGCGACCGCAATCCGATTCATTTGTCCGAGCATTTCGCCGCCAAGACGCCGTTTGGCACCCGCATCGCGCATGGTCTTTATACCGCGAGCCTGATTTCGGCCGTGCTCGGCACTAGGTTGCCGGGCCCCGGTGCGATTTATATTTCACAGACGCTGAATTTTCGCGCTCCGGTCAAGATCGGCGAAACCGTCGAGGTGATTGTGGCGGTTGCCGAACTAATGCCGGAGAAATTCCGTGCCCGGCTCACCTGCACCTGCTCGGTGGACGGTGAAATTGTGCTCGACGGCGAGGCCTGGGTGAAGGTGCCGTCGAAGACCGCAGGCGGGCGCCCGCTGCCGCGTGTCTAGCGCGCGATCCCGATAAGAGGAAACCGATTTTCAGATAAGATCACGCGCAAGTAAAAATTTTAGGGGCAGGGACAATGGCCACCTTCGTCGTCGCGCATGGCGCCTGGAGCGCCGGCTGGGCGTGGGCGAAAATGCACTCGCCGATGCAGGCGCGCGGCCATCGGCTGATCACACCGACGCTGACCGGTCTCGGCGAGCGCGCGCATCTGGCGCGGCCGGATATCGACCTCGACGCCCACATCGCCGACATCGTCGCGGTGCTCGACGTCGAGGATGTGAGCGGCATCAATCTGATCGGCCCTTCCTACGGCGGCATAGTCGCGACTGGTGCCGCCGATCGCGCGCGCGAGCGCGTCGCCCGGCTGATTTATCTCGATGCCTTCGCCCCGAATGACGGCGACAGTCTCCTGAGTTTGTTGCCCGAGGCCTCGCGCGCGCAACGCCAAGCGGCGACCAGCGGTCCGATGGCCGGCTGGGGAATTCCGCCCGGACCGATGCCGCCCGATACGCCGGCGCAGGACCGCGCCTGGTGCGAGCCGCGCCGGGTGCCGCAGCCGGTAAAGACCTTCGAACAGAAACTGACGTTGCGACGCGGGCCGCTCACCGTGCCGCGCCATTACATCTACTGCAGCCGTCATCCGCCCGATGACCGCTTCCGCCGCTTCTATGAACGCGCTCAGCGCGAGGGCTGGGGCGTGAGCGAGATCGACGCCAGTCACAATCCGCACATCACCTGTCCCGCGCTACTGGCGGATTTGCTCGACCATATTTGTCGCTAGCGCCAGGCTACTTCCGCAAATCCGCGTATTGCGGGTGCTTGTCGATGTAGCCGGCGACGAACGGGCATTTCGGAACCACCTTGAGGCCTTGTGCGCGGGCGATGTCCAACAGGCCGCGCACCAGCGCCGAGCCGACGCCCTTGCCGCCGAGCGCCGCCGGCACCTCGGTGTGCATGATGGTGAGCACGCCGTCCGCGCGTTTGTATTCGGAGAAGGCGATGTGACCGTCCGTCTCAAGCTCGAAGCGGTGGCGTTGCGTATTGTCGCGAACGTTATTGGACATGGTCACTTTCCCTGCACAATCATGCTCCAGCCGTAAAATCGTTTGCAACCGCCACGTTTACAAGGTGTCCCATGGCCAACCTTACGCTCTATCACGCTTCGCCGTCGCGCTCGTCCATCGTGCTGTGGATGCTGGAAGAGCTGGGCCAGCCTTATGACCTCAAGCTGCTGCGCCTGAGCGAAGGCGACAATCTGAAGCCCGACTATCTCGCCATCAACCCGATGGGCAAGGTGCCGGCGCTCAAGCATGGCGACACCGTGATCACCGAGGCGGCCGCGATCTGCACTTATCTGGCCGACGAATTTCCCGACGCCAAGCTCGCCATTCCGATCGGTACCCCGCGGCGTGGCGTCTATCTCAAATGGCTGTTCTTCGGACCGAGCTGCATCGAGCCGGCGGTGATCGACCGCGCAGCGCCGCGCAAGGAGGCGGCGCGCCGCGGTATGCTCGGCTATGGCGATTTCGACACCGTGATGAACGTGGTGGCGCAAGCCGTGGCGAAAGGCCCGTGGCTGATGGGCGAGCAGTTCACCGCCGCCGACGTGATCGTGGGCGCCAATATCCGCTGGGGCATGATGTTCAAGATGCTTCCGGAGCGGAAGGAATTTCTCGACTATGCCACGCGCATCGCGGCGCGCCCGGCGGCGCAGCGCGCGCAAGCGAAGGACAAGGAGTTGGGCGCGAAGGCGGCGTAACCCGCTTTCACTTCGCCTGCTTTCACCTCGCCCCGCATGCGGGAAGAGCATAGGTGGGCTTTGGTCACCGCAACCGCAGGTTTAATCGGTTCTAGAATCCCCCTTATTTCGACCCTCTCCGCGCCTGCGGGGAGAAGGAAATGCGGCCAGCGGGACCGAAAATAGCCATTTTGCGCTAGATCAAGGCCGTCTAATACTTTAGTTGTAGAGAGGACGTTACGCTCATACGGCTCGATGATTCGGCCGGAATGGCTGTAGTCGCGCTGGGGGCTTCTTGCACGGAGGGAACCATGGCCGGAAATCGGCTCCTTGGAGTGCACAGCGACTGGGAAGACTGGACCGGGATGCTGCTCGGCGTGCTGATCGGGCTGTGGCCTTGGTTCGTGGGGCAAAGCGAACAGGTGGCCATGATGAATGGCTTCGCGGTCGGCGCCGTGGTGTTGCTGCTGGCCCAGTTGGCGCTTGTCGATCTGCATCGTTGGCAGGAAACCGGCACGGTCCTGTGCGGCCTGTGGCTGATCGTCTCGCCGTTCGTGCTCGGCTATGCCGCGACCGCGCTGGCCATGTGGCATTTCGCGTTTGGCGCCTTGGTGGTGTTGCTGGCGGCGATCGAACTGTTGCAGGACTGGGAGCTCACCGATCAGCAATTGATCCAGCACGGGCGGTAGCGCGCGGTTTCTTCTTTGCCTCTGTTCTCTCCCCTTGCGGGAGAGGGGAAGCGCGGTGGCCTTTGTGATCAAGGCCGTCGTCCGGTTCTTATCCGGACCGCGCTTTTCATGCCTGGGTCGGCGTCGCATTCGAACCGGAAGGAATTTCCATGAAGCTTGTCGCATATGTGCTCGGCATCGCCCTGATCGTTATTGCCGCTTTCTATCTTCTACTGCCGGCCGACCAATTGCCGAGCTTCTTTCCCGGATACGAGACCGGCCTCGCGCGCATCCGCATGAAGCACGGCCTCGCCTCCGGCGCCTTGGGTGTGGTGCTGCTGGCGGTGGGTTGGTGGTTGGGGCGGAGGTGAGGGGCTGACCGAAGCAATCATGCTTCTCCGGTTGACTCCCAAGGCATCTAGCCATAGAGCGCTTCACCTTTTAACTTAACCACGTTTCCCGCGCGCTCCTCGCGCCACGCTCGATCATTCCCGCAGCAATTCCGAAACTCCCGTGCGAAGTCAGAGTTTCCGCCTTCGTGCATGATTAACAGCGTCCGCCTGCGCGTTGGAACTCGGTGCAGTGACGCCGGCATCGCGTCGGCGCGCGGCGCAGACCAAGTTCCATTTTGCAAATTAACGGAACTCGGAAAAAACTTCCGCTCGCCGCGGGAAATGAATCGTGCGGCGGCGATCTTATGTATAGTGCGCGCACGCTGGGAAAATTCGGGAGAGGCCGGTGGTCCGAAACATCATCGCTTGCGTTGTGGTCGCGCTGTTGCTTGCCGCGGCATGGCCGGCTTATTCGTTCTCGCTGGTCAGTCTTGAGCCGCGCGAGCGCGACGCCATGTTGGCGACGTGCAAACATTTGCCCGGCGAGGAGGCGTCGCTGTGCCGCAACGTCGTCAATGACGGCAACATGGTTGCCAACTATAAGCGCAGTTGCCTGCACGCGATGAAGCTCATGCTGCAGGGCTCGACCTGGGCCATGATCAGAAGCCTGCCGCCGGCGGTCACCTGTCGCGAAGGGCTCGCGCGGGCGGGCTATCCGGTGGCAGATATATCGCGCAAACTTGCCGGCGCATCGTCCGCGCTGCGCTGAGCGGCGCGCGTTTGCCGCAGGACTATTTCGGCGTCAGCCTGTAGCCCGCATTGAGCGAAGCGAAATGCGGGGCAAACACATCCCGGATTTCGCTGCGCTTAATCCGGCTACGGTTGTTTCGGCGGCGTATTTGCCTTCGTGAATGAAATGTCGTCTGGTCCGGGTTATGGCCGCATCACGGCTTGCCGCGTTGCTCGCGCAGCACTTCACGCATCGTGTCGCCGACGATTTTGGGCATGTCGGTGCGAAATCCTTTGAGGTCCCGGTCGAGTCGATCAAACCGGGCGTCGTGGTCCTGCAATTTTCTGTCGGCCTTCTCTTCAAATCGAAGCAGGTCCTTATGCACGCCCTGGACCTGTTCGGTCAGGAATCCGAACGAGCCTTCGAGCTCGCCGACGCGGCGCTTGCGAATCTCGGCTTCGACGTCCATGGTCATGGCAATATTACTACCATAAATTGCGATGGAGGGAAGTCGGGTTGATCATCGCTACCCGCACCCCGACCGCCTTCGCGTGGAGCGCTTCGGCGGTCGACCCTCCCCACAAGGGGGAGGGCGATAGTTACTCCGCCGCCTGCACGCCCTTCTTGCGCTTGTTCTCGCGCCGCGCCAGCACCGGCTTCAAAAACTCGCCCGTATAAGAACGTTTCACCTTCACGATATCCTCCGGCGTGCCTTGGGCGACGATCTCGCCGCCGCCGTCGCCGCCTTCCGGGCCGAGGTCGATGATCCAGTCGGCGGTCTTGATCACTTCCAGATTGTGCTCGATCACCACCACCGAATTGCCGGTCTCCACCAGCTCGTGCAGCACGTCCAACAGCT
>JACRAS010000012.1 GCA_016234705.1 Betaproteobacteria bacterium | reverse complement strand
GGCCTGGGGCGCGGCCCTGGCCGCGCATGCCTCGGTCGATTTCGTGCATGTCTTGTTTCTGGTGCTGCCGGTGATCCTGATTGCGACGATTCCGGTCTCGATCGCCGGATGGGGCGTGCGCGAAAGTGCGATGATCCTCGCATTCTCCTACGCCGGCCTAGCGGAAAGCGATGGCCTGATCGTTTCAATTCTTTTTGGCGCCGCGACCTTGGGCGCAGGCACCGTCGGCGGAATCGTCTGGGTTGCCAGCGGGTATCGATGGCGTTCGGTCAAAAACATCGAAGCCGAAACGCTCGCGCACGGTCCTTCGGCCTGATCGTTTCGGGTCTAGCCGGTCGCGCGGCCGCCGCCGGCCAGAAAATCGGCATAGGCGATGGCGAGACCGTCATGCAGTCGGGTCTTCGGCGACCAGCCGAGCTTTTTTATTTTCGAAACATCGAGCAGCTTCTGCGGCGGACCGTCGGGCCGCGAGGTATCGAACGCGAGCTTACCCTTGTAGCCGACGATCTTTGCGACTTCGTTCGCGAAGTCGGCAATGGTGACGTCCTCGCCGGTCCCGACATTGAGAAACTGCAGGTCGGAATAATACTTCATCAGGAAGACGCAGGCGTCGGCGAGATCGTCGGAGCAGAGAAACTCCCGCCGCGGTCTGCCGGTGCCCCCACCCGTCACCGCTGGTACGGTGGCCAATTTTCCCTCGTGAAAGCGGCGGATCAGCGCGGCCGGGACATGGCTGTTCTTCGAATGGTAATTGTCGCCGCGGCCGTACAGATTGGTCGGCATCGCCGAGATGAAATCGGCGCCGTGCTGCTTGCGGTAGGCTTCGCACAGTTTGATGACCGCGATCTTGGCGATTGCATACCATTCGTTGGTTGGCTCGAGCGTGCCGGTCAGCAGGGCATCTTCCGACATCGGCTGCGGTGCGAATTTCGGATAGATGCAGGATGAGCCGAGTGCCAACAGCTTCTTGACCCTGACCTTGTGCGCGCCGCGAATGACGTTGAGACCGATCGCCAGATTATCGGCGATGAAATCAGCCGGGAACGTATCGTTGGCGAAAATGCCGCCGACATGGCCGGCGGCGAGAAACACCGCATCGGGCTTTATCCGCTCAAGCCAGCGCTCGGTGTCGGACTGCTGGGTTAGATCAAGCATCTGGCGACCTGCCGTGAGAATCTCGCAGCCTTCTCCGGCAAGTCGCCGCGCGATCGCCGAGCCCGCCATGCCCGTGTGGCCGGCAACGTAGACGCGCTTGCCTCGCAGATCGAACAACAGCGGCTGGGCCATGGGCTCTCTTGCGTGTGCTGGGCTGGACAGGTGGCTTTTGTCCAGCCATGTTTCGCCGCTTATATCGCTAAATTTGTCCCTTGAGAAAGGCGGAGTGAGAAATCTTGCGCATCGACCAGGGCAAACGTCCGGCGGCATTTTTCGATCGCGACGGCGTGCTCAATGTCGATCACGGCTATATTTACAGGCCCGACCAACTGGAATGGATCGTCGGCGCACCGGAAGCCCTGGGTATGTTGAACGAGGCCGGATATTACGCGATCGTCATCAGCAACCAATCCGGCGTCGCCCGTGGCTATTACGGGGAAGCGGCCGTGCAGCAATTGCACGCCTATATGCGGAACGCGCTGCGAGCGCACGGCGCCCATATCGATGCGTTCTACTATTGCCCGCATTATCCCGAAGGCGCGGTGAAGGAATTTGCCGTGCGATGCCGCTGCCGAAAGCCCAGCCCCGGCATGCTCGAGCAAGCCGCACGGGAATGGCCGATCGATCTCGGCCGCAGCTTCTTGATCGGCGACAAGGACGACGACATCGCTGCCGCCACCGCGTTCAATATCCGCGGGATCAAATTCGATGCCGCGGCAGATTCACTGACTGATCTGGTGCGCCGAGAACTCGCCGTGCATGCGCAACGCGATCGATAATCACTATCCGCTCGATGAGCGTACGCTAATGATCGACGCCAAGAGTTAATTTCGATATTCGGTTTTTGCTTCGAATTAAAATGACCAATTTTTAGGCAATGCAATTGCCGGCAAGCGTCCGCAGATCCCAATTCTTTATCCCCGGCTCATCGCTCATAAGGGTCCTTTCAAACGGCCGCGCATCATAAACAACGCGATTCTCGGCAGCATATCCCATGACCCGCGATGGTTACCGATACCTTAATGATGCGCATCCAAAACAGCCGACACTCGGCCTGACCGAGTATTTGCCTGTCTCCGATCTCTCCGAATCATGCGTTAGACGCAGTGGCCGGCGTCAAACTGGAACACGCGGTCGCAGAGCGCAAGACTCTCGGCTCGGTGTGCAATAATCACGATGGTTGGCTGTGGTTTGAGCGCGCGCAGCCGCTCAAGAATGTCCCGCTCGCTGGCGACGTCGATCGCGCTGGTGGCTTCGTCGAGCACCAATAACCGCGGCTTTCGCAAGATCGCCCGCGCCAGCGCGATGCGCTGGCGTTCGCCGCCGGAAACAAGCGTGCCGCGCTCGCCCACGACGGTTTCGAGCCCAAGCTCCATGCGGCGGACTAGTTCGTCGGCGCCCACGAGCTCAAGTGCTTCCCACATGTCCGCCTCGCTCGCTTGCGCGTTCGCCCAGGCCAGATTTCGGCGGACCGTATCGTGAAACAAAAAAGGATCCTGTGAGACGTAACCGACGCGATCGCGCCACGCGACCAGCGCTGCACCTTCCAGCCCGATGCCAGCAACCGCGATCCGCCCCTGCTCTGGAGGATAAAGTCCAACCACGAGATCCGCGAATGTCGTCTTGCCGGCGCCCGATGGGCCGGCGATACCGACGAACGCGCCGGGCTCAATGCTGAGACCGATATTGCGAACGCCGCGCACCGATCCTCCATCGCCGTCGTCGGCCGCATGAAGAAAGGAAACATTCTCGAACACGATTGGCCCCTCAGGCAGTGATGCCGTGTCCGCGTGCTCGGATTGCCCGCGCGGAATCGCGGCCAGTTCCCGTTCGAGCGCTTTGATCTTGCCATAGACCGGGAGGGTGTGTGCGAGCTGCTGGATGCCATGCTGAATTTGATCGGCGGGCCCGCCCATCCGCGCAATGATGAGGAGCAGCGTTATCAGCGTCGCCGGCGCAACTTGGAATGCGCCGAACCCGACCAAGACCAGCAATCCGCCCGCAAACGCCGATAACGTCGACAGCGCAAGCCGGCTGTTGGTCTGCTTGCGCGTAAACGCGACTTGCCGGCGGGTCAGCTCGTGCACGCTTTGCCGAAATTCGATGACAAAACTCTTTTGCAGATTCTGGCTCACCGCCAGCTTCAGCCCGCCAAGAAATTGCGCGGTCGAGTCCAGCAGCGACAAATTCGTCCCGGTCACGATAGCGCCAAACACGTGCGCCCGGCGAATGACCGGCAAAAGCACGATAGCGCTGATGGTGAAAAAACCGAGCGCCAGGCCGGCCAGAATCGGCGCCAACAGGAAAACCAGACTGCATTGCGCGAGCAGCATTGCGGCGGAAACGATGCATCGCAGGAGGAGGAAGGCCGCCGAGCCGATGCGCTGAATGTCGCCACTCATCAGCTGCGTGATCCGTGCATGGCGCAGTCGCACAACTTGGTCCCATTGCGCGGCGGCGAGGTGTTCCGCAATGCGCAATCGTGTCCCCTCGACGAACCTTGTTTGCAGCTCGGCGACCGACACATCGCGAATGTAAAGGATCACGGCACGCACGATCATGAGTGCGCCGAAAAGCGCGAGGAGCAACGTCAGTTGCCCAAGCGGGCTTTCCACCCCAAACAGGTCGAACCCGGCCGCCGCCGCCCGGGCGAGCCTGCCGGACGGCAAAGCCGATCCGATCACGATTGCGAGCAGCGGGACGAGGAGGATAAGGCTCAAGCCCTCGAGCAACGCTCCGAGCGCCACGAAAATCGCCGCGGCGATGCCCTTGCGACCGGCAAAGGACGCAAAATCGCGCACAAATAACCGCAGCTCGGCTGCGAATGTCGCGCTGTTCGGTTGATTGTCATCCGCAACTGCCATCATCCACCGTTACTACCAGCACAATTTGTCGGGCATTCCAGGCATCCTACCGGCCATGGTAGAATGAGCTGCACATTACCGGTTGAGCGAGACGATACAGGGTGAGTGGCACGACCGATCAGCTTAAGTTCGATCCAATCTGGGTTTCACAGACCCTTCTAGAACGAAATATAGCCGTGTTCGACAAACAATTTTTGCCTAGTTTCGAGAAAGCGAAGCCTGCCTCGGCGCAAGGTAAATGTTATCCGCGCCGAGAGAGTTTGCCAGTTGCCTGCCAATAGGCGATCATGGGGCAGCTGGGGAGGTAGTGTGATGCGTAAGCTCCTTGTAATCCCTGTCGTAGTCGGGGCCTTCATACTTATTGGTGCTTGTACGAATGTTCGGCCGCCTCCGGTCGATTCGATGCAATTGGCCTCCGCAAGACAGAGCGTCAAAATTTATGACACAATGCCCCCTTACGGGGCTCCCATAGAGCAAATTACTGCCACGGAATGTGATGGGACCCGCCAAGCGGCCACAGACCGGCTCATTTTCCTTGCAAGCCAGCGCGGCGGTAACGGGATTACCCAGCTGTCCTGCAGCGATCATGGAATGTCCATGGCTTGCTGGTCATCGGCAACATGCTCTGCACTGGCAATCAACGTAGTTGAGCCGCCTCCCCCGCCCGTCGTGCCAAAGCGCGCGACATCGAAAAAGCGCGGGGCCAGGTAAAAGCGGCCTGCGCCCAGAAGGGTGAGTTGAAACCGCTCGCGCCTGCCGCCAAGGCAGGCGTCCTGCGAGATCTTCCCGATCACGCCTGCGTTCCAACTCGTCGGCCGTGAACAACGGCTAACCGATTGAGTACGACTCTGTTTTCAGGATCTTGACCAATTTTAGAACGCATGATTTCGGGGCTCGAGGAGCCGAGAACCTTGCAATTTCATTTTTGGGATTTCCTCGTAGCGCGAAGCATTTGATCCCGCGCTCTTTCAAGTCGGCTCGGATCGCGTCGGTGTCGTAAGCCTTATCGGCGAGAAGAGCATCCGGGCCTGCTCCGGAAGATCGATCAGCATATCGTAGGCTTTGCAGTCCCTGCTTCGCCGCGAACCTTAAAAAAGTTCTCGCGACTGAACCATACTGGGAACAAATATATTTAATTATACTTCGATTGATCTCACACGGCAAGGAAGCGATGCCCGCTTTCATCCAGCACCACACATGTTAAGCGCCCAGTCGCAAACGCACCGGTGTCAATATTGATGCGGTTTGGTAGCACGTCTGGTGCCTCCACCGGGGTGTGACCATGAATGACAATCTTGCCGAAATTCAATTTGCTGCTCAGAAACTCATCGCGGATCCATAACAAATCGTCTTCGCTCTGTCGGTCCAAAGGGATACCCGGCCGCACCCCGGCATGGCACAGAAAATACTTGCCGTGGATGTGCGAGGTCTGCAGCGATTCGAGGAATTTCACATGTTCTGTCGGCAGCGCCTCGCGCAGCCGGTTGGCAGCTTCATCATAATTCTTTCCAACCATGAGCCCACCGACCGGCACGCCGTAGGAATGCAGGGTTTCCAACCCGCCGAGCCGGCGCCAATGCTGGCCGACCGCGGGATCGGCGAGAAAGGATTCGAGCAGCAATTCATGATTGCCCTTGAGCGCGATGTGCGACGTTGGAAAAGGATTGGTGATCAGCCGATCAATCACGCCGCGTGACTTGGGGCCCCGGTCAATGTAGTCGCCGAGCGTAACCGTCAGCGCATCGGAACCATGCGCTTCGACATCGCGCTCGATCGCGGCGATAGCACGGTCGAGCAAATCCAACCGACCATGGATATCGCCGATAGCGTACAACCGCTTATTCTCGTTTGGAATTGTCGCGTCTTCCATTATGACAGACCGATTCGCGGCGCTCCGTGCGTGGTGCCCCAGTCTATGGTATCCCGCCCTCGAAAAGACCGGGATCTTGTCACGTCTGCAGCAACCTCTCCGCAATGCCGAATTCGTCGATGCATAACCCCAGCGACGCTCGGTCGCAGGCGCGTTTCCTGACTTCACTCATGCTGCTATGGCTCGCAGGCACCGGTCTGCGCCTAACCATATTGGCGGTGCCGCCGGTCATTCCGCTCATCCACGACGAACTGAATCTGAGCGCGACCGAAATCGGCATTCTCACCGGGCTGCCGTCGATGCTGTTTGCATTCGCCGCCGTCCCGGGTTCGCTGCTGATCGCCCATCTTGGCGTGCGCGCGGCGCTGGTGGTTGGCCTTACACTCACCGCTATCGGCGGCGCGTTGCGCGGCGCCCTGCCGGATATTGCGTGGCTCTATGCCATGACCGTCGCCATGGGAGCGGGCGTCGCCATCATGCAGGTCACGATGCCAACGACCGTCCGCGCCTGGCTGCCGCATCGCATCGGTTTTGCCACCGCGGTCTATACCAACGGCCTGCTGATCGGTGAACTCATCCCCGTCTCTTTGATGCTGCCGCTCGTGCTGCCGATGGTCGGCGGCAGCTGGCAATGGGGCTTCGTGGCGTGGAGCGTGCCGGTCGCAATCATCGCGTTGTTGGTGTTGGTGTTGGCGCCGCCGCCGCCGGACGCGAATGGATCATCGCCGATACGACGGCGTTGGTGGCCGGATTGGCGCGATACGCTGATCTGGCGCCTCGGCATCATGCTCGGCACCATCAACGCCACCTATTTCGCGACCAACGCCTTCCTACCCGATTACCTGCGCAGCAACGGCCAGGGCGAATGGATCAGCGCCGCGCTGTCCGGCCTCAATGCCGGCCAGTTACCGGCGTCATTCCTGCTGCTCGCCATCGCCGGCCGGCTGGAGCGCAAAGCCTGGCCGTATGTGGTCTGCGGACTGCTGTGCGTGATCGCGACCGTCGGTATCGTATTCGGTACTGGCGTCTGGATCGTGGTGGCGGCCACCGTGCAAGGTTTCGCTGCCGCCGCGATTCTGATCCTGGTGCTGGCGCTACCGCCGCTGCTCAGCCCGCCCGATGACGTACATCGCGTAACCGCCGCCATGTTCACGATCAGCTATAGTTGCGCGGTGATCGTGCCGGTGATCAGCGGAATGGCCTGGGATCTCAGCGGCGTCGCCAGTTTCGCCTTCGCGCCGATCGCGGCCTGCGGAATTCTGCTGGTCATCCTGGCGCCGGCGATCAATCATGTGCGGCCCGTTGGGAGCTAACGCATGCGTCCGATACCGGTGGGAGCCAAGGGAAGCTACACACTGCGGGTGACGCCGGCGCATCTTGCCAATCAGTTCAAGGACGCCGCATTGCCGAAGGTATTCGCCACGCCGATGATGGTGACCGCCATGGAGAATGCCGC
>JACRAS010000083.1 GCA_016234705.1 Betaproteobacteria bacterium | reverse complement strand
GGAGAACCCGCGCCACATCGAATTCCAGATACTGGCCGACCAGCACGGCAACGCGGTTTATCTGGGCGAGCGCGATTGTTCGATGCAGCGCCGCCACCAGAAGATTCTGGAAGAGGCGCCCGCCCCGCTGCTCGACGCAAAAATGCGCAACAAGGTCGGCGAACGCTGCGCTGCAGCCTGCCGCAAGATCGGCTATCGCGGCGCGGGCACGTTCGAGTTCCTCTACGAGAACGACGAGTTCTTCTTTATCGAGATGAACACCCGCGTGCAGGTCGAACATCCGGTCACCGAAATGATCACCGGCATTGACATCGTGCAGCAGCAGATCCGCATCGCCGCCAATGAAAAACTGCCGTTCAAGCAGCGCGACATCGAGTTCAGGGGGCATGCCATCGAGTGCCGCATCAATGCCGAGCACCCTTACAAATTCACCCCTTCGCCCGGACGCATCACCACCTGGCACATGCCCGGCGGGCCCGGCATCCGCGTAGATTCGCATGTCTATGCCAACTATTTCGTGCCGCCGCATTACGATTCGATGATCGGCAAAATCATTGCCTACGGCGACACGCGCGAGCAAGCCATGGCGCGGATGCGCACCGCCTTATCGGAGATGGCGGTGGAAGGCATCGAGACCAACATCCCGCTGCACCGCGAATTGCTGCAGGACGCCGCTTTCATGCGCGGCGGCACCAGCATTCATTACTTGGAAGAGCGTTTGGCTGAGCGTGCTAAAGGTAAATAATGCCCTGGCTAAGCCTGGTCGTTGACACCGACGCCGCCCACGCCGAGGCGCTGAGCGAAGCATTGCTCGATCTCGGCGCGTTGTCGGTTGACCTTCTGGATGCCGATGCCGACACGCCGGACGAGCAGGCGATTTTCGGCGAGCCGGGCGAAGTGTCGCCCGGCGTGTGGCAGCACAACCGCGTCAGCGCGCTGTTCGACAATGACCGCGACGTGGCAGCAATCCTGCGCGAAGCCGCTGGCAGCGTCGGCCTCGAACAACTCCCCAAATTTCACATTGAAATGCTGGCCGACAACGACTGGGTGCGTCTGACGCAAGCGCAGTTCGAGCCGATCCGTATTTCGCAGCGGCTGTGGATCGTGCCGACCTGGCATACCCCCAGCGACCCGGATGCCATCAACATCGTGCTCGATCCCGGCCTGGCGTTCGGCACCGGCAGCCATCCCACGACGCGGCTGTGCCTGCGCTGGCTGGATAACAACTTGCAAGGCGGCGAGAGCGTGCTGGACTACGGTTGCGGTTCGGGCATCCTCGCCATCGCCGCGCTCAAGCTGGGGGCTACACACGCCGTCGGCGTTGATGTAGACTCGCAGGCGGTGAGCGCCAGCCGCGATAACGCCGTCGCCAACAAAGTCGGGAATGTGCGGTTCTGTCTGCCCGACGATGCGATGCCATCAACTTATGATCTGGCAACTTATGATCTGGTTGTGGCGAACATCCTGACCAACCCGCTGCGCTTGCTCGCGCCGCTGCTGGCAAACGCGACGCGGCAAGGCGGACAGATCGTGCTGTCCGGCATACTCGATGAGCAGGCGCAAGACGTGATGAATATCTACCAACAATGGTTTGACCTGAACGCCCCGATTTTCGAAGGCGGCTGGTCATGCCTGTCGGGGCGCAAGCGTTGAGATGAGGCGCCCATGAGCGGTATGAAAAACTCTTATCCCGGCTCCGGAACCACACTCTGCCCGCACTGCGGCGCCCGTTTCAAAATTACCGGGGCGCAGTTGGAGGCCCATCACGGCATGGTGCGCTGCGGGCATTGCCTGCAAGCCTTCGATACCCGCCCCAACTTCGCCCCCGAACCCGAACAACTCGACCTGCATCTCGAGTTGCCGATACTGGATGAGCTCGTCGCACAAACCGAACAACCGCCCGCTGAAGAATCTCGCGCCCCCGAAACGCCGCCACCCGCCAGAATTGCTGTTCTGAAACCCATGACGCTGGCCGAACAAGTCGTCATCGTGCAGGACAGGGACGACAGCGAATCCCGACCCGAACACCACACCTGGCCTTGGGCGATGGCCGCGCTGCTGTTGCTGCTGGCGCTGCTCGCGCAAGCCGCCTACTTCTTCCGCGTTGATCTCGCCGCGCGCCTGCCCGGCTTGAAACCGGCGCTGCTCGGCTATTGCCGATTACTCAAATGCAGCGTGCCGCTGCCGAAAAAAACCGACCTGATCGGCATCGAATCATCAGACCTCGAAGCCGACCCCGCGCACGCAAACCAGATCA
The DNA here is from genome assembly GCA_016234705.1 of Betaproteobacteria bacterium. Taxonomy (GTDB): domain Bacteria; phylum Pseudomonadota; class Gammaproteobacteria; order Burkholderiales; family SG8-39; genus 2-12-FULL-64-23. The sequence continues at coordinate 380 of JACRAS010000083.1, read as the reverse complement.
CCCTGAATGCCCTGCTGCGCAACCGTGCCGTTTACGCGCAAGCCTTCCCCAATCTGGAACTCACGCTCAACGACAGCCAGGACAAACCGCTGGCACGCCGCATATTCAGACCGGCAGATTATTTGCCGGTGACGGAAAGCGAAACAACCGGCCTGCTGCCCAACCGCGAACTCGGCATCAGACTGCGCCTCAACACCACCGGCCTCAGGCCGATGGGGTATCGTCTGGTGTTGTTTTATCCAAACAACTACTAGCTGTTTGTCAGCGCCCGCCCTTTCCGGCATAATTCGCCTCGCCGTTCAGACCAATGGGAGAGCGTGCCAGCCAGGTTATCCGCTTGGGGGCACCGCCGAAGGCGCAACACCCGCAACCGCTCAGGC
>JACRAS010000095.1 GCA_016234705.1 Betaproteobacteria bacterium | reverse complement strand
CCCGCCAGCCCTTCGATCGCCGGCCGCCATTTGGCGAGGCCTTGCTCGTCGGCACGCAGATAGGGAATTTCGGCCGGAATGCCGACTGTCGCGGTCTTGCAAGCCAGTGGCAGGCTGCCAAGCGGACAATGCAGGTCGAAGGCGGACAAACTGTCGCCGCGCGCATGGCAAGCGGCGACGCCTTCCAGACCTGAGAGCAACGTTTTCAGCTCGGGCTGCACTTCCAGCACGACGCGGGCGCCGGCGCGCGCCAACAGCGGCGCATAGCGGGCGAATTGGATGGTGTCGCCCAGGCCTTGTTCGGCATGCAGCAGGATGGTCTTGCGGCCAAGCGGAAATTCGCCGAGCCAGAGCGCGCGACCGTAACGGCGCCGCGTATCGGTCATGCCGCTGCGCCGCCAGCGCCATTCGTATTGCGCGAAGCCGCGTGCCAAATCGCCCTGCGTCAGCAGCGCCAGCGCCAGATTGAAATGGGCGTCGGCATAATCTTTTTGCAGCGCGAGCGCCTTGCCGAAACTCTCCGCCGCTTCCGCATTGCGGTTGAGCGCTTGCAGCGCCAGGCCGCGATTGTTCCAGGCGCGCGTGTGAGTGGGGACGGCGGCGAGCGTACGATCGAAGGCGGCGATCGCCTCGACATGGCGGTTGAGCTGCGAGAGCGCACTGCCGCGATTGTAGTGCAGGTCGGGATGAGCGGGCGCAAGTGCAAGTGCGGCGTCGAAATCCTTGAGCGCCTCGGCGTGCCGTTCAAGCGTTGCCAGCGCGACACCGCGATTGAGCAAAGCTTCGTCGTTGCGCGGCGCGCGCTGCACGACCCGCTCGAAGCAGGCGAGCGCTTCCTGCGGCCGTTTGAGCGTGAGCAGAGCGGAGCCGCGATTTTGCAAGGCGTGCAGGTCGCTGGGGTCGATCGCCAGCGCCTTGTCGAGGCAATCGAGCGCGTCGGCGTCGCGCTTGAGCGCGTGCATGACGTTGGCCAGATTGATCCAGGCGTCGGTGGCACGCGGATTGAGCTTGAGCGCTGCCTGGATCAGCCGCAGCGCTTCGCCCATCTGTCCATTCTGCGCCTTGATAGCGCCGAGCAGATGCAGCGCGTCGAACGTGTCCGGCGCGGCCTTGAGCACGCGGCCATAGATTTTTTCCGCCTCGCGCAGCCGATTCTGCCGGTGCAGGGCGACGGCCTCCTGCATGGCCTGTGCGATGTTGAATCGGGGTGACTGCACGGCGATGAAATTGCGCACGAGCCGTCGCGCTCGTCAATGCAACGTAGTCGATCGTTGCCGTTCAATTGTTGCGGTCTTTGCGCGCCCGCTTGGCCGGCTGCTCGGCGGGACCGGTGTAGTTTGGGTTGGGTTCGCAGAAGCCGCCCATGCCATGCACCGTCGCTCGGCATTGCTCGATGGTGGTGAAGCCGCAATTGGTCGCGCCGCCGGCGTCGCCGCCATAGACAGCGCACCATTTGTAAGGATCGGCACTGCCGGCCGTGGGCATCGAGACCGCTGCTGCGGCCGCAACCATCGTCGCTGTCAGGAGTTTGCGCATCGGACGTCTCCTTGCCGGGTTTATGTCAGCCTGGTTAACCCTCCGCCGGGTGTCCTAGTTCGCGCTCGGGTGAATTTTATTTGCCGGTAATGCCTTTAGCGATCGGGGTTTCTGCAGCCAGAATTGATACATGGCGGCGAAGGTGTCGGGATGTGCGGTCTCCTCCGCGTGCCAGCGCACGAGATCGCTGAGCGATCAGCCGTTGCGCGCGAACAGGTCGCGGTGCTCTTGCAGACCGGCCGGCTAATTTCGAAGCCGAAGAATTTCTGGCCATGCTCGGCGAGGAAGGCCTTGATGCCCGATCGGGCTTGAGCTGCAGCAGGCGCTTGTACAGCCGCACGGCTTCGGCAAGATCGTTGCACCGCTGGCGGAGCGCGGCGCTGCTTGCATTTCATCCGAGATCCGATGTCGAACGCGGCCATTGCGGGCCGGTGGCGGTTCACGTGCCGCCTTCGCCGCGCGGTTTCAAGTACAATTTATGCGCAGACGACATGAAACGGCGCCGGCCCGAACGGTTTGACCGCCGAATGCAGAATCTATACGCCTTGCCTGACAACGGAGCTGTGGCCGAGTGGCTGAAGGCGGCGGTTTGCTAAACCGTTATACGCTCTAAAGGCGTATCGAGGGTTCGAATCCCTCCGGCTCCGCCAATCTAAAAGCTTGATTTATTCGAACCCTCGATTTTCAGCGCGCGGCGGCGCGCTTAGCGCGACGCCTCGCGCAGGGACGACCCCAGTGAAGCTGGGGCCTTTGGGTTCGAATCCCTCCGGCTCCGCCACCTGCCTACGCTAAAACTGCGGCGGGCAAGGCCTTACGTAGACTGGTGCCCGTCGTAGCCCGAAGGGCGAAGGCGGGCGAACGCCGGAAGCGAGTTCCGAATCGGTTTTTGACCGGTCCAGCCGACGCCTCCATGGTTAATGCTGATGGGGTCATCGAGCTTTGCTCCAATGGATGCCCGAGGACACCTTTTTCCGATTTCGGTGGTTGCAACGGTAAAAAGTTAGTCCTTCGTTCGCCGAGAAATATGTATAAGCCACTGTTTTTAAAAGATAATAACGCTTTGCTCTGCAATGAGGGTACGACGTCTGACCTCAGCTATGCACTGCGTGATTTTTACGCAACACTTGGCCGAAAAGTGCCCAAAAGGCCTGTGGGAAGGGCGCTTCTTCGTTGCGTGGTAGGCCTCATCAGCTAATGTCCGTGGTGCGACGGAGGGGGGCATCCCCGTGTCGTGCTGCCTGTTTGGGCCGATCGTATCGATGTTCGATGCGAAAAGTTTTTCAGGAAGCGGGGAGCAAGGGGAAGTTCCTTCGGTGCGGTCGCACTGGGCGGATACGGAACCCTCTCAAGATTAACAATGTTTGGAGGTTCAAGATGAAGATGGTGAAAAGCCTTCTCCTGGGCACCGCAGCGGGTCTCGTTGCGATGACTGGGGCGCAGGCCGCCGATCTTCCCGTAAAGGCCAAGCCGGTCCAGTACGTGAAGATTTGCAGTCTGTACGGTGCGGGGTTCTATTACATCCCGGGCACCGATGTGTGCTTGAAAATCGGTGGCTATGTCCGCCAGCAAATCGAAACTGGCGCTACCACTCGTGGCGTTGCGGACATCATGGGCGGCGCCCAGGGTGCGCAGAACCGCCTGACGCAGAACTACGGCTTCCTGTCTCGCGCTCACCTGACTGCGGACGCTCGCAATCAGACCGAGTACGGCACGCTGCGTTCGTATATGTCGATCCAGCTCCAGAACACGGACTCCACAACTGACGTGGCCGCCACCGACGCGGCGTTCATCCAGTTGGCCGGATTCACGATGGGCTTGGGGAACTCGTTCTACGACTTCCACTCGTTCGCGCCATACGGCTTCGCCAACTATCGTGTTGGTTCAAACGCCGGCGCGGCTGGTCCTTGGGCGGTTGCCTATACTGCGCAGTTCGGCAGCGGGTTCTCGGCTTCGATCTCGATCGAAGACAACAACTTGCGGCGCGGTCTGGTCATCGACACGGGTGTGGCACTTGCGGGTAACGCTGCTGCTACCTTCGGCACCGTCCCGACCACCGACTACCATGCCCCACAGGTTCCGGACATCGTCGGCAACCTGCGTATCGACCAGGCCTGGGGTTCTGCCCAGTTGATGGGCGCCCTGCATCTGGTTGGCGCTCAGTATTATGGTGCTAACGCTGCGACCAACTCAAACCATCCCTCCGACGTCTGGGGTTATGCGTTGGGTGCTGGCATCAAGCTGAATGTGCCTACCGGCCCGGGCGATACGTTCTGGCTGCAAGGTGACTATGCGAAGGGCGCGCAGGGCTACGTCAGTCAGGCCGGCACGATCTTCAACAAGTTCCAGGGTGGCGGCGTTGGCTACGGCTGGGCTGTCGACGGCGTGGTCGGCCCTACTGTTGGCTCGTCAATCGAGCTGGTCACGGCGTGGGGCGTGCACGGCACGTATGAGCACTTCTGGTCGAAGAGCTGGAAGACCTCGAT
>JACRAS010000094.1 GCA_016234705.1 Betaproteobacteria bacterium | reverse complement strand
TGCGCGCACCCACGAGATCATCCGCGGAGGCCTCGACCGCTCGCCCATGTACACTGGCATGATCGAAGGCATAGGCCCGCGCTATTGTCCTTCCATCGAAGACAAGATCCACCGCTTCGTGGGCAAGGCGAGTCATCAGATTTTCCTCGAGCCCGAGGGCCTCACCACCAACGAGTTCTATCCCAACGGCATCTCGACCAGCCTGCCTTTTGATGTGCAACTCGAGCTGGTGCGCTCGATCAAGGGCCTCGAACAGGCGCATATTCTGCGCCCCGGCTATGCCATCGAGTATGACTACTTCGATCCGCGCGGCCTGAGGTCTACGCTGGAAACGAAAGCGATTGCGGGATTGTTTTTCGCCGGCCAGATCAACGGCACCACCGGCTATGAAGAAGCCGCTGCCCAGGGTTTGCTCGCGGGTATCAACGCCGCCTTGCAGGTCCAAGGCCGGGATCCGTGGTGTCCGCGCCGCGACCAAGCTTATATCGGCGTGCTGGTGGACGATCTCATCACCCGCGGCGTGTCCGAACCCTATCGGATGTTTACCAGCCGTGCCGAATATCGGCTGATGCTGCGCGAGGACAATGCAGACATGCGCCTGACGGAAATGGGGCGCAGTCTGGGCCTGATTGATCGCCCGCGTTGGGAAGCCTTCGAACGCAAGCGCGAAGCCGTTGCGAGGGAACTCGAGCGGCTCAAATCGACCTGGATCAACCCTAAGCTCTTGCCGCTAGTCGACGCGGAGAGGGTTTTAGGTAAAGGCATGGAACGAGAGTACGCGCTTACTGAACTGCTTCGCCGCCCGGACGTAAGCTACGCTAGCCTCATGTCCCTGCCGGGTTCCGGCGAGGCTGCCGTCGACCCGGTGGTGGCTGAACAGGTCGAGATCCAGATCAAGTACGACGGCTATATCGCCCGCCAGCACGACGAAGTGCTGTGGCGTGAGCAACACGAGGCAACCGCGCTGCCGCGCGATCTCGATTACGGCTCAGTGCGCGGCTTGTCCAAGGAAGTGCAGCAAAAACTCAACCAACACAAACCCGAAACCATAGGCCAGGCCTCGCGTATCTCGGGCCTGACGCCGGCTGCCATTTCCTTGCTTTTGGTGCACATGAAGCGGGGATTCGAGACGACGACCGGGCGCGGCGATGCATCCCTTCGCGCCCGTCTAACCAAAGGCGGTCACGAAAATCATGGTGACGGCCTTTTGGACGATTCCCGCGAGGAGCGACCTGCGGCATGAGCACGGCCGATCAACTGAAGCGCGGGCTGATTGCGCTGGGATTGACGCTTGACCGCGACACGCAGCAACGCCTGCTCGACTACGTCGCGCTGATCGGAAAATGGAACCGGGTATACAACCTCACCGCGATTCGCGAGCCGGAAAAAATGGTAAGCCATCACTTGCTCGACAGCTTGGCCGTGGTGCCGCATTTGCACGCCAAGCGTCTGCTGGACGTGGGCAGCGGCGCCGGACTGCCCGGCATTCCGCTTGCGCTAGCCGATCCGGACAAGCACGTGACCCTGCTCGACAGCAATCACAAGAAGGCCGCGTTTCTGAACCAGGGGGTGATAGAACTGAAGCTGAAAAACGCCGAGGTATGCAGCGAGCGCGTCGAGTCCTGGCAGACGCAGCACAGGTTCGATGCGATCATTTCGCGCGCCTTTTCCGACATGGACGGGTTCGTGCGCAGCACGCGGCACCTGCTCGCGCCGGGCGGGATGTTCGCGGCGATGAAAGGCCTGCATCCCTATGAGGAAATCGACAAGCTGCCGCCAGACTGCAAAGTGCGGCAGGTGCTGCCGCTTGCGGTCCCCGGTCTCGTCGGAGCGAGGCATCTGGTGTTGATCGGACTGGACGAACAGGCAGGATGATGCCGCGCATCCTCGCCGTCACCAACCAGAAGGGCGGGGTGGGCAAGACCACGACCAGCGTCAATCTCGCCGCCGGCCTTGCCGGCGCCGGCAAGCGCGTGCTCCTGATCGATCTCGATCCGCAGGGTAACGCAACTATGGGCAGCGGTATCGACAAACGTAATTTGGAGAGCTCCGTGTACCAGGTGCTGCTCGGCCTGACGACCATGCAGTCGGTGCGGCAAAAGTCCGAGAGCGGCGGCTACGACCTGGTGCCGGCCAACCGCGAACTCGCCGGCGCCGAGGTCGAGATGGTGGATTTGGACAACCGCGAAACGCGGCTCAAGTCAGCCCTGGGTATGATCGCGGCGGAATACGATTTCATTCTCCTCGACTGTCCGCCGGCGCTCAACCTGCTAACCCTCAATGGCCTGGTCGCGGCCGAGGCGGTGGTGATTCCGATGCAATGCGAGTACTACGCCCTGGAAGGCTTGAGCGACCTGGTAGAGACCATACGCAAGGTGCGCAAGCACCTCAATCCGCGGCTCGAGATCGAGGGCTTGCTGCGCACCATGTACGATCCGCGCAACTCGCTCGCACAGCAGGTCTCGGCCCAACTGCAGCAGCATTTCGGCGACAAGCTGTACGCTACCATCATCCCGCGCAACGTGCGCCTGGCCGAAGCGCCGAGCTACGGCGCGCCCGCGGTGAGTCTGGACAAGGCGTGCAAAGGCTCGCAGGCTTATATGGCGCTGGCGGACGAGCTGCTGTCGCGCTCGGCCATCGCGCTCGCCTAGAGAGGACAGCATAATGAAAGGACTGGGACGCGGGTTGGACGCGCTGCTGGCCAAGGACGAAGCCGCCGCCGGCGGCGAAACCCTGAAAACAGTGAAGCTCGAAGAGCTTCAGCCGGGCAAATACCAGCCGCGCACGCGCATGGACCAGGCCTCCCTGGAAGAGTTGGCGCACTCGCTCAAGTCCCAAGGCGTGATGCAGCCCATCCTGGCGCGCACCCTCGGCAGTGGGCGCTACGAGATCATCGCCGGCGAGCGGCGCTGGCGCGCGGCGAAAATAGCCGGCCTGCGCGAAATACCGGTAATGATCCGCGAGGTGCCGGATTCGGCGGCGCTGGCGATGGCCTTGATCGAAAACATCCAGCGCGAGAATCTGAATCCGCTGGAACAGGCCACCGGCATCCAGCGCCTGATCAACGAATTCAAAATGACGCACCAGGAGGCGGCCGAGGCCGTGGGCCGCTCGCGCGCCGCGACTACCAATCTGCTGCGCCTGCTGAACCTGCCGCAATCGGTGCAGGCGCTGCTCTACGACGGCAACATCGACATGGGTCATGCGCGCGCCCTGCTCGCGCTGGAAGGCCGGCGTCAGGAGGATCTCGCAAAACGGGTGGCCGAGCGCGGGCTGTCGGTGCGCGAAACCGAGAAGCTGGTGCAGGACATCCTCAACCCGAAGCAGAAAAAACCGGGCAAGCTGAAGACCAGCCGCGACATCCTGCGCTTCGAGGAAGAACTGTCGGAAAAATTCGGCACCAGAGTCGAAATCAAACCCGGCAAGAAGGGCGCGGGCAAGCTGGTGATCAGCTACGCCAGTCACGAGCATCTGGACGACCTGCTGTCGAAATTCAAGGGCTGAAACGAGTACTCCCCGAACCTAAAGCGATATCGGCTTAGGGTTGGTCTCATACAAGATCGCCGATTGCGCACAGATGGGTTCATCATCCGTGCGCAATCGGCGATCCGCGCGGACGGGCCGCCGTCCGCGCAAGTTCGATCACTGCAGCTCGATGTGTCGTCCTACGTCGATCGGTGTCGGCGTAGCTGTCATTGCGCGCTTGCGCGCGCTAACCCTGATTTCGGTACGGATGAAAAGCGCATCCGTACCGAAATCAGGGTTATGGTTACTGGTCCTGCGATTACTTGCTCCGCGTAAGCGGCACGAAGCGCACCGGTAGGCTGCGCTGGGTCGAGATCGAACCGTCGGCCTGCTTTACCATGACATGCAGAAACTGCACCTCGCTCTCGCGGCCGACTGGAATGACCATGCGCCCGCCGGGCTTCAATTGCGCGACCAGCGCCGGCGGAACCTGTGGCGCGGCGGCGGTAACGATGATGGCATCAAACGGTGAGCGTTCCGGCCAGCCGTTGTAGCCGTCGCCTATTCTGGTTTCGATATTCTTGTAACCCAGTTGCTGCAGCAACGCTGCCGCATTTTTTCCCACGGGCTCGATGATTTCGATCGAATACACCCGATCCACCAGTTCGGCCAGCACTGCTGCCTGATAGCCGGAGCCGGTGCCGATTTCCAGCACCGCATCTCCGGGTTTGGGGTCGAGCAACTCCGTCATGAGAGCGACGATGTAGGGCTGGGAGATGGTCTGGCCGTGCCCGATGGGCAGGGGACGGTTGGCATAGGACAGAGGCCCGTACGGCGCCGGGACAAAGCGGTGGCGCGGCACTTTGCCCATGGCGGCCATTACGCGCGCGCTGAACGCCGGGCGACCGGTTTCCGCGCCCGTATCCCTCGCCATGGCCGCGATCTCCTGCAGCAGGGCCGCGCGCTCGCGCGCGTACGGATCCTGTGCCTGGGCGCCGCCGCCGGCAAGCGCGGCGACGAGTCCCAGCGTGCGCAGGATTGGACGCCGTTTTATTTCGGAAGTCATAATTTATTCAGTCTAGTTCGCCGATCCGCATTTGTCACCTCGCTTGCAGGCGGCGTCCTGCGTTCAGCCGGCGACGCATCTCGAAGAAAGCGCGGCCGTGCGCGAGGGCCGCCCCTGGCGTGGCGATTTACCATAGGCGCTGCCCCCTTGCTCAGACCATGTCCGAGTACCTTTAACTCGGGCGGCTCATATTGATGTGGATCAAGGCATTGCGCCCATAAACGCCGAATTCAGAATTGACCGTGCTTGGCCAAAGCCGCTATAATTTCGCCGTTTTGCAGCGAGGATAGCGGCGAGTGTGGCGAAAGTTCCGCCCGGTGATCGGGTTGCAAGTACTGGCCACGATAATTACCGCGTCGATCGCCGCCTGGATTGCGGGCGTTCACGGCGCGATTTCGGCGGCCTTGGGCGGCCTGATCAGCATTATCGCCGGGCTGGTGTTTGTGCTGCTGGCTGCAACAAGCGTAGAAAGCAAGGGGAGGTCCGCAGGGGAGGTACTCTTCGCCGCCCTCAAAGCCGAGGCGGCCAAACTTTTCCTCGCAATGATGCTGCTTTGGCTCGTGCTGGCGACCTATCAGGAAGTGGTCGTGGTCGGGCTGATAGGATCGTTTGTCGTATCGATCTTGATTTTCAGTATGGCGTTATTCGCTGGCGATAAAACGTAGCGCGCGTTTGGACATGGACAAATCAGGCTAGACAGAATGGCTGCCGGGCAAGAACTCACCGCAACTAGCTATATACAACACCATCTGAGCTTCAACGCACAGCCGGTCGGGGACGGCGCGTTCTGGACGCTGCACGTCGATTCGCTGGCGACCGGGGTGATCCTCGGCGTCGTCGCCACCGCCTTGATGTGGTGGGTGGTACGCGGCGCGACCGCGGGCGTGCCGAACAAGCGCCAGGCCTTCGTCGAGTGGCTGTTCGGTTTCGTCGACGACCAGGTAAAGGGAATTTTCCACGGCAAGCGCGACTTCGTCGCGCCCACCGCGCTCACCGTATTCGTGTGGGTGCTGCTGATGAACGCCATGGATTTCCTGCCGGTCGACATCATGGCCTGGATTCTGACCAACGTGTTTTACCAGCACGAATTTCGCATCGTTCCCACCGCCGACGTCAACACCACCTTCGCCCTGTCGCTATCGGTATTCTTCTTAATGATCTTTTTCAGCATCAAGGTGAAGGGTCTGGGCGGCTGGATCCACGAACTGTTCTGCGCCCCGTTCGGCTCGAATCCGCTGCTGTGGCCGTTCAACTTCCTGTTCAACATGGTCGAGTACGTGTCCAAGCCGCTGTCGCATTCGCTGCGGCTGTACGGCAACATGTACGCGGGCGAGATCATCTTCCTGCTGTTGTGGCTGTGGGCCGCCAACAGCTCTTGGAGCGCCGACTTCTTCGTCGGCATGATCACCTCCACCGCACTCGGTGTCGGCTGGTCGATATTCCACGTCCTGATCGTGGTGCTGCAGGCGTATATATTTATGATGCTCACCATCGTATATATCTCGATGGCGCATGAGAGCCACTAGATTTCCCATTAACCCCAGCAACATTTCGTTTCATTCAAGAAAGGACACTACGATGGATAAGATTCAAGCATTGGCCATGATTCAGGCCTACACCGGCATCGGCATCGGCCTGATGGTCGGACTGGGCGCCATGGGCGCCTGCATCGGCGTGGCCCTGATGTGCAGCCGCTTCCTCGAGGGCGCCGCGCGCCAGCCCGAGCTGATCCCGCAACTGCAGGCCAAAGTGTTCCTGCTGCTCGGCCTGATCGACGCCTCGTTCATTATCGGTGTCGGCATTGCGATGCTGTTCGCGTTCGGCAACCCGCTGCTCGCTGTCATCGCCAAGTAACCTGATCGCACCGCCGTTCCTGTCGCATTAGGCCAGGCCCGCCAGGGAATTTAAACATGAATATCAACGTGACACTGATCGCCCAGGCGATTTCGTTCGCGGTTTTTATCTGGTTATCGGTCAAATTTGTCTGGCCGCCGCTGATGAAAGCGATCGAACAGCGCCAGAAGCAGATCGCCGACGGCCTGGCTGCCGGCGAGCAGGGCAAACAGCAGTTGGAGGCCTCGGGCAAGCTCGCGAGCGAGGAGCTGGGCAAGGCGCGCACACGCGCCGCCGAGATCATCGCCCACGCGGAAAAGCGCGGGCTGCAGATGATCGAGGAAGCCAAGAGCTCGGCCAAGGCTGAAGGCGATCGTCTGGTCGCCGGCGCCAAGTCCGAGATCCAGCAGGAAGTATCCAGCGCCAAGGAGACCCTGCGCGAACAGGTGGCGGCCTTGGTGGTCAGCGGCGCCGAAAAAATTCTGCAGCGCGAAGTCAACGCGCAGGCCCACGCGGAGTTGCTCAACCAGTTGAAGCGGGAGCTCTAAACTCTTATGGCCGAGACCGCTACCCTCGCGCGGCCCTACGCCGAGGCGGTATTCCGCCTCGCCGACGCGGGCGGCACGCTCGCCGCTTGGTCGGGCACGCTGCGTATTCTGGCCCAGGTGGCCGCGCATCCGGACATGCAGGAATGTTTGGCCAAGTTCGACCTGAGCGCGGTGCAACTGCAGGAGCTGTTCCTGTCGCTGTGCCCGGGCGAGCTTTCGGCCGAAGCGAAAAATTTCGTCCGGCTCCTGATCGAATACGACCGCCTGACGCTGCTGCCCGAGATCTTCGGCCAGTTCGAGACGCTCAAGAACGAGCGCGAAGGCGTGGTCGACGCCCGGATCGCCACCGCCTTTGCTCTGGAGGGCGCGCAGCTCGCGAGCCTGGTGGCCGACCTGGAAAAACGCTTCAAACGCAAAATCAATCCCCAGGTGAGCATCGATCGCGATCTCATCGGCGGCGTGCGCGTGGTGGTCGGCGACGAAGTCATCGACGGTTCGGTGCGCGCCAAGCTCGACGCCATGGCCGCGGGACTGCTCGCGAGCTGAACTCAGCGCGAAAAATACTTAAGGTTCAGGAGAAAGCATGCAACAGTTGAATCCTTCCGAGATCAGCGAGCTGATCAAGAGCAAGATCCAGAATCTGGCGCTGTCCGCCGACGTCCGCACCCAGGGCACGGTGGTGTCGGTGACAGACGGCATCTGCCGCATCCACGGGCTCTCCGACGTGATGGCGGGCGAGATGCTGGAATTCCCCAAGAATACCTTCGGCCTCGCGCTCAACCTCGAGCGCGACTCGGTCGGCGCGGTGGTGCTGGGACCCTACGAGCATATCTCCGAAGGCGACACGGTCAAGTGCACCGGCCGCATTCTCGATGTGCCGGTCGGCCCGGAACTCATTGGCCGCGTGGTCAACTCGCTCGGCCAGCCGATCGACGGCAAGGGCCCGGTCAACGCCAAGATGTCCGACGTGATCGAAAAAGTGGCGCCGGGCGTGATCGAGCGCATATCGGTAGCGCAACCGGTGCAGACCGGCCTGAAGTCGATCGACTCCATGGTGCCGATCGGCCGCGGCCAGCGCGAGCTGATCATCGGCGACCGCCAGACCGGCAAGACCGCGGTGGCGATCGACACCATCATCAACCAGAAGGGCAAGGACCTGATCTGCGTC
>JACRAS010000084.1 GCA_016234705.1 Betaproteobacteria bacterium | reverse complement strand
GGCAACCTTGAAGCGCGTCTGGTATTCGCGGATGAAGTCCAGCGGGTTTTCGGCTTCGTGCGTGGTCTCAATATCATTGTGCGTTAATGTGATTTGATTGCCGCGCACTGCGATGCGGCTTTCAGCAGGCAGGCCGATGAACGAATAACGCCCGAAGCGTTCGCCGCCCTGCACCGATTCCAGCAGGTAGGAATACGGCCGGTTGGCGAGCTTGAGGTACAGCGACAGCGGCGTGTCGAGATCGGCGAACGTCTCCGCAACCAGCGGAATGCGGTTATAGCCTTGTGCGGCCAGTGCGTTGAATTCTTGCTCGGTGATGGGATGCAACATGAAAAACCTCCGTGATTTTGTAGGGCGGGTTCCACCCGCCGTCAATAAATAATGTCGGGCAAAGCCCGGCCTACAAGCACCATCGCCAAGCAGCGATATTCAGATAGCGGAGGTTGTTCATATTTAAACGCGTTTGATAAGAGGCAATGCAGCGGAAATATTATCTATCACCGCGTCCTTGTCCAGCGTTTCCACCGGTTCGCCGCGATTGTAGCCGTAGGGCACACAGAATACCGGACACCCGGCGGCACGCGCAGCCAGTGTGTCGTTCAGCGAATCGCCGATCAGCAGCAATTTTTCTACCGGAACTCCGAAAAATTTTGCCGTGTGCTGCAGCGGCAACGGATGCGGTTTTTTCTCCGGCAGCGTATCGCCGGACACGACGATCTGGAAATATTTTGCCAGGCCGGTGCCTTCCAGCAGCGGTCCGGTGAAGCGCGCCGCCTTGTTGGTGATGCAACCCAGCGGGAAGCCCGCCGCGCGCATCGCTTCCATGCCTTCGATCACTCCGCCATAGGGTTTGCTGTCCATCAATAGTTCGGAGTAATGCTTTTCAAAAATCGGCATTGCGTGCTCATACAGCGCGGCATCCGGGGTTGCGTGCATTTCGCCGGTCAGTGCGCGCTTTACCAGCCAGCCGATGCCGTTGCCGATGTAGCTCGACAGCACGTCCTGCGACACCGGTGTGTAATCCATTTCGCGCAACATGCGGTTGGCGGCCTCGGTTAATTGCGGCGCAGAGTGCAGCAGCGTGCCGTCGAGATCGAGGACGATGGCCTGGATGGGAAGGGGAAAGGGTGAAGAGGGAAGGGTTGTCCCATACCCTTCCCCCTTGAGCGCCACCGGCGCGATCCCTTTACCCTTCTTCGTCATACCTTGGCAAGCTCGGCGCGCATTTCGCCGATGATGGAGTCGTAGCGGTTCTTGTCCTTCTCGTTGCGTTTGCCGAATACGGCGGAACCGGCCACGAAAGTATCCACGCCCGCCTCGGCCACTTCGCGGATGTTCGCCGGGCACACGCCGCCGTCGATCTCCAGACGGCAGTTGTAACCGCCCGCGACTATCATCTTGCGCACCTTGCGCGCCTTGTCCAGCACATGCGGAATGAATTTCTGTCCGCCGAAGCCGGGGTTCACCGACATCAGCAGCACCATGTCCAGCTTGGGCAGCGTGTATTCCAGAATTTCCAGCGGGGTGGCCGGGTTGAACACCAATCCGGCTTTGCAGCCGCTTTCCTTGATCAGCCCGATGGTGCGGTCGATGTGCTCGGAAGCTTCCGGGTGGAAGGTGATGTAAGTCGCGCCAGCCTTGGCGAAATCGGGAATGATGCGGTCCACCGGCTTGACCATCAGGTGCACGTCAATAGGTGCGGTCACGCCGTGCTTGCGCAGCGCTTCGCACACCAGCGGGCCGATGGTCAGGTTGGGGACGTAGTGGTTGTCCATCACGTCGAAGTGCACGATATCCGCGCCGGAGGCGAGAACATTGTCAACCTCCTCACCCAGCCTTGCGAAGTTGGCGGAAAGAATGCTCGGTGCGATTAGATACATGATGCGACCCTTCAATAAAGTTCAAATGCAAGGCGCGTATTCTAACCGAATACTTTATGGAACCTCTCAACAGGCACCTCACGGACGTGAAGGATTGAATTATCGGCGAAATCGAGTATATTTCACGGCTCTACATGGACAACGAGCAGGTAGTAGGATATGTACACGATAAAACGCGCAAGCTTGTTGCATCCTTGGCCGCTTGCCATGGCGGCGCTGGGTGTGCTGGTGACGCTCATCTCCGGTTTCGCCTCCAGCCGCTGGATGGATGACCACGTCGGCGACGAATTCTCCTATGAGGCCGAGCGCATCGCCGCCACGATCCAGCAGCGCTTCGACACTTATCAGGAGGCGCTGCGCGGGCTGCAGGGGCTGTTTGTTAGCACCCAGGATGTCAGCCGCGCCGAGTTCCGCGCTTACGTGAACCTGTTGCGCCTGGCCGAGCGTCATCCCGGCGCACAGGAGTTCTGGTTTGCCCGCCATGTCAGCGCCGCCGGGCGCTCCGGCTATGAAGCGCGGGTGAGGCGCGAGCTGGCCGCACTGGGTGAGGCGGACAGCTTCGCCATTCAGCCAGCGGGAGAGCGGGACGAGTATCTCGCGGTCGAATACGTCCATCCGCTCGCCGAGAACCGCCGCTTCCTGGGCTCGGATCTCCTTACCGTTCCCGAGCGCAAGAACGCCATCGCCCGCACCCGCAAGACCCATCAACTGGTTCTTTCCGGACGCCTCTCCGGCATGAACGGGGCGTCGCACTACGCGTTGATCGCCGCCATCCCGCCGCACGGCGGACAGGAGTTTCCCGGCACGGTAAGCATGGTGTTCCGCCCGGCGGAGGTGGTCGGCACGGTGGTGCAGCAGCAGAACCTTGCCGGTTTGAACCTCGAAATCTACGACAGCGCAGAAGCTGCCGCACAAGGCGATAAGACGCGGCAGGTAGTCGGCGGCGGGGAAAATAGCGCGGCGCAATTGACCCGTGCAGGTTCGCCGGCGCGTTACCAGCGCACGCTGCCGCTCAAGATCGGCGACCGCGAGTGGGCGCTGGCAGTCACCTCTATGCCTGAATACACCACTGCTGCCGCAGAAATGTGGCTACCCCCCATCCTGGTTGCGGGCGGCTGCATCGTTACTTTGTTGTTCTATTTTCTTGCCGCCTTTATGGTGGCGGCACGGCAGCGGGCGGAGGGCCAATTTGCGGAAACCTTCGATTTCATACCGGACGGGCTGCTGATCGTGAACGAAGCCGGTCGCATCCTGCGGGCCAATTCGCCTGCCGAGACCATGTTCGGCTACGGGCGCGGCGAACTCATCGGCCAGCCGCTGGGAATCCTGCTGCCGGAGGACAAGCAGACCAAACATGCCAGCCTGAGCTTGGAATTCTTCGCCCACCCCAGCCGCCGGCCGATGGGCGCGCGCGGTGTCGAGATTTCCGGCCGCGCCAGGGACGGCAGGGTTTTCCCGGCGGAGGTGGAGCTTGCGCCGCTGGAAACGAAAGACGGCACGGTTGTGATCACCGACATCCGCGATGTGAGCGGCCGCGTGGAAGCAGAACGGGCGCTGGAAGCCACCAATCAGGAACTGCTGCGCGAGCGCGGGGAACTCGCCCGCCGCGTCTCCGAGCGCACCGCCGAGCTGGCCACCGTCAACGAAACGCTCCGGCAGGAGATGCAGACCAAGCAGGACTTCCTCGCCACCATGAGCCACGAGATCCGCACCCCGCTCACCGGGCTGCTCGGCATGCTGGAGCTGCTCTCCTTCTCGACGCTGACCGACGAGCAGCGCCATGAACTCGTCATCGCGCGCGAGTCGGGCAAGTCGCTCGCTCGCATCATTGACGACGTTCTCGATTTTTCCAAGATCGAGGCCGGCAAGCTGCAACTCAGCCTGCAGCCGGAAAACCTGCGCCAACTGGCCGAGGCGGTGCGCAACGCCCATCTCTCCGTAGCCAGCGCCAAGGGGATATCGCTCATGTCCTTTGTGGACCCGCGCATCCATCCGGTGCTGATGATGGACGGCATGCGGGTGAAGCAGATTTTGCAGAATTTCCTGTCCAATGCCATCAAGTTCACCGCAGAAGGTTATGCGGAGATTCGCGCCGAACTCATCGCCCAGACCGATGACAGCAGCACGGTGCGCCTCACCGTGCGCGACACCGGCATCGGTCTCGCGCCCGAAGCGCAGATGCGGCTGTTCGAACGTTACACCCAGGCCGACAGCGGCGTGGCGCGGCGCTACGGCGGCACCGGCCTGGGGCTGTGCATTTGCAAGAAACTGGTCGGGTTGATGGGCGGCGAAATCGCCGTGAAAAGCAAACTGGGCGAGGGCAGCGCTTTCAGCGTCACCCTCACCTTCCGGGTTGCGGAAACGGGCGAGGCGGCGGTGACCGCACCTCACGGTGCGATGGAGGCAGTGTACCGGCTGGACTCCGGCGGCTTTCCGGTACTGGCGGTGGACGACCATCCCATCAACCGCACCCTGCTCGCGCGCCAGCTGGGGTTGCTGGGACTGCCGGTGGAACTGGCCGAGAACGGCAACCAGGCATTGGCCAAATGGAAGAATGGCAACTATTGCCTGATCCTTACCGACTGCCACATGCCCTCCATGGACGGCTACGATCTCGCCCGCGCGGTGCGGGAGATAGAGTCCCGCGAGGGACGGACGCACATTCCCATCATCGCATGGACCGCTGCTGCACTGAGCAATGAGGTGGAACGTTGCCATGCGGCGGGGATGGACGACGTGCTCCTGAAGCCCTCAGAACTTGGGGTGCTGCGGCAGACGCTGGCGCGTTGGCTGCCGTTCTCCCCAGCCAACGGACGGTCTTCTTCTGCACCCGTGGTGCTGGATCAGGCGGTGCTCACGGCGCTGACCGATTCGGCAGAAGATGAGGTATCTATCCTGCGTGATTTCGTCGCCCAAACCCACCGCGACCTGGCGGCGCTGGAAGCGGCGCTGACGGCCAATGACCTCGCTGCCGCCGCGCGCGAGGCGCACCGCATCAAAGGCGCTTCCCGCATGGTCGGTGCGTTCGCCCTCGCGCAGCGCAGCGGGCGTCTGGCGCAGGCGGCGCACGGCGGCAACGCGCCGGAAGCATGCCGGTGGCTGGCCGAAATGCAGGTGGATTTCGCCGCCTTGCAGGCGCGTTTCCCGGCTTTGTCCGGCGCCTCGTCCAATAATACAAAGACCGGCGAGGCCGCGCAGGCAGACAGCGCACTGCCGGTGTGGGATGCGCAAGTTCTCACCGATGTAATCGGCAACAACCCGCTACTCCGCGACGAGCTTTTGGACAGCTTCTTCGAAAGCAGCAAAACCACGGTCATGGAGATTCGCGCCGCTTATGAGAAACGCGAGTCCAAACTGCTCGCCCGCGCTGCCTACAAGCTCAATCCGGTCGCCGCAGCCGTCGGCGCGCTGGATCTTGCCGCCGCCGGCACTGCGCTGGAACAGGTGGCCAACAACAATGACTGGCTCGACACTTCCACCGCCTACGATCACCTGCAGGATGCTTACCGGCGATTCGCGGCGTTGCATGGGATAAAATTGCCGTGTGCGCCGCATTTCCCCCCCCCCCCGGTGAAGCCCCCGGTTTTGTTGAAACAGAATTTTGGAGCAAACGTATGACCATCAACCCGAAAACAGTAATGCTCATTGCGGAAGATCACGACTTTCAGCGCCGCACCTTGGTGCGCATACTGCATGGTCTCGGCATTGTTGATATCCTCGAGGCCGCCAACGGTCGCGAGGCGCTGGAAGTCATCCGTTCCGCGCCCAAGCCGCCCGAGGTCGTGCTCTCCGACCTGGATATGCCGGAGATGGATGGCATGGCCTTCATCCGCCACCTGGGCGAGGCGAAACAGGGCATGGATATCATTATCATCAGCGCGCTGGACCCGGTGCTGCTGGGTTCGGTGGCCAAGATGGCGGATGCATACGGCGTGCATCTTCTCGGCATAATCGAAAAGCCGGTCACGCGCGCACGCCTGATGCAGTTGCTCGCCGGCCACCATGCCGCTGGACATGCGCCGGAGCCGGTGCGCCCCGTACCGCCCGCCTTCGGCTGGCAGGAGATTCGCGCCGGCATCGCCAACCGCGAGTTCGAACCCTTCTTTCAGCCAAAAATCGAGATGGCGAGCGGGCGCGTGATCGGCGCCGAGGCGCTGGCGCGCTGGCGTCATCCCGTGCACGGCGTGGTCGCGCCCTACGCTTTCATCCTCGAGATGGAGCGGCACAAGGATATTGACGCGCTCACCTTCCTGATGCTGGAGAAGGCCGCCCACGCTTGCCGCGACTGGATCGCCGCAGGCTTTGATACCACCGTCTCGGTCAATCTCTCGCTCATTTCGCTTGCCGATATTTCACTCGCCGGCCGCATTACCGCCTGCGTCAAGAGTGCCGGGCTGGAGCCGAAACGCATGGTGCTGGAGATTACCGAAACCGCTGCCATGACCGAACTCGCCCCGGCGCTGGAGAATCTCACGCGCCTGCGCATGCACGGCTTCGGTCTGTCCATCGACGACTACGGCACCGGCTTCGCCAGCTTGCAGCAGCTCGCCCGCGTGCCCTTTACCGAACTCAAGATTGACCAGGGCTTTGTCACCGGCTGCGCGCAGAGCCGCGCCGCGTACGTCATCGTCGAGGCGAGCATCGCGCTTGCCCGTGGCCTGGGGCTGAAAACGGTGGCTGAGGGCATTGAGACAGAAGAGGACTGGGACACCCTGAAAGCTGCGGGCTGCGACGTCGCGCAGGGTTACTTCATCGCCCGCCCCCATGAGGAGGATGCTTTTCTGGAATTCTGCAGGAAGCGTGCCGGCAGCGCCTGACGCGCTGCATCCATGCTCAAATGACGGACAGGTCTTCCTGTGGATTGAAGATACGTCGAAAGAAAAAGGCCAGAGCAAAGTCTGACCTTTAAAAAGTGGTGGAGGTGATCAGGATCGAACTGACGACCTTCTGATTGCGAACCAGACGCTCTCCCAACTGAGCTACACCCCCCACGGTCAGCAGGATGCTAAACAGAAATCTGCCGTTTGGGAAGTGGCAATCCGGCTACCCTGTAAAAGTTGTCCAAATCGGCCAAGCCGTCGAACACCG
>JACRAS010000081.1 GCA_016234705.1 Betaproteobacteria bacterium | reverse complement strand
TCGTGCCGCGCCAGCGCTGCTGGTGGCGGTAGCCCACAAGCTCGCAAAAGGTGGCCGGACAGGCGCTACCGGTAGTCGGCTGTGAAGAACTCCGGTGCGATTGATTTGCAAGGCTGATTGAGTGTTATCCAGCCTTCGAGTTTGCCAGGTTTTGGGGCTGGGTCGGCGGTTTTCTTGCAAACACGGTTTGGGAATTTCCTCGAATCTGAAGTCGTGATTCTCTCTGCTCAAGGTGATTGAGCGGAGGGATGGAGGATGCGACCGAAGGAGCGGCGTGAGAGTGGCGAGCAGGATCTGTTCCGCTCGCGGCTCGACCAGATCATCGATCTCGACCACGCGCTGGTGAAGCTCACCAAGGCGATCGACTGGGGTTTCCTGGCGGAGAAGTTCGGCGCGGTCTACAGCGACAAGCCTGGGCACCCGCCGCTGCCGACCCGGCTGATGGCGGGGCTCGCCATCCTCAAGCACACGTATGATCTGTCCGACGAGTCGCTGTGCGAACGCTGGGTGGAGAACCCGTACTTCCAATACTTCTGCGGCGAGGAGTTCTTCCAGCACCGGCTCATCTTCGACCGCTCCTCGCTGACACGCTGGCGCCAGCGTATGGGCGAGGAGAAGCTCCTGGCGCTGCTGCAGGAGAGCCTGGCGGTGGCGGCCCGAACCAAGGCGCTCAGGCCGTCCGATCTCGCCCGCGTGGTGGTCGACACCACGGTGCAGCCCAAGGCGGTGATGTTCCCGACCGACGCCAAGCTGGTGAACCGGGCGCGCGAGCGGCTGGTGCGGCTGGCCAAAAAGCTCGGGTTAAGCTTGCGCCAGTCCTATGCCCGCGTCGGCAAGCTGGCTCTGATCAAGCACCAGCGCTACGCCCATGCCAAGCAGTTCAAGCGCGCCAACAAGCGCTTACGCAAGCTCAAGACCTATCTCGGCCGTGTCATCCGCGACATCGGACGGCGCATCGCCGGCAGCGACAGATTGGAGGAGGCCTTCGCCAGGGAGCTGAGCATGGCCCGTCGCGTGCTGGCCCAGGAGCGCGGCCAGCGCGGGCACAAGGTGTACTCGCTGCACGCCCCGGAAGTGGAATGCATCGGCAAAGGCAAGGCGCACCGGCCTTATGAGTTCGGCGTCAAGGTGAGCGTCGCCACGCCGGTGAAGCATTCCGCCGGCGGCCAGTTTGTCGCTCACGTCGCGGCGCTGCCGGGCAACCCCTATGACGGGCACACGCTCGCTGAGGTCATCCCGCAGATGCAGGCGCTTCTCGGCAACACGCTCGATCGCATCATCGCCGATGCCGGATACCGAGGCCACAACGCCCCGCCCGAGCACAGGTTCAGAGTCTACACGGCGGGCCAGAAGCGCGGCGTCACCAAGCAGATCAAGCGCGCGGTCAAACGCCGCGCCGCCGTCGAGCCGGTGATAGGCCATCTCAAGGACGATCACCGCATGGGCCGCAACTACCTTGCCCATTCCAGCGGCGACGCAATCAACGCCGTACTCGCCGCCGTCGGATACAACTTCCGCCGCCTCATCGCCTGGCTGAGGTTCTTGTTGTTCAGAATCCTGTTCGCTCTCGCGGCGGCCGTTCAACTCAAATTGGCCTGAAACCCGCGTTCTTCACGGACGACTTTTTAGATTGAATCGCCGCTCGCCGCAGCGTTCACCTCTCCCTTGGGGATTGGTCGGATGGCGGAACGCGATCCGGGTGTGGGGTTACATTCTATCGAGAGGGCAGTAACCCCCTCACCCCAACCCTCTCCCCTATGGGGAGAGGGAGCGCTCCTGCATCCGCGGCGGCGCAAAACGCTCACTCGCCAGCCCCAAGCTTGCGCGTCATCGGCGCCGGGATGATCTGTGCCGTCGGCGGGTCGTCGTTGAAATCAACACCCTGTATCTTCTCCCCGCGACTGAGGATTTTTTCGGCCGACGTGACAATTTGCTCGATGTCCTTGTTGACGTTGCCGAAGTGTTTGTCGAGATTCTCCACGCGATCCTTGAGCCGCTGCACATCTTCGATCATGAGCGCGACTTCTTTCAGGATTTTATCGGCCGCCTCGCGCATGCGGGCGTCTTTCTGGATCTGCTGGACAACCTGAATCGCCAGCATCAGCAGAGACGGCGACACGATGATCACGCCGGCCCGGTAGCCCTTCTGCAAGACATCGTCGAACGCGTCATAAAGTTCGGCAAACATCGACTCCGACGGTATGAACATGAAGGCGACATCCTGCGTCTCGCCCTTGATCAGATATTTCCCGGAAATGTCATCGATATGCTTGCCCAGATTCTGCCGCAGCTGGCGCGTGGCCTGCAGCCGCTCATCGTCGGTCTTGGCGTTTTCCAGCGCGGTTGTCGCCTCCAGCGGGAATTTGGCGTCGATGATGAGATGGCGGTTGTCCGGCATGTGGATGCAGCAATCGGGGCGATTGTTGTTCGACAGTGTGAACTGAAATTCGTAGGCGCCCTGCGGCAGTCCGTCGGCCACGATCGCTTCCATGCGGCCCTGGCCGAAGGCGCCGCGGCGCTGCTTGTTGTCGAAGACCTTTTGCAGCGACGTCACGGTCGAGGCCAGGTCGGTGATGTTCTTCTGCGCGCTGTCGATGACGGCGAGTCGCGCGTGCAGTTGCTGCAGGTGGTCGGTGGTGTTCTTGGTCGAGGTCTTCATCGACTCGCCGAGATTCTGCGTCACGGCGTCGAGCCGCTGGTGCACGGTCTGCTGCAATTGCGACTGCGCGCCGGCCAGCATCTCGCCCATGGCCAGAATGCGGGCGTTGAGATCGGCCAGCCGCTGATCGGCCGCCGGGTCGGACACCGGTGCGCGCGGGCGCAGCAGCAGCACGATGATGGCGACGACCCCGACGGCGATGATCAGGGCGAGAACGAGCAGCAGGGTTTCCGACATAAGCGTGCTTCTAGCGTGATTCGTGCGGGTGGTGCGAACGAAGGGCGAACGGTAGGGCGATAAGGCCGATATCTCAAGGCCGGATTGACCGGCGTGGTCGCAACCCTTACATCGCCGCCATGGCGGTCCGTGACATCCTCATCATTCCCGACAAGCGGCTGCGGCTGAAATCGGACGCCGTGACGGCGATCGACAAGCCGTTGCGCCAGCTGGTCGACGACATGTTCGAGACCATGTACGCGGCGCCCGGCATCGGGCTCGCAGCCATCCAGATCGGCGTGGCGCAACGCGTGGTCACCATGGACCTGGCCAAGAAGGACGACCCACCACAGCCGCTGGT
>JACRAS010000082.1 GCA_016234705.1 Betaproteobacteria bacterium | reverse complement strand
TACTTGCGCTCGCCGCTGCCCTTGCCCTTGTCATACAGCTCCTTCAGAATCTGCTGGAGCAGCGGATGGCCCTGGCCGCCCACCACGTTGGTATTGCGCTTGAGGCCCTTGGCCGCGTCGAAGCCGATGTTGGCGAGGTCCACTTCGTTGAACCAATTGACCGCGATCAACTTGTCCATCGGGATGCCGTTGCGCTTCATTTCGCGCGAGGCGACGACGTGCATGTTGGACAGATTCCAGCTGATGATCCAATCGGGATTGAAGCGGCGCATCAGAGTCCATGCTGAGGCCTGGTCGTTGCCGGGCAGCGGGTGCGGAAACAGTTGCAGGTCGAAGCCTTCGCGCGCCGCCAGCGTCTTCAGCACCTGGATCGGCTCCTGCCCGAACGGGTAGTCGATGTACAGGAAGGCGACCTTCACGCCCTTCAGCTTGTTGTTCGATTTGGTCTTGATGTAATGGATGTCGTTTGCCGCCTGGCCCCAGTAGGTCGGCCCGATCGGGAAGATCCAGTTGAACACTTCACCGTCGATCGCATCGCCGCGGCCATGGAAGGCTTGTATCATGACATTGCCGTCCTTCATCGCGCGCGGCAGCACCGCCTTGGACACCGGCGTGGAAAAGAAATCGAAGACGATCGCGCCGTCGCGCTTCATCTTTTCGTAGCACTCGATGCCGCGCTGCGGCTCGTTGCCGTGGTCCTGAACCAAAATCTCGATCGGATGGCCTTCGATGCCGCCCTTCTGGTTGAGGATCTGGGCATAGTCGCGCACCGCCTGGGAGACCTGCGGCGAGATGAACGTGTAGGCCTTGCTCAGGTCGTAACAAAGAGCGAACTTGACCGGCTGGGCCTGCGCCTGGGCCAGCGCGGACAGCATGCCGGCCAGCGTCAATCCCAGACCGGCCGCAACGGAAAGCAACTTGGATCTCATGTGTGTCTCCTCTTTTAAGTCGTGCGGGTTGAAATGCAGTCCGGAAGTGTACGCCGTAAGGTCATGCCCTGGGCCTAGGGCCGGAGTTCGAGGCGACGCGGACAGGGTCCATGCCTACGCGTAGCCCCTTTCAGCTCAGCCAGCGCTTGCGCCGGCGGTAGTGCTTGACGTCGCTAAACTCATGTCCCTTGGCGCCGCCGAGGTAGAACTCCTGGATGTCGGGGTTCTGCTTCATCGCCTCGGCGCTGTCGTGCATCACGACGCGGCCTGTTTCCATGAGATAGCCGTGCGACACGACTTCCAGCGCGGCGATTGCGTTCTGTTCCACCAGCAGCACCGACAGACCTTCCTCCTTGTTGATGCGCTGCACAATGTCGAAGATCTCGGCCACGAGAAAGGGCGCCAGCCCTAGGCTGGGTTCGTCGAGCATCAGCAGCTTGGGCTGGGTCATCAGGGCGCGGCCGATCGCCAGCATCTGCTGTTCGCCGCCCGACCGATAACCCGCCTCCGCGGTGCGCCGCTCGTGTAAGCGCGGGAAGTAGGCGTAGACCCTGTCCTTGTTGCGCGCCATGTCCTGGCGGCTGCCGCGCACCGCCGACGCGGCAATCAGGTTCTCGTCCGGCGTGAGGTGCTCGAACACGCGCCGGCCTTCGAGCACCTGCGCGATCCCCAGCTTGACGCGGCGCTGCGGCGCCAGCGCGTCGATATTGTGGCCCATGAAGCGAACCTCGCCGCGGGTCACCAGGCCGCGTTCGGCGCGCAGCAGGCCGCTGATCGACTTCAGCGTCGTACTCTTGCCGGCGCCGTTGGCGCCGAGCAGCGCCACCATGCCGCCTTGCGGCACCTCGATCGACACGCCCTTGATCGCCAGCGAAACATGGTCGTAGATCACCTCGACGTTGTTCAGCGACAGCACCGGCGCCGCAGTTGCAGCCGGGCTAGGCGCCGCGGTCGCGGCCGGGGAGGGTGATGGAGCGGTTTGCATGGCGTGGGGATTACTTGCGGGCATAGCCGAAAGGCCAGACCAGCAGATAATTGCGCAGGTTATTGTACATCTTGCCCAGGCCCATCGGCTCGACCAGCAGGAAGACGATGATCAGCGCGCCATACACCGCGTTCGGAATGTGCGCCAGCGTCTCTACGCCGAGCGCGGCCCCCATGAGCTGCGCCAGCCAGGCGATCAGGCTGTTCATCAGGCCGGGCATCAACAGAATGAATGCGGCGCCGAAGTAACTGCCGATGATACTGCCCAGCCCGCCGACGATGACCATCGCCAGCACCTCGATCGACACGTTGACCGCAAACTGCTCCGGTGTCGCCGCCCGGTAGAAAGTGAAGATCAGGATTGCGCCGCTGATGCCGCCGATGAAGGACGAGGTGGCAAACGCCACCAGCTTGTAATACAGGCTGTGCACGCCGATGACCGCCGCGGCGAAGTCCTTTTCGCGCACCGCGACGAGCGCGCGGCCGAGCGCGGTGCGGCGCAGATTGAGCATGAACACGGTGACGATCAGGCACCAGCCCAGCGCCACGTAATACAAGGCGACCTCCGAGGTGACGGCCTGGCCGAGCAAGCGCATCCCCGGCGCCTGCAGCGTGGCTTGGGTGCCGCCGCTGATGGCCGGCACGTGGGAGATCACCCAGTCCATCACATATTGCAGCGCCAGCGTGCTGAGCGCCAGATACAGGCCCTTCACGCGCAGCGCCGCGAAAGCGAAAACGACGCCGATCACGCTGGCCATCAGGCCGCCGAGCACCACCGCGATCTCCCACGGAATGCCGTTGCGCGCGCCGTGCACCGCGGTGTAGGCGCCGATGCCCATGATGGCGGCATAGCCGAAGTGGAACTGCCCGGCCCAGCCCAGGATCAAGTTCAGACCGAGCGCGGCGGAGGTCCACACCAGCCAGGGCAGCACGTTGGTGCTCAGCAGCAGCGAGCTCATGGTGAACGGCGCGGTGAGCGCCAGCAGCAGCAGGATGATGATCATCCAGCGGTCCGCCGGCAGCGGGAATAGCGCGCGGTTCGCGGCGTAATCGGTGTGCAATATGCCGGCTTGGCGAAACAGCATGGCTTAGATCCTCTCGATGTCGTGCCGGCCGAACAGGCCGTGCGGCCGGATCAGGATGGTCAGGATCAGCGTTATGGCTACCACCAGATCGCGGCTGCCGCCGCCGACTAGCGGGTCCAGATAGCCCGATGCCACGCCCTCGAAAATGCCGAGCAGCAGGCCGGCCAGGATGGCGCCGCCGATGCTGTCCAGCCCCCCGAGCACGGCGACGGTCACGCCCTTGAGCAGCAGCAGCGCCAGCGATTGGTCCACCCCCTGCACCGAACCCCACAGCACGCCGGCCGTGGTGGCCACCACCGAGGACAGTGCCCAAGACAGCGCCACCCCGCGCTCGACCGAAATGCCCACCGACCAGGACGCGGTGTAGTCGTCGGAGATGGCGCGCAGCACGATGCCCATGCGGGTGCGGAAGAACAGCACGAACACCGCAAACAGCGCGATGGCTACCACGGCGCCCACCACGTAGGTGCGGTTCAGCAATAGCGGCCCCAGGAACAGCGGCGCGTCGCTGATGCCGATCGGCATCGGCCGGTTCGTTCCGCCCCAGATGGTCATCGAAGTAGCGCGCACGAAGATGTCCAGTCCCAGCGTCATCATCAGGATCATGATGATCGGCCGTCCGGCCAGCCGGCGCAGCGCCACCCGCTCGATGCCGACGCCGACCAGGAACATCGTCCCCAGCGCCAGCGGGATCGCCACCCACAGGGGCACGCCGAAACCGCTGGCGATGGCCAGCACCACGTAGCCGCCGAGCATGGTCATCGCGCCCTGGGCCAGGTTGGGCACCGCGGAAGACTTGTAGATCAGCACGATTCCCATGGCCACCAGCGAGTACATCAGCCCGGTCAGGGCGCCGTTGACAGCCAGCTCGCCGAACAGCATCAGGTCCATGATCTAAATCTCCCGCACCGAAAGCAGGCGCTCGGTAATGCCGATTTCACCGGATTCGTAGGTGATCCGCGCCTTCATCGTAACCGCCTTCTGGCCGGCGTAGATCGCGTCGACGATCGCCGCGTAGCGCTCTTCCACCACGTTGCGGCGCAATTTGCGCGTGCGCGTGATTTCTCCATCATCCGCGTCGAACTCCTTGTGCAGGCACACGAAGTGGCGCAGTTTGAGCCCTTCCGGCAGCGTGGCGTTGACGCGCTTGGCCGCGGCGGCGATCAGTTCGATCACTTCGGGCTGTTGCGACAGGTCGGCGTAGGACATGTACGAGATGCCGCGCAATTCGGCCCAATGGCCGACTGTTTCCCTGTCGATGCAGATGATTGCCGCCAGCGTGTCGCGGCCGCGCCCGAGCACCGCCGCGTCCTTGATATACGGGCTGAACTTCAGGCGATTTTCGATGTAGTTCGGGATGTAGCGCTCGCCTTTGG
This sequence comes from Betaproteobacteria bacterium, assembly GCA_016234705.1. Lineage (GTDB taxonomy): Bacteria > Pseudomonadota > Gammaproteobacteria > Burkholderiales > SG8-39 > 2-12-FULL-64-23. Next base: position 5,177 of record JACRAS010000082.1, on the reverse strand, counting down.
CGGTATGCACCACTTCCGACAGGCGGCCGAGCACCACCAGGTGGCCGTCGGGTTCGCGATAACCGGCGTCGCCGGTATGCAGCCAGCCGTTTTCGAGCGCCTCGCGCGAGGCTTCTTCCCGTTGGTAATAGCCACTGAACACGCTCTCCGAGCGGATCAGGATCTCGCCGCCGTCGCTGATCCTGATCTCGACGCCCGGCAGCGGCCTGCCGACGGTGTGCAGGCGGACCTCGCCGATGTCCTGTATGGCGTTGAAGGCGCCGCTCTCGGTCTGGCCGTAGAGCTGTCGCAGCTTCACGCCGAGCGCGCGGTAGAAGACGAAGGTGTCCTCTCCGATTGCCTCGCCGCCGGTGAAGGCGTGGCGCAGGCGGGTCAGGCCGAGTTGGTCCTTGATCGGGCCGCACACCAGCAACTCGCCCAGCGGCCGCAGCAGGCGCTCCTTCAAGGTCGGCCGACCCCCTTCGAGCTTGCGCCGTTCGGCTGCGAGCGCGGAGTTCATGAACACGTCGTAGAGCCACTTCTTCAGTCGCGTCGAGTCCTCCATGCGCACCTGGATGGTGGTCAGCATGTTGTCCCAACTGCGTGGCGCGGCGAAGTACAAAGTAGGCGCAATCTCGCGCAGGTCGCGCAGCACCGTTTCCTGGCGCTCGGGAATGTTGATGGTGAAGCGCAGCGCGATACCGGCGCCGATCGTCACCGCAAAGTCGCCGATCCAAGCCATCGGCAGATAGGCGAGAACGCTTTCGTCGAACGCGAAGCCGCCGCCGCGGTGGACATTGCGCACTCCGGCGAGCAGGTTGCGATGGTTCAGCAGCACGCCCTTGGGCTTGCCGGTGGTGCCCGAGGAGTGCACGAACACCGCCGGGCCTTCGGGCCGGGCCCGCTGGATCAACGCGTCGCGCAGTTGCGGTTCGCTGCGCAGGCGTTGCATGCCACGGGCTTGGACTTCTTGCCAGGAGACCAGACCGGGACTCGGGTAACCGGCCAAACCGCGCGGATCGTCGTAAATAACGTTCTCGATCACCGAACCGTGTTCGCGCAGGTCTAGCACCTTGTCCACTTGCTCCTGGTCTTCGGCCAGCGCGAAGCGCACGCGCACCTCCTGCGCGAAGTGGCGAATCTCCTCGGGTGTCGCGTCGGGGAAGACCGGCATCGCGTAGCCGCCCAGAATTCCCGCCGCGAGCATGCCCTGGTACAGGCGCGGCCGGTTGTCGCCCAACACCAGCATCGCCTCGTCTGCGCCGAAGCCCAGGCTCTCGATACCCGCGGCGCAGGCGAGCGTGGTGTCGAGCAGTTGCGACCAGGTGATTTCCTGCCAGATCCCCATGTCCTTCTCGCGCATCGCAACGCGGTGCGGAAACACCTGGGCGTTGCCGGCCAGGATGCGGATGAGGGTGGTGTCGGTGTTCAGACCCCAGGTCGCGCCGTCGCCCTTTGCGGCGATGGCTTCAGCCGGCTGCATGCGCGCCCCCCAGATACGCCTTGATGACGCGCTCGTCCGCCATCACCTCGGCCGGGATCCCGCTGCCGATCGTCTCGCCGTAGCTGAGCACCATCATGCGATTACAGATCCCGGTGATCACGTCCAGGTGATGCTCGATCAGCAGCACGGTGACATTGCGCTCGTCGCGGGCGTCGAGGATGAAGCGCGCCATGTACTCCTTTTCCTCCTGATTCATGCCGGCCATCGGTTCGTCGAGAATGAGGAAGCTGGGCTCGGCCACCAGCGCGCGCGCCAATTCGACGCGCTTCTTCAACCCGATCGGAATGCCGTCCACCAGCTCGTCACGCACGCTCTGAAGCTGCAGGAAGTCGATGACCTCTTCTACCTTGAGGCGGTGCGCCATCTCGTCCTTGCGGCTCAACCACCAATACAGCGCCGTGCGCGCGACGCTCGGCTTCATGTGGATGTGACGGCCCAACAGAATGTTGTCGAGCACGCTCATGCCGTTGAACAGCGCCAGATTCTGGAAGGTGCGGGCGACCCCTTGAGCCGCGACCTTGTGCGGCACCATGCCGGTGATGTCGCGGCCGTGCAGCAAAATGTTGCCGATCTGCGGCGGAAAGAAACCCGTGATGGCGTTGATCAGCGTCGTCTTGCCGCTGCCGTTCGGCCCGACCAGGCCGAAGATCTGCCCGCGCTCAACGCGTAGGCTGACGCCCGTCAGCGCGACCAATCCGCCGAAACGTCGTTCCAGCGATCGACATTCCAGGACCGGACCGGCAGCGTCGATGGGGTCCGTCTGAGTCAAGCGTGATCTCCGGTTCTGATGGTGCTGGTCCTTGAAGGCGCCTCTGACATTTCGCTGCCCACGCAACGCGCGGGTGGCCTTGCCGACTTGCTGAAAAGCCACCGAATAAATAGCCACCGAATAGCCTGCGACCGCGGAGTCTAATGGATTTCCCGAAGAATTCCAAATTTATCTTTCTGAGTTCCCCTCCGGGAATAAACTTCGCGAAGAATCTGTTTTTGAGAGAGCGCAAAAAGCAGATCCTTCGGACCCGCGCCCCGGAGGTCTCGATCCCCCTTGAGGGGAAAGTCCCCGTGGGGGACGGTCTCGGAATGATAATTTTTAGAGGCCCCCTTGCAACAAAACCGGATAGTTCTATTCTAGTCTGCTCCCGACACGGATGACCGCGCCACTGGACTCCGACACGACGTTCGGTTAGGATTAATACATGGCGTCTACCAAACGACCGTTCAACTGGGTGCCCACCCCGGAGCTGATCGCGCAATCGAACCTCACCGCCTTCCTGCGCAAGGTCGGCGAGTCCAGCTTCGACAGCCTCGGCACGCGTGCCGATGCCGATCCGGCGTGGTTGATGCGGGAAGTGTTCGACTTCTGCGACTTCCGCTTCTACCGGCCCTACACCCAGATGCTCGATACCTCGCGCGGCATCGAGTGGGCACGCTGGTGTGTCGGCGGCACCACCAACATCGTGCTGAATTGCCTGGACCGGCACCGCGGCACGCCGGCGTGGGAACAGACATTCCTGGTCTGGGAGGGCGAGGATCCGCAGGCCCGCCGCAGGAGTCTGAGCTACCGCGAGTTCGACGCCGAAGTCTGCCGTCTGGCGTCGGCGCTGGAGTCACTGGGCATCGGACCGGGCGACCGGGTCGGGCTGTACCTGCCCAACCTGCCGGAGACCTTTATCGCATTCTTTGCGGTGCTGAAAATCGGCGCCATCCTGATGCCGCTGTTTTCCGGCTTCGGGCCCCAGCCGCTCGTCTCTCGCCTGAACGACGGTGAAGCGAAGGCCGTCCTGACCGTCGACGGCACCTGGCGGCGCGGCAGCGCGGCGGCGATGAAATCGGTGCTCGACGAAGCACTGCGCGCCGTGCCGAGCGTCGCCCATGTGCTGGTGCTGCGCCATCTCGGCGAAGCACTCGGCTGCCCGATGACGCCCGGACGCGACCACGACTGGGCCACCTTGGTCGCTTCCCGGCCCGCCGACCACCCGACGGCCGAAATGGCAGCCGACGCGCCGGCAGAGCTGCTTTACACTACGGGCACCACCGGCAAGCCCAAGGGCTGCGTCTGGACGCATGTCAGCTTCATCGGTTCGATGGTCACCCGCGACATGCACATCTGCGCCGATTTCAAGTCGAGTGACCGTTTCTTCTTCATGAGCGACATGGGCTGGATGGTCGGCGCCATGTGCGCCTGCGTTCCCAGCTACTTCGGCGGCAGCTTGCTGGTGGCCGAGGGCGCACCGGACTACCCCGACACCGGCCGCTTCTGGCGCTTGCTGCAGGACCATCGGGTGACCTATGTCGGGGTGGCCCCGACGCTGATCCGGGGGTTGATGCGCTACGGCGACGTGGAGGTCGATGGCTACGACCTGTCCTCGCTGCGCATCGCCTGCTCCGGCGGCGAAGCCTGGACCGAGGCCCCGTGGCGCTGGTTCTTCGAGCATGTGTGCAAGAGCCGGCTGCCGTTCCTCAACATCGTCGGCGGCACCGAGGTCGGCGGCTGCAATTTCACCGGCACCCTGCACCATCCCGTGCGGCCGGGGTCGTTCGGCGGGGGCGGGCTCGGCGTCGGGGCCGACATCGTCGACGAAAGCGGCCAGCCGGTCGGTCCCGGGCAGGTCGGCGAGCTGGTGTTGCGCAACCCCAACATCGGCTTCACCAAGAGCCTGTGGCGCGACGACGAGCGCTATCTCGACAGCTACTGGCGCACCATCGCGGGGGTTTGGGTCCACGGCGATTTCGCCATGCGCGACGCGGACGGACTGTTCTACATCCTGGGCCGCAGCGACGACACCATCAAAGTTTCGGGCAAACGCACCGGGCCGTCGGAGATCGAGACGCTCCTGGCAAACACGGGCAAGGTATCGGAGGCCGCGGTGATCGGTGTGCCCGACGAGCTCAAGGGCTCGGCCATCGTCTGCGTCTGCGTGCCGATGCCCGGCGTGCCGGGGGACGAGGCGCTACAGGCCGAACTTTCGCGGGCCGTGGTCGCGGGCATGGGCACCTCCTACCGTCCGCGCCAGGTGCTGCTGGTCAGCGACCTGCCGAAGACGCGCAACATGAAGATCATGCGACGCGTCGTGCGCGCTGTGTACCGGGGCGAGAGTCCGGGCGACCTGTCCGCGCTGGTCAACCCGGAGACGGTGGCCGAACTTCAGGGCAAACTTGGGGGCTGAGGCGCCTAATTGCATAGAGCCGCCCGGCCTTGCAATTCGCGTTCACCACGGTCCTCTCGATAGCAGCCCTGCCGGTGGCAAGCAGGTGGCATCGCGGGCATTGTTCCGAGGCAACCGACAACCAAGAGGCACCACCAATGATGTTCGACCAGGATCAGATTGCGCTGCGCGACGTGGCGCGCCGCTTTGCGCGAGACAAGCTCAGACCCGACTACCAGAAGCGCGAGTCGCAGCCGGGAATCGACCGGGGGCTGGTCAAGGAAATGGGTTCGCTCGGCCTGATCGGCGTCGATCTGCCGGAGGAATATGGCGGCCTAGCCTTGAGCGGCGTGACCGCCGGCCTTATCACCGAGGAGATCGCCTACGGCGACTTTAACGTCAGCTCCATGCAGTTGATCGGCTCGTTGATGGGGGCCATGATCCATCGCAACGCGCGGCCCGAACTGGCGCGCATGTGGAACAGCCGGCTGGTGGCGGGCGAAGCCATCGTCGCTCTGGGCTTGACCGAGCCGCGCGGCGGCTCGGAC
>JACRAS010000008.1 GCA_016234705.1 Betaproteobacteria bacterium | reverse complement strand
TTCATGCAGGACAAGTGCGGGCTCGTAAACACCACCAACCCTTGTCGTTGCGCGAAAAAGACTCGGGGTTTCATCAGGGCGGGGCACATCGACCCCAACAACTTGAGGTTTGTCCGGGAACGGGTGACACACGTGCGCGATGTTGCAGCACGTGTGACCGCTGAGATAACGGAATTGGATGAAGCGTACGCCGATGTCTATCGCGATCACCCGTTTCAGAAATCACCGGATTTCGTGGCTGCTCTGAGGGAGTTGATGAACCAGCCGGCGTTCCGATCGACGTTGGAACTGGACCAGTAACACCACGAGTAAAGGAGCAGAACCGTGAGCAAATCAACATCAAAGACTGTTGTTCCCATCATCGCCGTCGAGTCGGTCGACGAGATCCGGAGCTTCTACGTCGAGACCCTCGGCTTCGACCACATGAGGGGAGTGGTCGGCAAGGACGGACAGTTCGACTTCTGCACCGTCGCCAAGGACGGCGCGCGTATCATGTTCGCCCGCGCCCCGGGAAAGAGCACCGGCACCAAGTCTGCGGCCGCGAAGCAGCCCGTCGGGATCTACCTCGAGGTCGCGGACGTCGAGCGCTACTTCGGACAGCTCAGCAAAAAGAAGGGCGTGAAGGTGACGGATCAGCTGGCCACGCAGTGGTGGGGCGACCGAACTTTCAAGGTGATGGATCCCTACGGCTATGAGATCTGGTTTTACCAGACCGGCGGCGAGCCGAAGCCACCCGAGGGCGCGAAGATCGTCTGACTCGGTCACCGGCGACGAGATCTGACAGTCGGACTGATTCTCCTATCGCACTGTATCAAACGCCTTAAAGGAGGCATTTTCCGTGCGTAATAATCGACGATGGATGGCGATTTCAGCAGCGACTGGGCTCGCCTTCTTCCTTATCGCCAATCTCACGGACTTCTTCGTAGGATTGAACGTTGTGTCCGGCCTAGTCCAAATCGTGATCAACATCTTTGTCTTCGTGACATGGTTGCGTGGGTATCGTGCCAGCCATGGTCGTGAACGGTTCTTGGCTTTCTTTGGGGTTATTGCGCCACCTATATTGGCAGGCATCACGCTTTACCGCGTGATCATTCCTTTCTTCACTTCCATTTTCTAGCCTCCGATCAGGAATGTGACGCCCAACAACGCCATCAACATGGACAGCGAAAAGCGTCGCTCCTTCGTCGCGCCACTTTTCGCTGCCGGTTATGGCGAAAGTTGGGCGTCTGGTTTTTTTGAAATGCTGACTGACCGGAAGGGGTCGAACTGATACTTTCAGCGGATCTCTCACAGGGCTGATTCCTACCATTGGCATTCCGCGATGCGGCATGCAATGCGTGTTTCAACCGCGCAATACGGATACTCGACCGAAGAAACACCTGGCTTGGCGGCACGCAGCAGGCCGTTTTCGTCTGCCAGACCCGTGTTACTCTGAAAACGGCTTATCATGCCGGCCGATGAAGCAATTGATCCTCAAGCTGGGGCGCGAGAAGTCGCTGCTGCGGCGCCATCCCTGGGTATTCTCCGGGGCGGTGGCGCGCGTGCAAGGCGACCCTGAAACGGGCGACACCGTGGCGGTGCGCTCAGGCAGCGGCGAATTCCTTGCCTGGGCTGCCTACAGCCCGGCGTCGCAGATCCGTGCGCGGGTCTGGAGCTGGGACGAAAAGGAGCGTATCGACGGCGATTTTCTGCGCGCGCGCCTGCAACGGGCCCTAGGTGCGCGCGAGCGGCTGATCTCTGCCGAGACGAGCGACGCCCTGCGCTTGGTGCACGGGGAATCCGACGGCCTGCCAGGAGTCATCGCTGATCGCTACGGCGACGTGATGGTGCTGCAGTTGCTCTCCGCGGGAGCGGAGCGTTGGCGCGGCGAGCTCGCGGACGCAGTGCACGAACTGACCGGCTGCGCCTGCGTGTTCGAGCGTTCCGACGCCGACGTGCGCGCGCTCGAAGGACTGCCGGTGCGCAGCGGCGTGCTCTACGGTGGCCTGCCAGCGGGGGGCGTGCATATCCGCGAGCACGGCCTCACCTACGGCGTGGATGTGGCAGCAGGGCACAAGACCGGTTTTTATCTCGATCAGCGCGACAACCGCAAGCGCGTCGGCGAGCTTAGCCAAGGGCGCGAGGTGCTGAATTGCTTTTGCTACACCGGCGGCTTCACGCTCAATGCGCTCGCAGGCGGCGCGCAATCGGTGCTGTCGGTGGACGGCTCGGCCGAGGCGCTTGCGCAGGCAAAGGCCAATCTGAGCCGGAATGACCTGGATGCCGCTCGCGCCGAATGGCAGGAGGCCGACGTGTTCCGGCATCTGCGCACCCTGCGTGACCAGGGGCGCAGCTTCGATCTCGTCGTGCTCGACCCGCCCAAGTTTGCGCCTACGGCGGCGTTCGCGGAAAAGGCCGCGCGCGGTTACAAGGACATCAACCTGCTCGCGCTGAAACTGCTACGCGCGGGCGGGCTGCTCGCGAGTTTCTCCTGTTCCGGCGGCGTTTCCGCCGAGCTGTTCCAGAAAATCCTCGCCGGCGCGGCCCTCGACGCCGGCGTGGAAGCATCCATCGTCGGCCGTTTCGCTGCCGCCGCCGACCACCCGGTGCTGCTGTCTTTCCCCGAGGGGGATTACCTGAAGGGACTGCTGCTAAGGCGTGCGTAGGCGATAATTACCAATTCGAATTGGGTTATACATCTACCAAGAGACGAATTGATTGGGGACCTTAATGCAAATATGCGGCAAGAAAGCTTTTTGTATGACTCCGGCCAAGGGTAAACTCTAATGCGACGAAGTAACCGGCGGTTAAGCAATTTGTTATCAGTTGTGCAACCGAAGCTTAGCTTCGCGGCACGGTATCGTTGAGGAACCTATATGTTTGAAAAACTTAAGAAGAAGGGCTTCCAGGTTCTTGCTCTACATCATGCGGAGGCCATTCTAAAGCACGATATGAGTTCGGCTGTCGGTGAGCTTGAGTCTGTGCTCCTCGATATTGCGATTCCTGTTGAAGAGTTAGTGTATGGGGGAGGTGGAGAAGGGGAACTGACACAGAGACTTCGGAGAGCCCTAGCCGATACGTATGGTTGGAAAAAGCACATTTTTGAGATAAAGAAAATCGTCGACGGAAAAGAAAAGGAGTCGATCTCTCACGAAATAGATCACGTCAAGGCGTTCAGCAAAGGTACGTTTGCCCTTGAAATCGAGTGGAACAACAAAGATCCCTTTTATGATCGGGATCTTGAGAACTTCAAACGACTACATGCGGACGGTGTCATATCGATCGGTGCGATTATCACCCGCGGGGTATCGTTACACGAGGGCATGCGCGAACTTGTCGAAGCCTTTGCGAGGAAGGAAGGAATAGACAATATCAGCAAGCTTGCAAAATTCTATACGCCGACACCGCGCCAGAAGGCACTCATTTTGAGCGCCGAGAAATCAAAAGGTTCTTTCGAGCAAGGATGGGCGCACGCCTTTGTATCTGACAAGTTCGGAGAGGCGACCACCCATTGGAGAAAACTTGAAGATCGCGTTCACCGAGGTGTAGGGAACCCATGTCCGCTCTTGTTAATTGGAATTCCCAAGAACGTGGTCACCGTTTAAGCATCCTTAACTAAGTATTCGTTGGAGCGAGCAAGAATGGCCAAAATCTACAACCTTACACAGGTTAATCCTTCAGAAGATTTGCTTGGTAAAGAGCAAGGACCCTATGCAACGATATTGGCAGATCCGCCGTGGCAGTTCCAAAACCGTACAGGAAAGATGGCGCCAGAGCACAAGCGATTGCTCCGGTATCCCACCATGGAGCTTAAGGAGATTATGGAACTCCCTGTGCCAAAACTGGCGGCCGCAAAGTCTCATCTTTACTTATGGGTGCCGAATGCGTTGCTGCAAGAAGGGCTTAGAGTGATGGAGGCGTGGGGCTTCACGTACAAGTGTAATTTGGTTTGGTACAAGATAAGAAAAGATGGGGGGCCTGATGGTCGTGGTGTGGGATTTTATTTTCGCAATGTCACTGAGCTTGTTCTTTTCGGAGTTCGAGGAAGCATGCGTACCCTTCAACCAGGTCGCACACAAGTGAATTTGCTTTCTACTCGTAAACGCGAACATTCTAGGAAACCCGATGAGTTCTATGATCTTGTTGAAGCATGTTCGCCGGGCCCATATTTCGAGTTGTTTGCGAGATTTCGCCGCCCGGGTTGGCACCAATGGGGAAATGAAGACGTTGAGGCGAACTCAATTAATGGTGTCGCTAAACGAAGGGCGCACGTTGAGCCGCAATTACGGCTTCTTCAGAATCGTAAGGCTTACAGAGCGTAAGGGATATTCAATAAGGCGCTCGCTCAATAATTAAAACATGAAACCACAGGAAATGGTGCCGGTAACCATACTCACCGGCTTTTTGGGCAGCGGCAAGACCACGCTGCTGAATCGCATACTCAAGGAGCAGCACGGGCAGCGCATCGCCGTCATCGAAAACGAGTTCGGCGAGGCCGGCATCGACAACGAGCTGCTGGTGCAGGACGCGGGCGAGCAGATCATCGAGATGAACAACGGCTGCATCTGCTGCACCGTGCGCGGCGACCTGGTGCGCATCCTCGGCGAGCTGCAGGCGAAGCGCGAGGCGAAGCAGCTCGATTTCGAGCGCATCATCATCGAGACCACCGGCATGGCCGACCCCGGCCCGGTGGCGCAGACTTTTTTCATGGACGAAGACATCGGCAACTACTACCTGCTCGATGCCATCGTCACCCTGGTGGACGCCAAGCACGCGGACAAGCAGTTGGATGATTTCCGCGAAGCGCAGGAGCAGGTGGGCTTCGCCGACCGCATCCTCTTGTCCAAGACCGATCTCATCGGCGCGGGGGAACAGGAGCAACTGAAAGCGCGCCTGGTCAAGATCAACCCGCGCGCGCCGATCAAGCCGGTGCATTTCGGCGAGACGCCGCTAGCCGACATTCTGGACATCCGCGGCTTCAACCTGAACGCCATTCTGGAAATCGAGCCCGGCTTCCTCGAAGAGGCCGAACACGAGCACGACGACGCGGTACATTCCTTCGTGTTCCGGGCGGATGAGCCTTTCGATGGCGTGAAGCTGGAGGAGTTCCTCTCCGGCATGATCCAGGTATACGGCCCGGACCTACTGCGCTACAAGGGCGTGCTGTGGCTGGCCGGGAATGACAACCGCGTAGTGTTCCAGGGCGTGCACATGCTCATGGGCGGGGATATGGGCAAGCCTTGGGGGCCGGCGGAAAAGCGCGGCAGCGTGATGGTATTCATCGGCAGGAAGCTGCCCGAGGATTTGTTCATCGAGGGGCTGAAGCAGTGCCTGGTCAAGGCAGACCGGCGCGGTTGACGAAGGAGGTTGGCACGAAGACAACGGAGGAGTCACTGCGGACAATCGTGGTGCGAACCAGGGCGAGTTGTCTATTCAGCTTGTCCTCAGCGGCCGGGTGCCTACGTACTCGGCCGCTTTTTATTTTCTGTTCATGATTTTCTTCCTCCTTTCTCTTTGTCCTTTGAGACCTCAATTCGAGTTGACAATAGAAAGTTTACAAAATATACTCCGATCTGTCACGTTGTAAACCATCACCGGGAGAGCGCGATGATTGGAAACCGACTCAAGAGGACGCGGGATAGCCGTGGCTTTTCGTTGAGAGATCTGGAAGCGGCTATTCAAAGTCAAGTATCGGCACAGGCCATCGGAAAGTACGAACGAAACGAAATGATGCCAAGCTCAACGGTTCTGTTGGCATTGGCAAAGGCACTAAACGTTACGCCGGAGTACCTTCTCAGCGAACGTGAAATCGAGCTTTCAGGCGTGGACTTCCGTAAGGCTCCGCAAGCAGGAACCAAAGATGAACGTGCCGTGGAGGCCGTCGTTCTGGACCGGGTAGAACGGTATCTAGAGCTTGAGGAGTTGATGCCTGGCGTGGATAAGGCTTGGTCCGCACCGGCAAACGCAGCGTTCCAGATCCACAGGATCGAAGATGCGGAACAGGCGGCAGAATCGCTACGCAAACTATGGGCGTTGGGTATCGAACCGATTCCCTTGATGGCCGAATTGCTGGAAGACAGAGGGATCAAAGTGATCTCCTTGGATTTGCCAGAAAACGTTTCGGGCTCGAAGGCCGTTGTGGAACAACCCCGCCAGCGGGACATCCCGGTCATAGTCGTCAATGAGCACCACAACGGCGAGCGCCAACGGTTCACCTTGGCACACGAACTCGCACATTTGGTTCTTCGCTTTACCGATCTAAGCGATGTCGAGCAGGAAAAAGCGGCGGATCGTTTCGCGGGCGCATTCCTGATGGCAAAGGAGATGATGCACCGCCTGCTGGGCGAGCACCGCAAGTCGATCTCGCTCGGAGAACTAGCGGAACTGAAGAAACTCTTCAAGGTCAGCATTGCCGCTTTGGTAGTGCGTTGCTCGCAGCTCGGAGTAATATCCAAAACGGCCTATGGCAAACTATGGGCGCAAATTAAGGCCTTGGGATGGAATAGTCCCGCGTCCACGGAACCATACCGCTTCCCCCCCGAGGTGCCTCAGCGCATGGAGCGAATGTGCCTGCGTGCTGTAGCGGAAGGTTCTATTTCGGAATCCAGAGCTGCCGAGCTTTTGAACATCAGCGTCCGAGAATTGGACCGCAGACTGATGCCACAAGCCGTGTGATTGCTCGTGCTTATTCTGGTTTCCGACACCTCCATTCTGATCGACCTGGAGCGGGGCGGGTTGTTGGAGTCGGTATTTTCTTGCGGGCTGACGCTGATCGTGCCGGACTTGCTATACGAAAAGGAGCTGGAAAAAGAGAATGGTCCGTACCTCCGCGCGCTCGGCTTGGGGGTTGTGGCGCTCACACCCGACGAACTGGCGCTCGCTCAAACAGTGAAACGGCAAAGGCCAACGCTGTCCTTGTCGGACTGTTTCGCTCTTTGCTGCGCCATGCGCCCTGCATGCGCGCTCGTGACGGGCGACAAAGCATTGCGCAGCGAAGCCAAAGCAAGAGGCCGAAAGGTCTATGGACTTTTGTGGTTGCTCGACCAAATGGCCGCCTCGAACTGCGTTGACACCACGCTTCTCTACACTGGACTCAGCAGAATCGCCGCGCATCCGCGGTGTCGTCTGCCTGCTGATGAGGTAAAAGCCCGTCTCAACGCATGGGCACCCGGGTAGGCGAAGGCGGTCAACCTTTCTGATCTTAGACTGTCAAATGGGCTGCAAATAGCGCAAGCGCCCGAGTTGGACTAATATCCGCCTATGTCGCATTTCTTCAATCAAGGCAGACGCACGCTGAAGTGCCTGTTTCTCGCCATTGTGGTGCTGTTCGCCCAGCAGGTGGTGCAGTTGCACGCGCTGGCGCATGCGCAGGATCAACTGGCGCAGCCGCACAAGGGCAAGCCGGCTTCGCACCCGCTCGAGCAGTGCCTTGCCTTCCATGCCATCGACAGCGCGCTGGTCGCGACCGCGGCGCTGCAGAATTTCGATTTTCTTCAGTCCGAGCATGCGACCTGGGTTCTCACCCAGGCGCAAGCACGCGCTCGCTACCGCCTTCCCTCGCGCGCCCCTCCGCGCGCCGTCTAGCTCCCCCTTTGTTTCGCGCTCCCCGGCTGCTCGCCTGCCGGGGAAATGGCCCATGTCGGGCGAATTGCGAAAGGAATGCAGACGTGATCAAGCAAACCCTCCTGGCGGCCGCTGTGGCCGCCGCGCTGGCAGGGCCGGGTACGGCAGCAGCCGTGACCGATGCCGAAATGAAGGAACTGCGCGAGCAGGTCCAGCAGATGAAGCGGGAGTACGAACAGCGCATCGAAGCGCTGGAGAAACGCCTGCAGCAGGCGGAGGGCGCATCGCAGAAGGCTGAAGGCGCAGCTGCCAGAGCCGAAGGCGTCGCCGCTAACGCGGTGGTGCGCTCGGTCAAAGCGGAGTCCGCCGCGGTCCAGGCTGGCAGCCGCCCTGCATCGGAAGCCGCCTTCAATCCCGCCGTGTCGCTGATCCTGAATGGCGTGTACAGCAATTTGTCCCAGGATCCGGCGCGCTTCCGCATCACCGGCTTCGCCCCGACCGGGGGTGACGTCGCGCCGGGCAAGCGCGGCTTCGGCCTGGGCGAGTCCGAACTCGCGCTCGCGGCCAACGTGGATCACTATTTCCGCGGGACTTTGATCGCCGCGCTGCAGCCCGACAACGGCATTGGCGTGGAGGAGGGCTATCTCCAGTCGCTCGGTTTGTCCAACGGTTTCACGCTGAAAGCGGGACGGTTTTATTCCAGCATCGGTTATCAGAACGAAATTCATGCTCATGCCTGGGATTTCACCGACGCGCCGCTGGCGAACAAAGTATTTCTCGGCAATCAGCTCGCTGACGACGGGCTGCAGCTTAGATGGCTGGCGCCGACCGACACCTACTTCGAACTGGGTGCCGAAGCCGGCCGCGGCCGCCGCTTTCCGGGCAGCGATCGCGACAAAAACGGTTCCGGTGCCGCCAACCTGTTCGCGCGCCTGGGCGGGGATATCGGCGCGAGCACCGCCTGGCGCCTGGGCTTGTCTAACCTGCGTACCACTACACAGAACCGCAACTACAACGATTTCGACTCCACCGGCACCGAAGTCAACAACAGTTTCAACGGCGCGAGCCGTTTGTGGGTGCTGGACGGAATCCTGAAATGGGCACCCAACGGCAACGGAATCAATACCAACTTCAAGTTGCAGGGCGAATATTTCCGGCGCAGCGAGGACGGCAATCTCACCTACAACAGCGCAAACGCCGCCGCGTTCCGCGGAACCTCGACCGGCACGCTGCGCTCGGTGCAGTCGGGCTGGTACGCGCAGGGCGTGTACCAGTTCATGCCGATGTGGCGCGCCGGCTACCGCTACGACCGCCTGAGCTCGGGTAGCGTGAAATTGGGGCAGGTGGATAGCGGCGCGCTCAGCGCCGCGGACTTCCCTATTCATTCGCGCTACAACCCCACGCGCAACACGCTGATGCTCGACTTCAATCCGAGCGAATTCAGCCGCCTGCGACTGCAGTTCGCGAGCGACAAGTCGCGGCTGGGCGCGACCGACAAGCAGGTGTTCCTGCAGTACAGCATGAGCCTGGGCGCGCACGGCGCGCACAAGTTTTGAGGACGGGTCTGCACATGAATATGGGAAACGCGATGAAAAGACTGATCAGTTCGATCCGGCCGGCGGCACTGTTGTTGTTGCTCACGGCGCTGCTGGCGCAGCCGGCGACGGCGGCGCTCAAGGTGCTCGCCTGCGAGCCGGAATGGGCCGCTCTGGTGCAGGAACTAGCCGGTGACATCGCTGCGGTATCCAGTGCTACCACGGCTTTGCAGGACGCGCACCACATCGAAGCCAGGCCCAGCCTGATCGCCCGGGCGAGGAACGCCGACCTGGTGGTGTGCACGGGTTCGGAGCTGGAAGCCGGCTGGCTGCCGCTGCTGCTGAGGCAATCCGGCAACGAGCGGATCCAGCCGGGTGCGCCCGGCAATTTGGAAACTTCGCAATTGGTGCTCAGGCTCGAGATTCCGAAGGTGCTCGACCGGTCCCTTGGGGACATTCACCCGGCGGGTAACCCGCACATCCACCTCGATCCACACAATATTGCGAAAGTGGCGCAAGTGTTGGGCGACCGACTAGCGCAACTCGATCCAGCCAATGCCAAGACCTACAGTTCGCGTACTGCGGCATTCCTTGCGCGCTGGCGCGAAGCGACTCGGCGCTGGGAGGCCGAAGCGGCACCCTTAAGGGGGCTGACCATGGTCGTATATCACAAGAACATGGGATATCTGAATGCATGGCTGGGGCTGCGCGAAGTAGGCAGCCTGGAGCCCAAACCCGGAATACCGCCTACTACCGCGCACCTGGCCGATCTGGTGACGCGCATGCAGGCCGAGCCGGCCAAGGTGATCGTATACATGGCCTACCATAATCCCCAGGCGGCCGAATTCCTGTCTGAGCGCACCAAGATTCCCGCTGTCATGCTGCCGTTCACCGTCGGCGGCAGCGACAGGGCGAAGGATCTGTTCGGCTTGTTCAACGACACCCTGGCGCGGCTGCTGGCGGTGCTGAAATGAACGACTCGGCGGCGGTCCTGTCGATACTCGGACCGGCGTTCATCGCCGGATTGCTGGTCACGGCGGCCCTGGTTCCGTTCGGCTTCGAGGTGCTCAAGCGCGGCATCGTGTTCATCGATCTCGCCGTGGCGCAAATCGCGGGCGTGGGCGTGATTTTCGCCGATTTCCTCGGTTGGGAGCCGCAGGGCGTGGCGGTGCAGATTTCAGCACTGGCTGCCGCGTTGGTCACGGCTTTTGTACTCACCTGGACCGAAAAGCGCTGGCCCGAAGTGCAGGAGGCGATCATCGGCGTGGTGTTCGTCCTCGGCGCGAGCGGCGCCATCCTGTTGCTCGCCAGCAATCCCCACGGCGGCGAACATCTCAAGGATCTGCTCGTAGGCCAGATCCTGTGGGTGAGCCCGGCCCGGTTGCCGCTGGAAGCCTTGATCTACGCGGCGATACTGGCAATCTGGTTTGGCCTGGGCTCGCGCCTCGGGCGCGTCGGTTTTTACGCCCTGTTCGCCTGCGCCGTCACGTTTTCGGTGCAGTTGGTCGGGCTCTACCTGGTGTTCGCTTCGCTGGTCGTGCCGGCGCTGGCCACCTACTATGCGTCGCGCCGCCGCCATGTGAAAGCCTACGCGGTCGGCTTGGCGGGCTATGCGCTCGGCCTGGTGGCGTCCTTGTGGCTGGATCTGCCCTCCGGCGCCATGATCGTCTGGGCGATGGCGCTGGTGGCGATGCTTGCCGCCGGCCTGGAGCGCCGTCCCGCACCGCCGGGTTGATTCCGGAAAAACCGCCCCCATCTTTGAACATTCACTGCGCCAGACAGGTCCCATTCTCTATGGAACAATTTCGTGGCACCACCATCCTGTCCGCGCGCCGCGGCCACACCGTCGCGCTGGGCGGGGACGGCCAGGTCACCCTGGGCAATATCGTGATCAAGTCCGGCGCGCGCAAAGTGCGGCGCCTGTACCATGATCGTATCCTGGCCGGATTCGCCGGCGGCACGGCCGATGCCTTCACCCTGTTCGAGCGTTTCGAGGCCAAGCTGGAGAAGCACCAGGGCAACTTGCTGCGCTCCGCGGTGGAGCTGGCCAAGGACTGGCGCACCGACCGCGTACTGCGGCGCCTGGAGGCGATGCTGGCGGTGGCTGATCGCGAAACCTCGCTCATCATCACCGGCATGGGCGACGTGCTCGAGCCGGAACTCGGTCTCCTGGCCATCGGTTCTGGTGGGCCTTACGCCCAGTCGGCGGCGCGGGCGCTGCTGGAAAACACCGCGCTCACGCCGAAGGAAATCGTGGTCAAGTCGCTCGGCATTGCCGCCGATATTTGCATCTATACCAACCAGCAGCTCGTGATCGAAACCCTTGAGTGAGGAAAGAGGCGTAAGACCGGCGTTGTCCACCGCTTCCGCCTTCGCTAATCAGCCATGTCACAAATGACCCCGCAGGAAATCGTCCACGAACTGGACAAGCACATCATCGGTCAGGATCGCGCCAAGCGCGCGGTCGCCATCGCCCTCAGGAACCGCTGGCGCCGGCAGCAGGTGGCCGAACCCCTGCGCCAGGAGATCACGCCGAAGAATATACTCATGATCGGGCCGACCGGCGTGGGCAAGACCGAGATCGCGCGGCGCCTGGCCAAACTCGCGGACGCGCCTTTCATCAAGGTCGAGGCGACCAAGTTCACCGAAGTCGGCTATGTCGGGCGCGACGTCGACACCATCGTGCGCGATCTGGTCGAGATCAGCGTCAAGCAGACGCGCGAGCAGGCCATGCGCAAGGTCAAAAGCCGCGCCGAGGATGCGGCCGAGGAACGTATCCTCGATGTGCTCCTTCCCCAGGCCCGCCGGTCGGAGTCGTTCGATGCAGCGGAAGCGGGCACCTCCGCTCCCCCGGAAAACACGCAAGCATCGGCGACACGGCAGAAATTCAGGAAGAAGCTGCGCGAAGGCGAGCTCGACGAGCGCGAGATCGAGATCGAAGTGGCCACGCCGCAGGCGCAAATGGAAATCTTCGCTCCGCCCGGGATGGAGGAGCTGACGTCACAGATCCAGGGCATGTTCCAGAATATGTCCGGCAGCCGCAGGAAGACGCGCAAGCTGAAAATCCGCGAGGCGTTGAAGCTTGCCGCGGAAGAAGAGGCGGCGCGGTTGGTGAACGACGAGGATCTGAAGACCCATGCCCTTGCCAATGCCGAGGAGAACGGCATTGTTTTCATCGACGAGATCGACAAGATCGCCAGCCGCTCCGAGATCGCCGGCGCCGACGTCTCGCGCCAGGGCGTGCAACGCGACCTCCTGCCCCTGGTCGAGGGCACCACGGTCTCGACCAAGTACGGCATGGTCAAGACCGACCACATCCTGTTCATCGCCAGCGGCGCGTTCCACATGGCCAAGCCTTCGGACCTCATCCCCGAGCTGCAGGGGCGACTGCCGATACGCGTCGAGCTCGACTCGCTCTCGGTCGCGGATTTCGAGAGCATTCTCACCCAGACCGACGCCTGTCTCACGCGCCAGTATCAGGCGCTGCTCGAAACCGAGGGCGTGAAGCTTCGGTTCCAGCCCGAGGGCATCAAGCGCCTGGCCGAGATCGCCCACGCCGTCAACGAGAAAACCGAGAACATCGGCGCGCGCCGCCTGTACACGGTGATGGAAAAGCTGCTGGAGGAAATTTCCTTCGACGCGGGCAAGCGCAATGACGAGAGCATCACCATCGACGCCGCCTATGTCGATGCGCGCCTGAAAGAGCTGGCGCAATCCGAAGACCTGGCGCGCTACGTATTGTAAGTGGCCGTTTCAGAATTACCGAAACGGCCCCCGAATTAGGGGAGTGTGAGGGGAGGTATCCCCTCACTTTGTAATTAGCTCTAATTTTCCATGGAGAAAAAAATGAAACATTCCACACGAGCCGTCCTGTTCGGTTCCATCGGCCTGGTGCTCGGCGGCGGTCTACCGACCAGCGTGGTCCATGCGCAAGAGGTGACCATCAAGGAACCTTGGGTGCGCGGCACCGTGCGCGGCCAGAAGGCGACCGGCGCCTTCATGCAGCTCACCGCCACCGAGTCGGCCAGCCTGGTGGCGGTCGAGAGCCCGGTCGCGGGTTCGGTGCAGATCCACGAGATGAAAATGGAAAACGACGTCATGAAAATGCGCGCCATCCCGAAGCTGGATCTGCCCGCGGGCAAGGCGGTGGAGCTGAAGCCCGGCGGCTACCACATGATGCTGATGGACCTGAAGCAGCCGCTGAAGAAAGGCGAGGCGGTGCCGATCCGGCTGCGCTTCGAGGCCAAGGACAAGACGTTCAAGACCATCGAGATCAAGGCGCAGGTGCGCGAGCTCGGCGCGAGCGCGGAGCATAAGCATTAATCGCGTCATGGCGGCGGCGCGCGGGGCGGCCCTCCAATGGCGCCCACATTTCACACTTTGAAAACCAGCAACCCACGCGTAGCCTAGCGCGTAGCCATATCGCGATTCACGCGGTTGAGCAACCAAGGGATTAGCGGTACCCTGAGCCAACGCGGCCCGGTCTTGGGGTGTTTTATAAGGCCCCTTAAAGGGCCGACTTCTTGTTGCGCCCGCAGGAGAGGTTGATGCCAATTCCAGACTACCAAAGCTGCATGCTTCCGCTCCTGCGGTACGCGGCTGACAGCCAAGAACATCAGCTGAAAGACGCTGCCCAGAGGCTCGCGCAGGATTTTAAACTCACATCCGAGGAGGTCAGTGAGTTCCTGCCCAGCGGGCAGCAGCCAGTGTTCATCAATCGCATTGGATGGGCACGTACTTACCTCAAGAAGGCGGGCCTACTCATTTCGCCCCGTCGCGGATACTTTCAGATAACCGATCGAGGTCGCGCTGTAGTGCAAGAAAGCCCTCGCGAAATCAATGTCAAGTATCTAGAGCGCTTTCCAGAATTTCTGGAGTTCAGAACTGGGAGAAAAGAAGGATCGGTAGAAGATTCCAGTTCCCAGCCAGATATCGAACAGACGCCGTCACAGACGCCGCATGAGGCTCTTGAAACCGCGTATGAACGCCTGCGTTTGGAACTTGCCGGCGAGATTTTGCAGACGCTGAAAGCGTCTGACCCGGTCCTGTTTGAAAATATTGTCGTGGAGCTTCTCGTAAAGATGGGTTATGGAGGAAGCCGGAAGGATGCGGGCAAGGCAATCGGTCGTAGCGGCGACGAAGGTATTGACGGGATCATCAAGGAAGATCATCTCGGGCTTGATAGCATTTACATTCAGGCGAAACGCTGGGAGGCTACGATCGGTCGACCAGAGATTCAGAAATTCGCCGGCGCGCTCCAAGGGCAGCGCGCACGAAAAGGCATTTTTATCACCACGTCGGACTTCTCGAAGGAGGCAAGTGAGTACGTCTCTCGAATCGATTCCAAGATCGTGCTTATTGATGGAAAAACGCTGGCCCGCCTAATGATCGATTTCGGAGTTGGCGTAACAACTGTCGCAGCCTATGAGGTGAAGAAGCTTGACTCAGACTATTTTGCGGAAGGCTGACGAGCCCGCGTTTAGCTGGTGCGGACTGGCCGGAGTTGTCGTCCCATCCTTTGCCCTCGTGCGGGCCCGCCGCACAGCAGTCGAATGACTACAATAAGTCAACGCTCGTTAATGTTCCTCGATCTATGGGCGATACCGGCCCGAAGCTGATTCAGCCCGTCTCATGAGTCCGCACCCCGATATCGCCCGCTGGACCTCCGCCGAGGAAGGCCCGTTCTTCGAGCGGAAGTCCGCATTCGACCGTTCCTCCGTGCGTGCGAGACAACGCAAGGCGGCAGATATCGCCCGTGACATCGCCGAAACATTGACGGCGATGGCCAATGCGGACGGCGGCGAGCTGCTCATCGGCATGGAAAATGATGGCGCGCTGACCGGCGTGCCTCACGCGGAAGACAAGATTCGCCTGCTGCTCGGCGCGCCGAAGGATCGCAACTACGTCACTCCGCCCTTGCCCTGTGTCGCACGCGAGTTATCCGACCGGAGCGGAAAGCGGTTGCTCCACTTCCAGGTCGACTGGAGCCCGTCGGTTCACCTGCTCGCCGACAGCCGCTGTCTCCTGCGCGTGGGCGACAGCAATCAGCCGTTCGACAAGGACAAGATCAAGGCTCTGAAAGAGGCCAAGCACCAGGGCCTGTTCGAGCGCACGTTTCCGCCCGGTGCGGGGATCGAAGACCTGGACGATGCAGTTGTAGCTGCCTTCACCGCCAAGGTTGCCGCGGCTGGGCCGCCACACGAGCAACTTCGCCGCCTGCGTCTGGTGGAAGCCCGCAACGGCCATGTCGTGCCGACGCTGGCCGCCCTGCTGTTGTTTGGAAGCGATCCGGCGCGCTGGCACGATCGCTGTGGAATCGACTTCGTCCGATGGGAGGGCACTGAACGTAAATCCGGCGCGGAACTGAATATCGCCAAACGGTTCCGGGTCGAAGCGCCGCTCGCTGTGCTGCTGGAAAGGGCATTTGAGGCCATCCGGCCCTTCATCCGTGAGCGACAGCAACTGCACGACCTGTTCTTCATCGAAAAACTCGAGTACCCGACCTTCGCCTGGCAGGAGGCGATCGTCAACGCCGTCGCGCACCGGGACTACAGTATTCGCGGATTGGGCATCGAAGTATGGATGTTCGACGACCATATGGAAATTCGCAGTCCGGGCATGCCGCCTTCGCCCGTCACGCTGGATGCGTTGGCGCAGCGCCAGCACATGCACTGCTCGCGCAATCCGCTGATCGTCCGGGTGCTGACCGCCATGGGTACTATGCGCGAACTGGGCGAAGGCGTGCCGCGCATGTTCGACGAAATGGAGCGCGCCGGCTGCTACCCACCGCGGTTCGAGGCCATCGGCGGCGCGGTGGTCCAGGTGACGCTGCGCAACGAACCCATCTATGACCGCTTCACACTGGAATGGCTCCTGAAGTTCAAGGAAGTTGACCTGTCCGGAGACCAAAAGCGCATGCTGGCGTACGCGCACGCCCATGATGGCCGGTTTACGAGTCGGGATTTTCAGAAAGTGGTTGGGACTGATATCTATGGTGCTTCCAACGCCATCAAGGACATGATGCGCAAGGGGGTTGTCCGCGCCACCGAGAAGGGTGGTCGGGTGTACGAGGTCCGCGAGCCGCTGACAGCACATCCCGACATGCCGGGTGAATTGGTCAAACTTTTGCCGACCTTGCAAAAGAAGGGAAGGCTGACGAATGCCGATGTCCGCCGCGTTTTAGGGGTTGCACGCAACACAGCCGCCCGGCTTCTCGGCGAACTTGCGGCCGCGTCCTGGCTTGTTCACTCCGGTAAGCGAGGAGCTGGCGCTTTCTCGACCCCGGGTTCCCGTCTATTGCACCAGCTTCCAACTATGCAGAATACAGGTGAGGGTGGTGCAATGGGCACTGAGACTGATGCAATGAAGCCGTGAAAACCATCAAGTTTGAGCGGTCGGGCGCCAGAGGACTATCCGGTAAGAGGCTGTTCCTGTATTGGGAAAAGGCGGCTCAAGGCCGCCTTTTTTCGTTGCAGGGGCGGTAAAATAAGACCGTTACCCCAAGGCCCCGCCCCATGTCCAACGCCATCGATCCTGCAATGAAGGCCCAGATCCTCGCCGAGGCGCTGCCGTACATCAAGCGCTTTCACGGCAAGACCATCGTGGTCAAGTACGGCGGCAGTGCTATGACCGAGCCGGCCCTGCAGAGGAGTTTCGCTCACGATGTGGTGCTGCTGAAGCTGGTGGGCATGAACCCGGTGGTGGTGCATGGCGGCGGCCCGCAAATCGAAGCGCTGCTGAACCGCATCGGCAAGACCGGCGAGTTCGTGCAGGGCATGCGCGTCACCGACGCGGAAACCATGGACGTGGTCGAGATGGTGCTGGGGGGCGCGGTCAACAAGGATATCGTCACGCTCATCAATCAGGCCGGGGGCAAGGCCGTGGGGCTCACCGGACAGGACGGCGCATTCATCCACGCGAAAAAGCTGCTGCTGCCGGACAAGGACCGGCCGGAGCAACTGCTCGACATCGGCCAGGTGGGCGAGATCGACGCCATCGATCCGAAGGTGATTTTCGCCCTGGAACAGGGCGGCTTTATCCCGGTGGTCGCGCCGATCGGGGTCGGCGCGAACGGCGAATCCTTCAACATCAACGCCGACCTGGTGGCGGGCAAGCTCGCCGAAATTCTCAAGGCGGAGAAACTGGTGCTGCTCACCAACACCCCCGGCGTTCTGGACAAGGACGGCAAGCTCCTCACCGGCCTGACGCCAAAGCGCATCGACGCTTTGTTCGCCGATGGCACGCTCTCCGGCGGCATGCTGCCCAAGATCAGCTCGGCGCTGGACGCGGCCAGGAGCGGCGTGAAAAGCGTGCATATCATCGATGGTCGGGTCGAGCATGCGCTGCTGCTGGA
Source organism: Betaproteobacteria bacterium (assembly GCA_016234705.1). Taxonomy (GTDB): domain Bacteria; phylum Pseudomonadota; class Gammaproteobacteria; order Burkholderiales; family SG8-39; genus 2-12-FULL-64-23. The sequence goes on along the minus strand of JACRAS010000008.1, from coordinate 51,132 downwards.
AATCCTTACCGACCAGGGTGTCGGCACGCTGATACGCGGGAAGTGACTTTGCCGGGCCTGAGCCCGGCAAGGTCATTCTGAGGAGCGCAGCGCCGAAGGATCCGCTTTCAGGCGATTTGCTTGCCGCCCTGGTCCCACAGGCCGTCAAGATAGCCTTTCTTGGGATCGTAAATCGTCAGCACCTTGCCGCGCGGTGTCTTGCTGAAGGAGATATGCACCCATCTCGCGTACTCCAGGATGCACTGGTCGAATTCGATGTCGGAGTCGCGGATGGCTTTGATGATATCCACCGGCGGCCCGAATTCGGCGCAGGTGAAATCGGCGGCCTGTCCCAGGGTGTGCTGCGAGGTTTTTGCGCCGCCGACGCGCCGATTGAGTTCGGGCGAGCGATAAGCGCTGGAGATTTCCAGCGGGAACTCGGTCAGGGCCTGTACCTGTTGCAGACCCTTGGCCAGCAGCCGCAGGTTCTCGATGATGTCCGGGCCGGGCGTGTTGTCGATGCGCTCGCGCTCCGCGGTTTCGGAATGGATCAGGTGTTCGAGTGAGAAGTTTCGCGTGAGCCGCATGCGGCGATTCTAGGATGGATGAGCGACAATGCCAACAAGGCTTACCTGGGTTTTCGACCTGGACAACACCCTGCACAACGCGTCGCCGCATATCTTTCCGCACATCCATCGCAGCATGACCGCCTATCTGCAGCAGCATTTGCGGCTGAGCGCAGAGGACGCCGGCACGCTGCGCGCGCATTACTGGCGCAGCTATGGCGCGACGCTGCTGGGCATGATGCGCCATCACGGCACCGATCCCGAGCATTTCCTGCGCGAGACGCATGCTTTTCCCGATCTGTCCAATTCGGTGGTGTATGAGCGCGGACTCGCCGCCATGCTGCGCCGCCTGCCGGGGAGGAAGCTGATCCTGTCCAACGCCCCGCGCCGGTACGTTTGTGCCGTGCTGCAGACGATGGGCATCGAGGGGCAGTTCGACGGCGTGCACTGCATCGAGTCGACCGGCTACCAGCCCAAGCCTTCGCTCGCCGCATTCCACAGCCTGCTGCGCACCCACGGTCTCATCGCCTCGCGCTGCGTCATGGTGGAGGACAGCCGTGAGAACCTGCGGCCGGCCAAGCGCCTGGTGATGAAAACAGTGTGGGTGACGCGCGAGCCGCGCACACCGGCTTACGTCGACGTCAAGACGGCCTCGGTGCTCGCCCTGCCGCGCCTGTTGGGGCGCCTCGGCCTTTAAAAAGGTTAGCACTCACAAACCGCATGGGCTAGAATCTGCGCACATCGGCATATCCACGGAGGTGAGCATGGTGACCCGCTCCGGCGAACGCAAGAACCAAATTCTGCAAGTGCTGGCGGAGATGCTCGAGGCGCCCAAGGGTGAAAAAATCACCACCGCCGCTCTTGCGGAAAGGCTGGATGTGTCGGAGGCGGCGCTTTACCGCCATTTCGCCAGCAAGGCACAGATGTACGAGGGATTGATCGGCTTCGTCGAGGAAACGGTGTTCGGCCTGATCAACAAAATCAGCACAGAGCAGGAGAGTGGACTGAAACAGACCCACGCCATCGCCGCCATGCTGCTGTCTTTTGCCGAAAAAAACCCGGGCATGACGCGCGTGCTCATCGGCGACGCCCTGGTGAACGAGGACAAGCGCCTGCAACTGCGCATCAACCAACTGCACGACCGGCTGGAGGCGGCGCTGAAGCAATCGCTGCGGCTGGCGGCGACGCAGGGGGAGATCGACAAGGACAGCGATATCGCCGACGGTGAGCACGCCGCGCCCGATCCGGGCGCGCGGGCTAACTTGATGCTCGCCTATATCGTCGGCCGCTGGCACCAGTACGCCAAGAGCGGCTTCAGGCGCCTGCCGACAGAGTTGTGGCAGAAGCAGGGGCCGATGTTGCTAGGTTAGGGTTAACAGCGAATACAGCGTAAGGGTTTTATCCAAGATCGCCGATCGCGCGCGGATGTGCTTTTCATCCGTGCGCAATCGGCGATCCGCGCGGACGGGTCGCCGTCCGCGCAAGTTCGATCGCTGCTGTTCGATGTATCCCCCTGCGTTCGCCGAGGTCGGCACGCGGTCATTGCGCGCTGCGCGCGCCAACCGTGTTTTCTGTGCGGATGAAAAGCGCATCCGCACAGAAAACACGGTTATAGATAACACCAAACACAGTGCGGGGGGTTATACAAAATCGCAACTCTGCAACGACCGAACTCTGGCAGAAACAGGCGCTGCTGCTAGGGTGAGGCTTTGGAGCAAACCTTGCACGCCGGATCCTTGGTGAGCCTGACCGAGCGCCACTCCATTCTCAGGCAATCGAACAGCAGCAAGCGGCCGTTGAGTGACTCGCCCGCGCCGGCAAGCAGCTTCAGTGCCTCCGCCGCCTGCACGGCGCCGATGATGCCGGTGAGGGGCGCGAACACCCCCATCACCGCGCAGCGGGTTTCCTCGGTTTCGGCGTCTTCCGGGAACAGGCAGTTGTAGCAGGGGGCCTCGCCCCGGCGCAGGTCGAACACGCTGACCTGCCCGTCGAAGCGCACACCCGCTCCCGACACCAGCGGCTTGCGGTACTTGACGCAGGCGCGGTTGACCGCATGGCGGGTGGCGAAATTGTCGGAGCAGTCGAGCACAATGTCGGCGCTGGCGACGATCCGGGCCAGCCTTTCGCCTTCCAGGCGCTCGGGGATCGCCGCAACCTCGACCTCCGGATTGAGTTCGGCCAGCTTGTCCTTGCCCGAGTAGGCTTTTGCCCGTCCGACCGCTGCCGTGGTATGCAGGATCTGGCGCTGCAAATTGGTCAGATCGACTGAATCGCCATCCGCAAGCGTGATGCGCCCGACGCCGCCCGAGGCCAGATACATGGCCGCGGGGGAACCCAGGCCGCCGGCGCCGATCACCAATGCATGCGCGGCAAGCAGCTTTTCCTGGCCCTCGATACCCATCTCGGTTAACAGGATATGCCTGCTGTAACGCAGCAGTTGATCGTCATTCATGAAGGCGGAGGGGAGGAGCGAGAGGGGATGTGCGGACGTTTTGATCCTCCCGCCTCGCTCCTCCCTAGTTTTTCTGAATGATATGCACGCCCTTCAGCATGTTTATGGCCTGGGAGAGCTGGAAGTCCTTATCCGAACCGAACTCAATGGGCTTACGCGGTTCGTCGCCGTTTTCGCCCTTCGGTTTGCCGTTGGGCTGCGCCGCCGGTTTGGCCTTCGCCGCCGCCTTGTCCTTGTCATTGGTCAGGTGCTTGTCGAGATCCGCTTCGCGCAGAAACGCACGGCTCTCGCCGCCCGGTTCTTCGACCACGATATCCGGCGTAATGCCCTTGGCCTGGATCGAGCGGCCGCTGGGCGTGTAGTAACGCGCGGTGGTCAGCTTGATCGCGGTGTTGTTGCCCAGGGGCATGATGGTCTGCACCGAGCCCTTGCCGAAAGTCTGGGTACCCATGATCAAGGCCCGTTTGTGATCCTGCAGCGCACCCGCCACGATTTCGGAGGCTGAAGCCGATCCGCCGTTGACCAAGACCACCATGGGCACGGTCTTGATCGCAGCCGGGAGGTTTTTCAAATAGTCGTCACGGCCGCCGCGCAGATAGTCATCGGTACTGGCGAGATACTTGCGCTTGGCGTCCTCGGTGCGGCCGTCGGTTGTTACCACGGTAGCCTTGGCGGGAAGGAAGGCGGCAGAGATTCCGACCGCACCGTGGAGCAATCCGCCCGGATCGTTCCTGAGATCCAGCACCAGGCCTTTCAGCAAGCCGTCCTTATACAGGGTGTTGACATGCCGCACCATGTTTTCGCCTGATTGCTCCTGGAACTGCACCACGCGCAGATAGCCGTAGCCCGGCTCGATCATTTTGGACTTGACGCTTTGCACCTTGATCACGTCGCGCACCAGGGTGAATTCCAGCGGCTTGGCTTCGCCTTTGCGCAGCACGGTGAGCTTGATCGGGGTCTTGGGCTTGCCGCGCATGCGCTTGACCGCGTCGTTCAGGCTCATGCCCTTCACGGGTGTTTCGTCCAACTTGATGATCAGGTCGCCGGTCTTGATACCCGCGCGAAAGGCAGGGGTATCCTCGATCGGGGAGACGACCTTGACGAAACCGTCCTCCATGCCAACTTCTATTCCCAAACCGCCGAATTCGCCTTGCGTGCCAACCTGCAGTTCGCGATACGCGTCGTTGTCGAGGTAGGCAGAGTGCGGATCCAGGCCGGTAAGCATGCCGTTGATCGCCTCAGAGATGAGCTTCTTGTCCTCGACCGGCTCGACGTAATTGCTCTTGATCGCGCCGAACACTTCGGCGAACGAGCGCAGTTCCTCGACCGGGAGCGGCGTGCGGGCGCCTTCTTTCTGGGCGATTGCGGAAAAATTGAGGGAAAGCAGCACCCCTGCCAGCGCTCCCAGCAGAACCAGACAGGCCTTTTGCAGCTTGTTTTTCATGAACCGCTCCACCCTTCTACTTCAAAGATACCCAGCGCAACGGATCGAAGGCTTTGCCTTGATGCCGAATTTCGAAGTATAAACCCGAATCCTGGTTGCCGCCGCTATTGCCGACGGTGGCCACCGCATCGCCGGTCCCGACCGCATCACCCACCTGTTTCAGCAGCGCCTCGTTGTTGCCGTAGATGGTGAGGTAGCTTTGGCCGTGGTCGATGATCATCAGGTTGCCGAAGCCGCGCATCCACTCGGCAAACACCACGCGACCGGCGGCCACCGAGCGCACCTCCTGGCCGCTCGCGCCGCGGATGAACAAACCCTTCCAACTCAGCCCGCTGTCACTACGTGGACTGCCAAAGCGGTTGATTAGTTCCCCGCGGGTCGGCAGCCTGAGCTTGCCTTTGAGTGAGGCGAACACGCCGGCATCGCGTCCGGTCTCGGGCAGCTTTTCGTTGCGCTGGGCGCTGCCGCCGGGGGAAAGGATTTTTGCCAACTCTTCGACCAGGCGCGACAGGCGCGCCTCGTCGCGCTGCAATGACTTGATTTCGCGGCGCTGGGAACGGATCTGCGTTGCCAGCCGGGCGAGCACTTTGCGCCGTTCCGCCTGCTGTGCGAGCAACTCCTTGCGGCCTTCGCGCTGCCGCGCCTCCAGTTCGGCCAGTTCGGCGCTCTTGCCGCGCGCTTCGCGCGCCAGTTCCGCCAAGCCGGCCAGGTTCTTGCGTAGCGCGCGGATGAAATTGGCCTGGGCGCGCGAGATGTAGCTGTAATAGTGCAGATCGCGCGCGGTCTGATTCGGGTCGCGCCCGGACAAGAGCAGTCTCAGGTAGTCCTGTTGACCGGAAACATAGCGCATGGCCAGCAACTGTCCAAGCTGGCGCTGCTGCGAGGCGATGCCCGCCTCCAGCGAGCGCAACTGCTCGACGACGCGGATGAGATCGGCCTGCGCCGCGCGCCGCCGCGCGCCAATGTTGCGCAGCATGCGATCGGCTTCGGATACGCCGTGTTCCGATGCGCGCAGCCCGTCGCTCGCCTCCGACCGGTTTTCCTCGGCGCCGGTCAGGGTTTGTTTCAGCGCTTCAATGCGCTCGCGCAGGGCGTCCAGCTCGGCCTTGTCGGCGGAGTGCGCCGGATTCGCGCCGATCAGCGCCAAACCCAGAACAAGCGTGTTGCCGCAGAGGACGCGAAGCAAGGGCTTGGATTTGCTCCGCGCCTCCTGCGTCCCGTGTGCTGGATTCAAGTCTTCGCCTTACCTTGGTCGGCCACGGCCTGCAGGGCTTTTTCGACCTCGGCCGCATCGCCCAGATAGTAATGGCGGATGGGCTTGAGGACGTCGTCCAGTTCGTATACCAGCGGCACGCCGGTGGGGATATTGAGGCCGACGATGTCCTGGTCGCTTACCTTGTCTAGGTACTTCACCAGCGCCCGCAGCGAGTTGCCGTGCGCCGCGATAAGGACGCGCTTGCCGGCGCGGATATCCGGGGCAATGGCCTGGTTCCAGTAGGGCAGCACGCGCGTCACCGTGTCCTTGAGGCATTCGCTTAGCGGCATCTGGCTAGTCGTGAGCCCGCGGTAACGCAGATCGCTGCTCGGGTAGCGCGCATCGTCCCGGCTGAGCGCGGGCGGCGGGGCATCGTAGCTGCGCCGCCATGCGAGCACCTGCTCATCGCCGAACTTGGCCGCTGTTTCGGCCTTGTTCAAGCCCTGCAGCGCGCCGTAGTGGCGCTCGTTCAGGCGCCATGAATGCAGCACGGGTATCCACATCAGGTCGAGTTGCTCGAGTGCCAGCCACAGGGTCTTGATGGCGCGCTTGAGCACCGAAGTGTGGGCCAGGTCGAACACGAAACCCGCATCGCGCATGAGTTTGCCGGCTGTTCTTGCCTCTTCGACGCCTGTTTCGCTCAGATCGACGTCGGTCCAGCCGGTGAACCGGTTTTCCTTGTTCCAGACGGACTCGCCGTGCCTGAGCAGAATGACTATTTTCATGACGATCCTTATTTACCGTACGAGGGGCTTGCGAATATTTTATAATAATCCCGTATCGGAATGAGTGAATGGGCTGGTTTTGGGGCGAGATATTTTCGGTTTGGTGAATAAGAGGAGCCCCTTCGGCGGACTGCGCGCACAGCCGATCGCCGGGACGCGCGCAATGTCCTGCGCTATTCCGGCCAAACATCGGGAGCAGGCGTGAAATTCGTAATCGACAATATTTTTCTCATTGCGGTCGCATTTGTCAGCGGCGCGATGCTGGTTTGGCCGCTGCTGAGGCGCGGCGCGGGCGGTCCCTCGGTCAATACGCTGGAGGCGACGCAGTTGATCAACCGGCAGGACGCTTTGGTGCTGGACGTGCGTGAGCAGGCCGAATACGCGCAGTCGCATATCCTCAATTCGCGCGGCTTGCCCCTGTCGCAAATCGAGGCGCGCATCGGCGATATCGAAAAATTCAAGGACAAGCCGGTGATCGTCTATTGCGCCACCGGCAATCGCTCCAGCGCGGCTGCGGCGGCGATGCGCAAGCGCGGCTTTTCCAACGTGTTCAATCTCAGCGGCGGATTTGCGGCCTGGCAACAGGCCGGCCTGCCGGTGCAGAAATAGGCGCGCTGATGGCCAAGATCAGCATGTACAGCACCGGCGTCTGCCCGTTCTGCCGGCGCGCCGAGGTGCTGCTCAAGTCCCGAGGCGTCACCGAGATCGAAAAAATCCGCATCGACCTCGAACCCGCGCGGCGCAACGAGATGATGCAGAAGACCGGCCGGCGCAGCGTGCCGCAGATCTACATCGGCGAAGTTCATGTCGGCGGTTTCGACGAGCTGGCAGCCCTCGACCGCGCCGGCAAGCTCGAGCCCTTGCTGCGCGGCCAGACCTGACGACGGCAGTACCTTCCTTCAACCACTGGAACCCAAATGAACGAACCGCAGCAGCAGCCGATATTCGGCATCGAGAAGATTTATGTCAAAGACCTGTCGCTGGAGATTCCGCATGCGCCGGACGTATTCCTCGCCGGCGAACAGCCGCAAGTGGATGTGCAACTGCATAACGAGGGCGCGATCATAGGCGAGGGCCTGTACCAGGTAGTGCTGACGGTCACGGTGACGGCCAAGGCGGGAGACAAGACCATGTTTCTGGTGGAAGCGGCGCAAGCCGGCATTTTTCAGATCCGCAACGTGCCGGAGAACGATCTCGAGCCCCTCCTTGCCACTGCCTGCCCGAACATACTCTTCCCCTATGCGCGCGAGACGGTGTCCGACGTCATCAACCGCGCCGGGTTTCCGCCGGTGTATCTGGCGCCGGTGAATTTCGAGGCGATCTATCTGCAGCGCCTGCAGCAAGCCCAAGAACAGGCTGCGCCCAAGATCGAGATCGCCCATTGAGGATGCGCCGCCTCCTGTTCGCGCTGCTGTTGTCTGCGGCGAGCGCCGCGCCGGCGGGAGAGTTCCGCTCCATCGCCGAAAATGCGACGCCGATGTACGACGCGCCCTCGGTCAAGGCGAACAAGCTGTTCGTCGCGAGCAGGTTCTACCCGGTCGAGGTCATTGTTCAGGTCGACAACTGGACCAAGGTGCGCGACCTTGCCGGCGACCTCGCCTGGGTGGAGAAAAAGACGCTATCTGAAATCCGCACGGCGGTGGTCACCACGACGCTGGCCGATGTGCGCGAGAAGGCTGAAGACGGCGCGCCGCTAGTCTTTCAGGCGCGCCGGGGGGTGGCGCTGGAAATCGTCGAACTCGGCGCGGGCCCCTGGATCAAGGTGCGCCACCGCGACGGCCAGACCGGGTTTGTGCGCGCGAACCAGGTCTGGGGGCTGTGACGGCTTAGCGCATCGGTCCAGGGTAAGAATTTATGAAGATTAGCGTACTCGGTGCCGGCGCCTGGGGCACGGCGATAGCCGTGACCCTGAGCGCCAGGCATCAGACCGTGCTCTGGGATCACGAGCCCGGACAATGCCGCGCCATCGCAACTGAACGCCGCAACCAGCGCTTCCTGCCGGAAATCGCGTTGCCCGCGCAGATCGCAATCGAAGCGGATTTTGCCGTCGCAGTTGCCGCCGCCGAACTTGTCCTGGTGGCGACCCCCACTGCGGCGCTGCGCGAGACGCTGGTCAAGCTCGCGCCCACGCGAAAGCCGGCGGTGTGGCTATGCAAAGGCTTCGAACAGCAACGCGCCATGCTGCCGCATCAAGTCGCCGCCGAAGTTCTGGCCGCTGGCAGCGAATGTGGCGTGCTGTCCGGACCCAGTTTTGCGCTCGAGGTCGCGCGCGGGCTGCCTGCCGCGCTCACGCTCGCTTCCGCGGACGCCGGATTCTGCGAAGCCACCGCCCGCGCCCTGAACGGCCCGCGACTGCGCGTCTACTTCAGCACCGATATCGTCGGGGTGGAGATCGGGGGTGCGGTAAAGAACGTCATGGCCATCGCCACCGGGATCGCCGACGGCCTGGGCTTGGGCGCCAACGCCCGCGCGGCCCTGATTACCCGCGGACTGGCGGAAATCATCCGCCTGGGGGTGAAGCTTGGAGGCCGCCCCGAGACCTTCACCGGACTTACCGGAGCGGGCGATCTGATCCTGACCTGCACCGGCGAGCTGTCGCGCAACCGCCAGGTGGGCCTGGCGCTGGCGCAAGGCAAGAAACTGGACGACATCCTGCGCGAGCTGGGCCATGTGGCCGAGGGAGTCCACACCGCCGCCGCGGTCGAGAAGCGTGCCCTGCAGCTAGGTATCGAAATGCCGATCACCAGCGCGGTATGCGCAGTTCTGTTCGGCCGGATTTCACCGCGCGAGGCGGTGGAGCTGTTGCTGGCTCGCGACCCTAAGGGGGAAATCTAGGCGCAGCCGGCAAAACCCCGCTGCCGCCAAGCTTCGTACACGGCCACCGCGACCGCATTGGAAAGATTGAGGCTGCGGTTGCCCGGCCGCAGTGGCAGCCGCAGGCGCTGTTCTGCCGGAAAGCCATCCAATATCTCCTGCGGCAGGCCACGGGTCTCCGGACCGAATACCAGCACGTCACCTTCACGGTACTCGGGCTCGGTATGCCGATGCCGTGCGCGCGCGGAAAAGGCGAACATGCGTCTGCCTTGCAGACAGTCGCGGCAAGCAGGCCAGTCCTTGTGCACGACCAGGCCCGCGTATTCGTGGTAATCGAGTCCGGCGCGCTTCAGTTCGCGGTCCTCAAGGCGATAGCCCAGGGGCTCGACCAGGTGCAAGGTCGCACCGGTGTTGGCGGCAAGGCGGATAATGTTGCCGGTATTGGGTGGAATCTCCGGCTGGTAGAGGACGATATTAAACACCGCGCGGTGTCCGTGCGACGACCCAGTTCTCGACCCGTGCGGCGCCGCTGCGCTTGAGCGTCCGGGCGAACTCTGCCAGCGTTGCGCCGGTGGTCATGACGTCGTCCACCACGGCGACGCGCAAGCCCGCCAGGTCCCGCTCGCAGGTGAACGCCTGGCGCATGTTCGCCGCGCGCTCCCGCCACGGTAGAGCGGTCTGCGGCGCGGTGTTGCGCACGCGCCGGGCGAGTTGTGCATCCATGGCGATGCCGGAGAAGCGCGACAATACTTTGGCGATCTCCGCCGCCTGATTGAAACCGCGCTCGGCCAGGCGCGCCGGGTGCAGCGGCAGGGGGACGATCAGGTCGACGCCGGCGGCTGTTCCGAGGCGCTGGTAGAGCTTGTGCGCGAACAGCCCGGCCAGCGCCAGCTCGCCGCCGTACTTGAGCGCCTGTATCAGAGCGTCCACCGGGTAGGCGTAGATGAAGGCAGCGCAACTGGCGTCGTAATGCGGCGGATCGGCAAGACAGGCGCCGCACTCCGCATTGCTCGAGCCGGCCAGGGCGCAGCGGGGGCAGGCCGACGCGGTTGACGGAAGTTCGTGCTCGCACGCCTCGCATAACAGCCGCTCGCCGCTCGCCGCCTGGCACAGGAGGCAGTCCTGCGCCAGCAGAGTCTGCCTGATCCTGGTGCCGATTTTCAAAAACGGGCGCGACAAAATTGACAAGTGGAAATGCTTCCCTGAAGATGCGCTGGTCGCCCTAGCCAGAAGAGAGTACCCACGAATCCGATGGTGGTCAAATTCACGCCGCAGCGCCGGGGCTTGCGCTGAGCGCGCCTCCGATCGACCGCTGCGCCGTGCGTCGCGCCAGCTCCCGCGCGGCGGCTACCTATGCCGGGGCTGCCGTGCTCGCGCGCGAAGTGGAGGCGCGCATGCTGGAGCGGCTGCAGTACATCTTGCTCGATCCTGGGCGCATTCTCGACGCGGGCTGCGGCGCAGGCCATGGCGCCAAGCGCCTGGCCGAGCGTTATCCGGGCGCGCGCGTCCTGGGACTGGATTTCGCGCTGCCGATGCTGCAGGCCGCGCGCAGCCACGATCCCTGGCTGCGGCGAGTCCTCGAGCGCGCGCGCGTCGATTACCTGTGCGCGGATTTTGCCTCGGTGCCGCTGCCTGCGGCGAGCGTGGATCTCGCCTGGTCCAACCTGGCCCTGCATTGCGCCGACGATCCACAGCCGGCGCTGAAAGAGTTGCGCCGGGTGCTGAAGGTGGGAGGGCTCCTGATGTTCAGTTGCTACGGGCCGGACACCTTGAAAGAGCTGAAAAGCGCTTTCGCCGCGCACGATGGAGCAGCGCACGTGCACGGTTTTATCGACATGCACGATCTGGGTGATATGCTCTCGGCCTGCGCCTACTCCGCACCGGTGATGGATATGGAAGTCATCACCCTGACCTATGCCGATGTCGGTGCGCTGCTCGCCGACCTGCGCGCGACGGGCCAGCAGAATGCGCTCGCCGAACGCAGGCGCGGACTTACCGGCAAGGAAGTGCTAGTCGCCATGCGCGCGGCGTACGAGGATCTGCGCCGCGACGGCAGGCTGCCGGCGAGCTTCGAGATCGTCTACGGTCACGCCTGGAAGCCGGCGCAGCGCCTGAGCGAAGACGGCCGCGCCGTCGTCACGATGCAACCGCGGCGCGCGAAAGGGGTTTGATTTTTCCTATTCCTCGATCATTGGCAGCAATCCGTGAAAACCTTGATTAAGCCAGTTGCTCATGCTAGCGTACCGGACTTTTTTTTGCCTGGCCTGCCTGCCAGTGACGAGGGAAAGATGAATAGCGTGCTTGGACGATTAGTTGGCGGTTTGCCGCTGGCGCTCTACGCAGAGATCGTATCCGCTGCCAACCAACCCAATTTTCAGCCGCCGGTGACTCGTATCGCCGGCGAGAACTACGACCTGCATATGCTGATGATGTACGTCATTCTGGCGATTTTCTGCGTCGTGTACGCGGTGATGTTCTACTCCATTTATGCCCATCGCAAATCCGCCGGCCATAAGGTCGAGCAATTCCACGAGAACACCACCGTGGAAATCATCTGGACCGTCATCCCTTTCGTCATCCTCATCGGCATGGCCTGGCCCGCTACCAAGACCATGATCGCGTTCAAGGACGCGTCCAGCCCCGACATTAGCTATGGCGAACTTATTCCGGCACGTCCGCTGACCGATGCGCCGCTGCGCCACCTGGATCAGCGCGCGTTCAGACTGTCCGAGTTGAAGGGAAAATGGATTCTGCTGCAGCTGGATGAGGCGGATTGCGCAGCAGCCTGTAGTGGCAAGTTGTACAACATGCGGCAGGCGCGTCTCGCCCAGGGCCGTGAGATGGAACGGGTCGAGCGTGTCTGGCTGATTCTGGACGAGGCGCCGCTGGAAACGCGACTGATGCGCGAATACGACGGCATGCGCATGCTGCGAGCGGCGGGCAGCCCGCTGCTCGCGGAGTTTTCGCCGGCGGGTGGCGTGCGCGACCATATCTACCTAATCGACCCGCTGGGAAACCTGATGCTGCGATTTCCCAAGAATGCCGATCCGCGCGAAATGCAAAAAGACCTGGTTCGTTTGCTAAAGATATCAAGAATCGGCTAGGGCATCGGATAGGTTCGGCCGTTCGTGCCCGTCGTGATAAACTGGTTCGTTCTTCCTCTGCGCTAACCTCATGGCATTGCAGCTCACCTTGCACGACACCGCGCAGCGCATGCGGTGGTTCTACGCCCTGACCAAGCCGCGCGTGACCTTACTCGCGGTATTCTGTGCCGTAATCGGCATGTTCCTCGCCACGCCGGGCATGGTGCCCTGGCGCGTGCTGTTCGCCGGAACGGCCGGGATCGCCCTGCTGGCGGGCGCGGCCTTCGCCATCAACTGCCTGATTGAGCAAGAGATCGACGCCAAGATGGCCCGCACCCGGGCGCGCCCGTTGCCGCGCGGGGAGCTGACATCCCTGCAGACCGTCGTTTTCGCCGGCGTGATCGGCGGCATCGGCATGTTTCTGCTCTACCGCTACGTCAATGCGCTTACCATGTGGCTCACCTTCGGCACCTTCGTCGGCTACGCCGTCATCTACACCATCGTGTTGAAGCCTGCCACGCCGCAGAACATCGTCATCGGCGGGCTTTCCGGAGCGATGCCGCCGCTGCTGGGGTGGACCGCGGTGACGGGGGATGTGGCGCCCGAGGCGCTGCTCCTGGTGCTGATCATTTACGCCTGGACGCCGCCGCATTTCTGGGCGCTGGCGCTGTACCGCACCGAGGATTTCACCCGTGCCGGTCTGCCCATGCTGCCAGTCACCCATGGGCAGGAATTCACGCGGCTGCAGGTGTTGCTGTACACCCTGATTCTGATCGCGAGTACCCTGCTGCCTTTTGTCTACGGCATGAGCGGGTGGATCTATCTGACTACCGCATTCGTCCTTGACAGCATGTTCCTGTACTACGCGGTGAGGATTTATATCGCCTACAGCGACCGTCTGGCGCAACAGATGTTCCGCTTCTCTGTCGTCTACCTGGCCGGCTTGTTCACGGCGCTGCTATGGGACCATTACGTTTAAATCATTTGATCTGCGCGCTGCCCGGGTGCGAGCTCACCCAGGGGCCTGATCCTGGGCCGCTTGTCTTTCGGCCCAAGGGCGTACAGAATCTTGCACCATCATTCTGTTAGGGTGTTAGGGAGCCGTCATGGCAAGGATCGCGACGAAAGACATCATTCCCATCTCTCGGGCGCGCGCGCGCCTGACCGAGCTCGCCGATGACGTCTCGAAGTCGGGGCAGGAAAAGGTGTTCACCAGGAACGGTGAAAGCTATGTGGCCCTGATCACCGCCGGCCAACTCGACGACTACCGTCGCTTCAAGGAGGCCGAGCACTTGTCCATGCTCAAGGCGCTGGTCGAGGCAGCCGAAGACATCGAAGCCGGGCGCGTCTACACCTGGGACGAATTCAAACCCCGGCTTGCCAGATTGCGCGCGAAGGCGAAACGCATTGCCGGCGCATGAGCGCGCCACGCCGGTTGCCGGTCGTGGTGACGCGGCGCTTCGAGCGCGCGCTTGAGGCGATTCTGGATCACTATGACAGCCTACGCCACCTGCACCCCGACGCGGGTGCCGCGCTTCCTTGGCAGCAAGCATTTCAAGGCGCGCGCCACGCTACAGGCGTGGCTGGCATTGCAACCACTGGGCCTGCAATTGCAATCGCGAAACCTGGTTCTCGATAAAGGGCAGATCGACACTCGTTGCCGCGAGCATGAAGCGCACGTCGCGAATATGCTTGTCTTGACCGGCTTCGCGCAGATATTCCAACTTGCGCACGATCACGTACTCGGGCGGTGCTATCCAGGCTCCATCGCCGCCAAGATCGATGCGCCGACGATTCTCGATCGCCCAGGTATGCAGCGGATCGACGGACGCCAGGAAAATGTCCGCCTTGAACTGGGTGCGATGATGGATCAAGTTGAACATGCCGTGCGCTTTCCGTCCAAGTTCTTGCATCAGGGTATCCAGCGGCGGCACGTAGTATTCGTCTTCCGGAAACGCCGAAATCACTGCTTCAACGTCCGCGCGGCAGAGGAGCAGCACCACGTCGATGTCGGCGGTCAAGCGCGGTTCCCCGTAGACGCTGGCGGCAACAGATCCGGTAATGCAGTAGGGCAGTCCGAGTTGTTCGAGCGGGCCGATGAAAGGGGCGAGCAGACTAGGTGCCGGCATGCCGCAACGATTCGCGCGCGTGACGATCAAGGCGTTCGGGCGGCCAATCCGGGTGCGCGAGTCGCAGCCCTGCCATCCTGAGCTGAATGCCCGCCTCATAGAGATCAGCCACCATGCGCAGTTTTTGCGCCGGGGTCATGCGGCGAAAGCCTTCCAGTTGCCTGGGGTGGATGGTCTCGATCATAGCGATAAGAGAAGCGATAAGAGCGATAAGAGAATCAATCCGCTGGGCACCCCTAAGTTCGCGGGCCGATGCATGCACAATGAACCTGTTTTGACTCCAAAAGTGTGCATACGGGCATTATGTCACTCCAGACTCCTCCTTTGCAGCAAATGGCCAGGATTTTCTTGCGGAATTATTGGTTAACTACTGGGCAATCTACAGCGGTCTCAGGCGCGTCGCAACGGCTATTCCCTCGCCCCCGCAGCTCAGGGCGTTTCGCAGCGCAGGTCAGGCGATGTCGGGTACCGGATGGTAGGTCCACGTGTTTGGCGTCGGCGTGGGCGGATCTGCGGCCGGCGGCCTCACAGGCGGCGCGCGTGCGAATTGGGCCATCTGCCGCGGCGCCCAAAGGCCCAGGTGTTCCATGATTCGGCGAATCACTGCGGCATCCTCTATCAACGAGAGCGAGAACGACAAGATCCGAGTTGAACAGGCCGCGCGCGACCTGTCGGGCGTGGGCAGCTTCCAGCACCAGGGTACCGAACTGTCGGTTCAAGGGCGGCGGCCCGGCGATTTTCGCTCCGCTTCTCAGTAGCATCCGCTTTTCAGAGGATTCATCGCCTTTCTACACCATGAAATCTCGGTTATTACAACCGAATTTTCATGGTACACTCCCAGCCCATGATCGCTCGGACGCATCATCTCGATGAACTGTCCCGGTTGCTCGCGCGCTATCCGGTGGTGGCCATACTCGGCGCACGCCAGACCGGCAAGACTACGCTCGCGAACGAGTTGCTGCGCCGCGCCGCGGGACGCGGCACGCGCTTCGACCTGGAGGATTCGGGCGCGCGCGCGCGCCTGGCTGACCCGATGCTGGCTCTGTCCGAGCTCGCCGGCCTAGTCGTGCTCGATGAGATCCAGCGCCGGCCGGAGCTGTTTCCGGCGCTGCGGATACTTGCCGACCGCAGGCCGCGCAAGGCGAAGTTCTTGGTGCTGGGCAGCGCTTCGCCCGAACTCCTGCGGCAGAGCTCGGAGTCGCTCGCCGGACGCATCGCTTACTACGCTTTGCCCGGTCTGTCGCTGCGCGAGGTCGGCGCGCGAATGGGATCGCGGCTCTGGCTGCGCGGGGGATTCCCCCGCTCGTTCCTCGGCCGCACGGACGCACAAAGCATGCAATGGCGCGTCTCGTTCCTGCGCACGTTTCTGGAGCGGGACCTGCCGATGCTCGGCGTCAACGTCGGCGCCGAGACCATGCGGCGCTTCTGGACGATGCTCGCGCATCGTCACGCGCAACTGTGGAATGCCTCGGAGTTCGGCCGCTCGTTCGGCGTTGCCGATACCACCGTGCGCGGCTATCTCGACAAGCTCAGCGCAGCGATGGTGATCCGGCAACTCCTGCCTTGGCACGAGAATATCGGGAAGAGGCAGGTGCGCGCGCCCAAAGTCTATGTAAGTGATTCCGGTCTACTGCACGCGCTGTTGAACCTGCCGGGGAAGGCGGACCTCGAGCATCATCCCAAGCTCGGCGCCTCATGGGAAGGATTCATCCTCGAT
Organism: Betaproteobacteria bacterium; assembly: GCA_016234705.1. Lineage (GTDB taxonomy): Bacteria > Pseudomonadota > Gammaproteobacteria > Burkholderiales > SG8-39 > 2-12-FULL-64-23. The sequence continues at coordinate 34,968 of JACRAS010000008.1, read as the reverse complement.
CAACTGGTGCAGCAGCTTGGCACACGCCCCGAGGAGTGCTACTTCTGGCGCACGCACACCGGCGCGGAACTGGACCTGTTGGTGGTGCGCGGTCGCGAGCGCCTGGGATTCGAGATCAAGCGGACTACGGCCCCGGCCATGACCCCGTCCATGCGCTCGGCGATGAACGACCTCAAACTCGGAGCACTGACGCTGGTTCACGCGGGTAGCGATACGTTTGCGTTGGCAAAAAACGTGCGCGCGCTGAGCTGGCAGCGGATTGTTGCGGATGTTCGACCGCTGGGTTAATGCGGGGACGGATATCGGACACTCCATGGTTTACCCACCCGGCGTTGACCGCAATTCCGGCGCATGCCGGTCCGCGCATTGGTAGAGAGCGCTTGCACTTGGGTTGCGCGGCCGGTAGGTCCCGCCGCGTGGCGCCCGGTCGGGAGTGCAGCCCACAAACTACCTCGTAGAGGCGTGAAGGCGTCGTCCCCCGAGATGGCATCGAGAAAGGGAGATGTGTGCGGCGATTGGCGCTATCATGTGACCAGTAACGCGCCGGGGCACCTCCTCGCGGAGCGCTTCTGTAACCGGCTGTAAACCAGCCCTATTCGAAAATTTTTTGTTACAAATCCGCAATGATCACCGGGCGACGCCATGACGTGTGAATTTAAAACCTTGCGCTTCCTGAGCGCAACGCTCTTCGTGCTTTCGTTGGCCGGCTGCTTCCCGTCCCAGCCCGGGTTCAAGAACACCGATGTTACGGGCGCCGACTGCTGCAAGGATTTCCGCCTGATCGACCATAACGGCAAGACACGCACGCTGGCGGACTTTCGCGGCAAGGTGGTGGTGATGTTTTTCGGCTATACGCAATGCCCCGACGTCTGCCCCACCACGATGCTGGAGATGAAGGCGGTGCTGCAGCAGCTCGGGACGGACGCGCCGCGGGTGCAGATGCTGTTTGTCACCGTCGATCCGGAGCGCGATACGCGCGAGTTGCTGTCCAGCTATGTTCCAGCCTTCGACCCTGGGTTTCTAGGGCTATATGGCGACCTGGAGACCACCGCCAGGACGGCGAAGGAATTCCGCGTGTTCTACCAGAAGCAACCCGGCACTACGCCCAGCAGTTACACGGTGGACCACACCGCCGGAAGCTATGTATTCGACCCCCAGGGGCGAGTCCGGTTATTCGTGCGGCATGGCGACGGCGGCGCGAATCTGGTCGCCGATCTGCGCATTTTGCTCAAGCAGGGATAATAGGCGCTGAGGGGCTGCAGGCGCGGTGAACACTTACGCCGCCGCCAACAGTCCCTTCATTTTCTGCATTGCCTTGGCTTCGACTTGGCGGATGCGCTCGGCCGAAACCTTGAACTCGGCCGCGAGGTCATGCAGCGTCGCCGGATCTTTCTCGCGCAGCCAGCGCGCTTCGATGATGCGGCGGCTGCGTTCATCCAGACTCGCCAGCGCCGCTTGCAGGCCCTGCGCGCCGTCGCGCTCGGTTTCCTCCGATTCAAGCAGGAGCGAGGGCTCCTTGTCCGGATCGGACAGGTAGGCGATGGGGGCGTAGGCATCCTCGTCGTCGTCGCCGGTTTCCATGGAGACGTCTTGGCCGGAGAGCCGCATTTCCATTTCCCTGACTTCTTCCGGTTTCACGCGCAGTTGCTTCGCCATGTCCTCGACCGCCTCCTGCGTCAGCGGCCCGAGGCCTTTTTTCATCGAGCGCAGATTGAAGAACAGCTTGCGCTGAGCCTTGGTGGTGGCGATTTTCACCAGGCGCCAGTTCTTCAGGATGAACTCGTGCATTTCGGCCTTGATCCAGTGAATGGCGAAGGACACCAGACGCACGTTGCGCTCCGGATCGAAGCGTTTCACCGCCTTCATCAGGCCGATGTTGCCTTCCTGAATCAGATCGGCGTGCGGCAGGCCGTAGCCGAGGTAGCCGCGGGCGATGGCGACCACCACACGCAGATGCGATACCACCAAAGCGCGCGCGGCATCGAGGTCGTTCTCGTCGCGCAGCTTGCGCGCAAGGCGCAACTCTTCCTCCGCCGTCAGCAGGGGAAAACGGTTCACGGTAGCGATATAGGTTTCCAGGCTTCCAACCAGGGAAGGCACGGGTAACGCGAATACTTGGCTCATCTCTCGATATCTCCTAAACGGAGCGTTGGCGGACGCGCTTTCGACCTCTGCCGCTGCAACGCAACATTCACACCTTATAAGTTTAGCACTCTTGCGAGTAGAGTGCCAATAGCCGGAGAAGTTCCAACGGTTCCGGCGTGCAATGCTGGAATTGCTTTTCTTAGGCCTTTTACCTGGGCTCTATATCGGCTAAGTGTCTGCTTACTGACATATAGGCGCCCAGCCACCCGAGAAAGGCAGCAAAGACGAGCAGGGCGAGACAGTCTGAGAAACCGAAGAATCCGAGTCTGAAGTCCGAGCCGTAAAGCTGCGCCAACTCCAGGATGCTCCGGTTGAGGATGAGCTTGCACAGGTAGACGATGGCGAGGGCGGCCAGGCCCCCGAGCGCACCTTGTATGAGGCCCAGGTGGAAAAACGGGCGTCGGATGAAGGCGTCGGTCGCGCCGATCAGCTTGCTCACTTCAATCTCGTCTTTCTGCGTCAGGATCTGCAGCCGTATGGTGTTGAAAGTCACCGCTATCAGGCCGAAGGCGAGCAGGGTGGCGAGGATCAACACCGCCGTCCGGCCTAGCTCGATCAGCGTTTCCAGTCTTTTCACCCAGGCCGAATCGAGTTGCACGTGGGCGATCTTGGGCAAGGCCTTCAGTTCGGGTTCCAGTCTTTCCAGCTCCGCCGCGCTGCCGCCGGTTTCGAGCACGAAGGCATCGGGCAGAGGGTTGACCTGCAGCGTGGCGATGACATCGGCCGTGTTCTCCGAGCGCTTGAGGCCCTCCAGCGCTTGTTCGCGCGGAATGAAGCGCAGCGCGCGCACGCCGGGGATCTGCTTCAATCGGGCCTCCAGCGCGGCGATATCGGCCTTGCCCGCCTCGGGTGCGAGAAACAGGCTGACTTGCGGATTGCCGCTAACCTGGCGCGTGACGCTGCCCAGGTTCTGCAGCAGCAGGTAGCCGCCAAGTGGCAGCGCCAGGGCCACGCCGATCACCGTGACGTTGAGCAGCGTCGCCAGGGGATTGCCGGCCAGGCGTGCCAGCGTCAGGTTGAAAGTCTGCCAGTGCTGGCGCAGCCAGGCGATCACGGCTCCAGCCTGCCTTGCTTGAGCGTCAGCACGCGCGGATTGAGGCGTTGTACCAAAGCTTCATCGTGGGTCGCGATCAGCACCGTCACGCCGACCTGGTTGAACGAGCGGAACATCTCCATGACCTCGGCGGCCGAGGCGGAGTCGAGGCTGGCGGTCGGTTCGTCGGCGAGCAGGATGCTGGGGCGGTTGACCACGGCGCGGGCGATGCACAGGCGCTGCTGCTCCCCTCCGGAGAGTGTGATCGGATTGGCCTTTTCCCGCGCCAGCAGGCCGACCTTGTCCAGTGCCGCGCGCGCGCGCCGCGCCGCGTCCTTGTGCGCGTGGCCGGTGAAGGCGAGCGGCAGCATGACGTTGTCGAACGCGCTCCTGTCGTAGAGCAGCTTCTGGTCCTGGAAAATGAGCCCCAGGTTGCGCCGCAGGTAAGGGATCGCGGGGCGGCGCATGCTGCCGATGTTCTGGCCGTTCACCAGCACGGTGCCGCTGGTCGGACGCTCGATCGCCGGGATCAGCTTGAGCAGCGTGCTCTTGCCTGCGCCCGAGCGGCCGGTAATGAACACCAGCTCGCCCGTTTCGATACTGAAGGAGAGTTCGGCGAGCGCCTCGTGGCCGCCGCGATAACTCTTGCGCACCTGGCTGAAGCTGATCATCGGGGAGCGGGGAATAAGCGCAAGCTCAGTCCGAATCGAACAAGGCGGCGGCGAAGTCCCGCGCCAGGAACGGGCGCAGGTCGTCTATGCCCTCGCCGATGCCGACAAAGCGGATGGGCACCGGGCGCTCTCTCGCGATGGCGGCGATTACCCCGCCCTTGGCCGTGCCGTCGAGCTTGGTCAGGATGAGGCCGGTCAGCCCCATCGCGTCGTCGAAGGCCTTCACCTGGCTGAGCGCGTTCTGGCCGGTATTGGCATCCAGCACCAGCAGCACCTCGTGCGGCGCGCTCGCGTCGGCTTTGGCTATGACCCGCTTCACCTTGCGGATTTCTTCCATCAGGTGCAGTTGCGTCGGCAGCCGCCCGGCCGTATCGGCGAGCACGATGTCGATATTGCGCGCGCGCGCCGCCTGGATTGCGTCGAAAATCACCGCCGCCGGATCGCCGCCCTGCTGGGCAATCACCGCAACCTGATTGCGCTCGCCCCAGATCGTGAGCTGCTCGCGCGCCGCGGCGCGGAAAGTGTCCCCGGCGGCGAGCAGCACACTTTTTCCCTGCGCCTGGAAATATTTCGCCAGTTTGCCGATGCAAGTGGTCTTGCCGGCGCCGTTGACCCCGGCCAGCATGATGATGAAGGGGCGGTGTCCTTCCGCCGCCAGCGGCCGCTCCAGCGGCGCGATCAGAGTCGCAAGTGCTTCCTGCAGTGCGACCTTGAGCTCGCGGCGTTCGGTGAGTCCCTTTTTTCTCACTTGCTGGCGCAAGTTTTCCAACAGGAACTGGGTTGCCGCCACCCCCGTGTCGGCGCAAAGCAGGGCGGATTCCAGCTCTTCGTACAGCGCGGCGTCGATCTTGCCGCCGCCGAACAAACCGCCGATCTGCGCGCGCGTGCGCGTCAGACCGGCCTTGAGTCGTTCACTCCAGGGTGAAAGCGTTGCCGTTTCGGTAGATTTTTTGAGGAAACTGAACATGAAAGCCCACGCGGCTGGCTGCAAAAACCGCTAAGATACGCGGCGATTTTAGCAGAAGGGTGTCGATGAGAATTCCGATGTTTCGCTTTTTGTTCGCGTTTCTTGCGGTGGTCTTGGCGGCGGGCGCCGTCGGCGCGCCGAGCGCCGTGCAGGAACGCAAGCTCGCCAACGGCCTGCGCGTGATCGTGAAAGAAGACCATCGCGCCCCCACCGTGGTGCACATGGTCTGGTACGTCGCCGGCAGCATGGACGAGGTGAGCGGCGAGAGCGGCGTCGCGCACGTTCTCGAACATATGATGTTCAAGGGCACCAAGACCATCAAGAGCGGTGAGTTTTCGCGCCGAATCGCCGCCGCCGGCGGCCGCGAAAATGCGTTTACCAACCGCGACTACACCGCCTATTTCCAGCAGGTGCCGAAGGCCGCGCTGCCCCAGATGATGCAGCTGGAGGCCGACCGCATGTCCAATCTGCTGGTGACCGAGGCCGAGTTCTCGCGCGAGATCAAAGTGGTGATGGAGGAGCGGCGCCTGCGCACCGAAGACCAGCCGCATGCCCTGGTGGCCGAGGCGCTCAATGCCGCGGCTTATTTCGCCCACCCCTATCGCCGTCCGGTGATCGGCTGGATGAATGACCTGGAGAGCATGAACTATGTCGACGCGCGCAACTGGTACGCGCGCTGGTACGTGCCCAACAACGCCTTCGTGGTGGTGGTGGGCGACGTCAGGACGGAGGAGGTATTCGCGCTGGCGCAAAGATATTACGGCCGGATCAAGGCCGGGCCCTTGCCCGAGCGCAAGCCCCAGCTCGAACCGCAGCAGCGCGGCACGCGCCGTCTGGTGGTCAAAGCCCCGGCTGAATTGCCCTATCTGTTGATGGGCTGGAAATGCCCGGTGCTGCGCGACGTGGGCAAGGATTGGCAGCCGTATGCGCTGGAAGTACTCGCCGGCGTGCTCGACGGCAACGAATCGGCACGGCTCAATCAGTCGCTGGTGCGAAACAGCCGCATCGCCAGCTCCGTCGGCGCAGGCTATGACGCCACGGCGCGCGGCCCGGGGATGTGTTATCTGGATGGGACCCCGAGCCAGGGCAGGAGCGCCGCCGAGCTGGAAACGGGGCTGCGCGCCGAGCTCGCGCGCCTGGTCGAAGGCGGCGTGAGCGCGGAGGAACTCGATCGGGTTAAGGCGCAAGTGGTGGCGAGCCAGATATTCAAGCGCGATTCGATTTTTGGCCAGGCCATGGAGATCGGTCAGTTCGAAACCGCCGGTTTGTCGCACACGGACATCGACCGCGTGCTCGAGCGCATCAAAGCGGTAAGCGCCGAGCAGGTGCGCGCCGTGGCGAAGCAGTACTTCGTCGACGATGATCTCACCGTGGTCGTGCTCGAGCCGCAACCGCTGGACCGGGCGACACCGCGGCCGGCGCCGCCGGGCGTGAGGCACTGAAGTGGCGAGGGACGTGAATAACGAGGGAAAAAACCTGGTTCGTCTGGTATTGGCGGCGGCATTGTGGATTGCGGCGTGCGCGGCGCAGGCCGCGCTGCCGATCCAGCATTGGACCACCTCCTCCGGGGCGCGCGTCTATTTCGTCGAAAGCCGCAGCATTCCCATGCTCGACATCAACGTCGATTTCGACGCCGGCGGGCGGCGCGTCCCGGCCGACAAGGCCGGGCTCGGCGGGCTTACCCATGCACTCGTCAAGGCCGGATCTGCCGCCCGCTCGGAGGAGGAGCTCGGCCGTCGCATCGCCGATGTCGGCGCGCAACTGGGCGGAAGCGTGGACCGCGATCGCGCCGGACTTTCCCTGCGCACCCTGTCGAGCGAACGCGAGCGTGCGCAGGCGCTCGCGACGCTGGCCGAAATCCTGCAGACGCCGGCATTCCCGGAGGCGGCGGTTGCGCGCGAGAAGGCGCGCCTGGTCGATGCCGTCAAGGAGGATGAGACCAAGCCCGATGCGATCGCCAGCAAGGCTTTTTACCGCCTGCTCTATGGAACGCATCCGTATGCGTTGGCGCCGACGCGCGAGACCGTACTGCGCATCGAACGCGCCGATGTTGAAAACTTCTATCGCGCGAACTACGTCGCCGGGCGCGCTGTGGTCACCATCCTCGGCGACGCCGATCGCGCGCTCGCCGAGCGCATCGCCGAGCAACTCACCGCGGGACTGCCGCGCGCGCCTGGCGCGCCGGCCCCGCTTCCGGCGGTGAACCAGCCGACCGGCCAGACGCTGCGCATGGCGCACCCGGCATCGCAAAGCCACATCCTGCTTGGTCTGCCGGCAATGACGCGCGACGACCCGGACTATTTCCCGCTGCTGGTGGGCAATTACGTCCTCGGCGGCGGCGGCTTCGTTTCACGCCTCTACCTCGAGGTGCGCGAGAAGCGCGGCTACGCCTACAGCGTCTACAGCTATTTCCTGCCGCTGGCGCAGGAAGGCCCGTTTCAGGTCGGGCTGCAGACCAAGAAAGAGCAGGCGGAGGAGGCGCTGGCGAGGGTGCGTGTCGTGCTCGACGAATTCCTCGCCCGCGGGCCGAGCGCGGCCGAGCTGAAGGCGGCCAAGCAGAATCTGGTCGGCGGATTCGCGCTGCGTATAGACAGCAACCGCAAGCTGCTGGAGCAGGTCGCGCTGATCGGTTATTACCGGCTGCCGCTCGCCTGGCTGGACGATTTTACCGCCCGGGTCGAGAAAGTCAGCGTGGCCGACGTGCGCGCGGCGTTCGCGCGGCGCGTGCGCGCGGACCATCTGGTGACCGTCGTCGTCGGCAGTGGCGAAAAGTAACCAGGTTCGCATCATTGGCGGCGCCTGGCGCGGTCGCCGCATCAGCTTTCCCGACCACGAGGGTCTGCGCCCCAGCGCCGACCGCGTGCGCGAGACCCTGTTCAACTGGCTCGGACAGGACCTCGGCGGCCAGCGCTGTCTCGACCTGTTCGCCGGTAGCGGCGCGCTTGGCTTTGAGGCGCTGTCGCGCGGCGCGGCTTCGGTGGTGATGGTGGAAAAAGGCCGCCGCGTATGCGAGGTGCTGCGCCGCAACGCCGAGGTGCTCGGGGCGAAAAAGCTGCAATTGCATTGTGCGGATGCGCTAGAATTCGCCACTGCCGCGGCTGCCGACGCGGTTGCGCGTTTCGACGTCGTGTTTCTCGACCCGCCGTTCGGTTCGACCCTGCTTGGGCAGGCGCTGCCGCAGGTCGTGCCGTTGCTGCGGCCGGAGGCGCGGGTCTATGTCGAGAGCGCCGTGGCTTTCGCACCGACGGGCGGCTGGCGCGTACTCAGGCACGGCCGCGCCGGACAGGTGCACTACACTTTGGTGACATATGACTAGGGCAGTCTATCCCGGAACATTCGATCCCCTCACGCGCGGCCACGAGGATTTGGTGCGGCGCGCGGCGACGCTGTTCGACGAAGTGATCGTCGGCGTCGCCGACAGCCGCACCAAGCAACCCTTCTTCATCCTGGAGGAACGCCTGGCGATGGCGCGCGAGGTATTGTCCTGCTACGCCAACGTGCGCGTGGAGAGCTTTCGCGGCCTGCTGATGAATTTCATCCAAACCCAGGAAGCGCGCGTGGTCCTGCGCGGCCTGCGCGCCGTGTCCGACTTCGAATACGAGTTCCAGCTCGCGGGCATGACCCGTAATCTCTATCCCGATGTCGAAACCCTGTTCCTCACGCCCGGCGAGCAGCATATGTTCGTCTCCGCCACCATCGTGCGTGAAATCGCGACCCTCGGCGGAGACGTGAGCAAATTCGTTCAGCCGGCGGTGGAGCGATGCATCAAGGAGAAGATCCGGCAGATGGGCGGCGCGTGATGCTGAAGCTTCTTCTTTGTGGATAGGCGAGTCCCATGGCGCTGATGATCACCGACGAATGCATCAACTGCGACGTGTGCGAGCCGGAATGCCCGAACGACGCGATTTCGCAGGGGGCGGAGATCTACGTCATCGATCCGGCCAAGTGCACCGAGTGCGTGGGGCATTTCGATGAGCCTCAATGCGTCGCGGTCTGCCCGGTGGACTGCATTCCCCTCAATCCCGACTATCCCGAGACCAAGGAAGCGCTGCAGCAGAAATACCTGCGGCTGATGGCGCAAAAGCAAAACGCCTGAAATCCGGTTTCGAAACGGAAAATCCGGCTATTTCTGGCAAACGGGACAGTAAAAGCTGGAGCGCTGGCCCTGGCGAAACTGGCGGATGGTCGTGCCGCAGTTCCTGCAGGGCAGCCCGGCGCGGGCATAGACGTAGTACTGCTGCTGGAAATAGCCCGAAGTGCCGTCGCTGTGGACGAAATCGCGCAGGCTGCTGCCGCCGGCCGCCAGCGCCTCATTCAGCGTCGACTTGATTGCAGCCGCGAGCGCCTCGTAGCGCGCGAGTGACAACCGCCCTGCCGGAGTGCGCGGATTGATGCGGGCGTGGAACAGGCTTTCGTTGGCGTAGATGTTGCCGACGCCGACGACAATGCTCGCGTTCATCAAGACGAGCTTGACCGCCGCCTTGCGCGCGCGCGTGGCCGCGTGCAGGACCCCTCCGGTGAACGCGTCTTCCAGCGGCTCGGCGCCAAGGCCGGCGAGCAGGGGGTGGCGCGCGATATCGCCTCCTTCCCATAGCACGGCGCCGAAGCGGCGCGGGTCGCGCAGGCGCATCAACCGTTTGCCCAGCAGCAGGTCGAAATGATCGTGCCGCTGCGGTTTGGCCTTGCTTCCCATGATGCGCAGGCTGCCCGACATGCCGAGGTGCAGGATCAACCAGCCGGGGCGCCCGTTTCCGGCGCAGTCGATGAGAATGTACTTGCCGCGCCGCGCGACGCGCGCGATGCGCCGGCCGGTGACGCGCGCGGCGAGATTGAAAGGTATCGGCCAGCGCAGCTTGCGCTCGCTTACGCGCACGCCGGTGACGACATTGCCGGTGAGATAGGGCTCGATGCCGCGGCGCGTGATCTCGACTTCGGGTAGTTCTGGCATGGGTTATCAGGACCGGTTTTTCTTGTACTGGCGGGCAAATATACCTAATATGTACCTCCCACGCTAAGCTATCCGCACCACCATGTCGTTTCCGCGTCTTGCCGCCCCTTCCTTTGTTCGTCTGTTCCTGGTTGCAGGCTTGGGCTTGCTGCTTGCTGCCTGCGCGCAAACGCCGGTGCAGGAGCAGGCGAAGCCCGCGGCCGAAGCGGTAGTCAATCAGGGCGAACCCAATCAGTCTGAATCCAAGGCAACTGCCGCACTGCCCCCCGCTCCCAAGCCGGAACTGCCGAATCAGGAGCTGACCGAGGCGGTGCTGTACGAGTATCTGCTCGCGGAAATCGCCGGGCAGCGCGGCTCCATCGGCCTGTCGGCACAGGCTTACGCGGACCTCGCCAAGCGCACGCGCGATCCGCGCATCGCCAAGCGCGCGGCCGAGGTCGCTTTGTACGCGCGCATGCCCAACGCCGCGATCGAGGCTGCCAGGATCTGGTATGAAACAGAATCGTCCTCGATGCAGGCGCTGCAAACGCTCACCGGCCTGCTGATCAACACCAAGCGCCACGACGAAGCGCTGCCCTATCTGCAGAAGCTTTTCGTCGCCGATGGCAGCAACGCCGGCGACGGCTTCCTGCAACTCTCGCGCCTGCTCGCCAATAGTCAGGACAAGGTCTTGACCCTGAAGCTGGTGCAACAGCTGGCGCAACCTTACCCCGAGCTTGCGCAGGCGCATTTTGCCGTGGCCCAGGCGGCGATCGCCGCTGAGCAAAGCGAGCTCGCCCTGGCCGAGGTGCGCGCCGCATCCAGGCTCAAGCCGGACTGGGATCTGCCGGCGCTGCTCGAGGCGCAACTGCTGCAACGCCAGTCGAATGCGCTGGCGCTTAAGCGCCTCGCCGCTTTCCTCGAACGCTACCCCAAGGCGCGGGAAGTGCGCATGAGTTATGCGCGCGTCCTGGTGGCGGAGCGCAAGCACACCGAGGCGCGCGCCGAATTCCAGGCCCTGTCCAAGGATTTTCCCGATAACATCGACGTAGTCTTTGCCGTCGGCGTGCTGTCGCTGCAGCTCGAGGACTACGCTCTGGCGGAAGCAAACTTCAAGCGCCTGCTGGTGCTGCCCTACCGCGACAAGAACACGGCGCGCCTGTACCTGGGCCAGATCGCCGAAGAACAGAAAAATTACCCGGAGGCGCTGCGTTGGTACGATGAAGTGGCGGGTGGCGAGCAGTATCTGAAGGCGCAAATACGCCATGCCCTGGTGCTCGGCAAACAAGGCAAGCTGGAAGCGGCGCGCGCGCACTTGCGCCAAATAGAGGTCAACGGCGAGCAGGCGCGGGTGCAGTTGTTGTTGACCGAGGCGCAGTTGCTGCGCGATGCCAACCAGCCGCGCCAGGCCTTCGATCTGATCGGCAACGCGCTTCAGGGCATGCCCAATCAACCCGAGCTGCTTTACGACTACGCCATGCTGGCGGAAAAGCTCGAGCGCGTCGACCTGCTCGAGACTAATCTGAAGAAACTGATCGGCCTGCAACCCGGCCATGCGCATGCCTACAATGCGCTCGGCTATTCGCTTGCCGATCGTAACCTGCGCCTGCCCGAGGCGCAGGGGCTGCTGGAGAAGGCGCTGCAGCTCGCGCCGGACGACCCGTTCATTATCGACAGCATGGGCTGGCTGATGTATCGCATGGGTAAGCACAAGCAGGCGCTCGAGTACCTGCGCAAAGCCTACGCCGCGCGACCCGACCCGGAGATTGCGGCTCATTTGGGCGAGGTGCTGTGGGTAGCGGGCGAGCGCAGCGAGGCCGAAAAGATCTGGCTCGAGGCAACGCAAAAAACACCGGGCAACGACGCCCTCACCAGCACCATCAAGCGCTTCAGGCCTTAATCTGTATATGCCGGATGCAAGCACGGTATCTCCGCTTGGGGAAAAGCTCTTTTCCAACGAACAAGGGGGGGTGCACCCCCCCTTGTAAATCCCCCCGCGGACGCGATCTCGCCCTATGAATCTGCATCTTCGCCAATTCTGTCAGCATTTGACGCGTACAAGACACTAGCCCGAGATTCGAAGTCTTCGCTATGCGATGCGCACTTTTCTGGGCCTGTCTGCTGATTGCCGGATGCGCCGCGATCGAGGAGCAGCCTGCGCCTGCCGGACCCATAGGCGACGCATTCTATCTTTCCGGCCGGGTGTCGGTGAAATTCGGCACCGAGGCGGCGAGCGGCAGAATCACCTGGCAGCATGACGCGGCGAGCGATGAGCTGCTGTTTTCGGCCCCGTTGGGACAGGGCGTGGCGCGTATCGTCTGGCGCGACGCCGTGGCGAGCCTGACCACATCCGACCAAAAACTGTACCAGGCGAGCGACGTCGAGTCGCTGACCGAGCAGGTGCTGGGCTGGCGCCTGCCGTTCGCAGGCATGCCAGACTGGGTGCGCGGCCGCCCGGCCGCTGGTGCGCCGGCGCAAACCCAAGTCGACGGCTCGCAACGCCTCACACAGTTGAGGCAATCCGGCTGGCTGGTGGAGTTCCTCGAATATGCGCGCGAGAACGGCCTGCCCTCGAAGCTGCGCATGTCGCGCCAGGACGTAGAGCTCCGCCTCGTGATCGACCAGTGGAGGGGCCTGCCGTGAGTAGTTGGCAGCAGGTCTGGCCCGCGCCGGCGAAGCTCAATCTTTTTCTGCATGTCACCGGGCGTCGCGCCGACGGCTATCACAGCCTGCAGACCGCATTCCGGCTGATCGATCTGGCCGATACGCTGCGCTTCACCGCGCGCGCCGACGGCAAAGTCACGCTTCGGCGGCCGCTCGCGGGCGTGCCGCCGGAGCGGGACCTGTGCCTGCGCGCAGCGGCCCTGCTCAAGTACGCGACCGGGCATCGCGGTGGCATCGAAATCGAACTGGATAAACGCATCCCCATGGGCGGCGGGCTGGGCGGCGGCAGTTCGGACGCGGCCACTACGCTTGTTGCGCTCAATCACCTGTGGCGGCTGGGCCTGAAACGCGGGGAGTTGCAGCAACTGGCGCTCAAACTGGGCGCCGATGTGCCGGTGTTCGTGTTTGGCGAGAATGCTTTTGCCGAAGGCGTGGGCGAGCAGCTGACGCAGTTGGCGCTTCCGGTCGCCTGGTATCTGGTGCTGGTGCCCCCGGTCGAAGTGCCTACCGCAGCGGTTTTCGCCGCTCCCGAATTGACACGGGACACAAAACCAATCAAAATTACGGCCTTTTTCGATGGGCTTAAACAACGCAGCTTGCGTAATGACCTAGAGCCCGTGGTGAGCAAACGCTATCCTGAAGTGGCGCTCCATCTGGCCTGGCTGAAGCAGCATGGCGAGGCGCGCATGAGCGGTTCCGGCGCCTGCGTGTTCGCCGAGTTTTCCACACAGTCCGAGGCGTGCGCGGCGCAAGCCGCGCTTCCGCCGACGATGCGGGGTTTCGTGGCGCGGGGCTTGGAGCGTCATCCGCTGCATGGGTTGACCGATTAGAGTTTGGGGAGTCGCCAAGTGGTAAGGCACCGGATTTTGATTCCGGCATTCGTAGGTTCGATCCCTACCTCCCCAGCCAGCTAGCAACTAGTATCTAGAAACTAGAGACTAGAAAAACCGCATGTGCGGCCGGTTATGACGAATGACAAAGGGAGCACGGGAATCTAGTTTCTAGTTTCTAGTATCTAGTTTCCAGTATCTAGATGGCCTACGATCACCTGATGATTTTTGCTGGCAGCGCCAATCCGCAATTGGCTGCTGCGGTGGCAAAACGCCTCAATATTCCCCTGGGCAGCGCCAGCGTCGGCCGCTTTTCCGACGGCGAGGTGATGATCGAGTTGATGGAGAACGTGCGCGGCAGGGACTGTTTCGTACTGCAATCCACCTGCACGCCCACCAACGACAATTTGATGGAAATTCTGATCATGATCGATGCGCTGAAGCGCGCCTCGGCTGCGCGAGTCACCGCCGCGATCCCGTATTTCGGCTACGCGCGCCAGGACCGCCGGCCGCGCTCGGCGCGCGTGGCCATCAGCTCCAAGGTGGTGGCGAACATGCTCGAAGCGGTGGGCGTGGACCGGGTGCTCACCATGGATCTGCACGCCGACCAGATTCAGGGATTTTTCGACGTGCCGGTGGACAACATCTACGCCGCGCCCATCCTTCTGGGCGATTTGTGGAAGCACGGCTACGAGGACCTGCTGGTGGTCTCGCCCGACGTCGGCGGCGTGGTGCGCGCACGCGCGCTGGCCAAGCGCCTGGAATCGGACCTGGCCATTATCGACAAGCGCCGCCCCAAGGCGAACGTGGCCGAGATGATGAACATCATCGGTGACGTCAAGGGCCGCACCTGCGTCATCATGGATGACATGGTGGACACCGCCGGCACTCTGGCCAAGGCGGCGCAGGCGCTCAAGAGCGAGGGCGCGGTCAAGGTGCTCGCCTACTGCACCCACCCGGTGCTCTCGGGCGGGGCGGTGGAACGCATCGCCAATTCGGCGCTGGACGAAGTGGTCGTCACCGACTCCATACCGCTGCGCGAGGACGCGAAGCAGTGCAGCAAGATACGCGTGCTTTCCGTCGTCGACCTGCTGGCCGAGACGATACTGCGCATCAGCAACGAGGACTCGGTGAGTTCATTGTTCAGCGAGTAAAGAACATAGCCTAGATACGAATTCCAGTTTTTCAAACGGCGGTACCTGGTCGCGGGGCCGCCATAACCAGGAGTGCAACATGCAAATCGAAGTCAACGCGCAAAAGCGCACCAAGCAGGGCACCGGAGCGAGCCGCCGCCTGCGCCGTGATGGCAAGACCCCCGGCATCGTCTACGGGGGCAATCAGCCCGCGGTCGTAATCGAGCTCGATCACAACGCGCTGCACCACCAACTGCGGCAGGAGGCTTTCCACGCTTCCGTCCTGACGCTCAATCTCGAGGGTGCGAAGGAGCAGGTGCTGTTGCGCTCGGTCAACATGCATCCGTTCAGGCTCGAGGTCCAGCACATCGATTTCCAGCGCGTCCTGGCCGACGTGCAAATCCAGATGAAGGTGCCGCTGCACTTTATCAACGCCGAACAGTCGCCGGGCGTGAAACTGTCGGGCGGTATCGTCAGCCACGTCATGAGCGACCTCGAGATCCGCTGCCTGCCGGCGGACCTGCCGGAGTTCATCGAGGTGGACCTGAAGGACATGGCGCTCGGCAACACCGTCCACGTCAAGGATCTGCAGCTCCCCAAAGGCGTGGAGGCGATCCTGCACGGCAACGATAACCCGTCTGTTGCGGTGGTGCAGATCCCGCGCGCGCAGGTGGCGGACGAAGCGGCCGATGCCGCTGCTGCGGCCGAAGCCATACCGTCGGCTGCTGAAGTTCCCACCACCAAGCAGTCCGCCGAACCGGCCGCTGCGGAAACGAGCGGGGACAAGGGCAGGGACAAGGGCGAGAAGAAGTCAGAGAAATCGGACAAGAGGTAGTAAACCGCTTGTCCGCTTCGAGAATAGGCAGAGGCGCTGGCCTCTGCCTGTTTTTCTAGAGCGGCGCCAAGATGCCGGTCAAACTCATCGTCGGCCTGGGCAACCCGGGCAAGAAGTACGAGCGCACTCGCCACAATGCCGGTTTCTGGCTGGCGGAGCGGCTGGCCGCGCAGCACCGGCTCACCCCAAGAAAGGAACCGAAGTTTCACGCGCTGGTGGCTAAACTCGAGACCGCAACCGGCCAGGCGTGGCTGCTGCTTCCCCAGACCTGGATGAACGAATCCGGATCCGCGGTGGGCGCATTTGCGCAGTTCCGCAAGATTGCCGCCGACGAGATCCTGGTGGTGCACGACGAGCTCGATCTGCCGCCGGGGGGCGTGAAAATCAAGCAGGGCGGCGGCCACGCGGGCCACAACGGCCTGAGGGACATCATCGAGAAGCTCGGCACGGCGGATTTCTGGCGCTTGCGCATCGGCATCGGCCATCCGCGCGATGTTGCCGCGAGCGAGCAGGAGGTGGTCGATTTCGTGCTGCACCCGCCAGGCAAGGAAGAGCGGGCCCTGATAGACGCGGTGATCGACCGCGGCGTCGCCGTGTTCGACCTGATCCTCGCGGATAAGATGGCGGCGGCGATGCACAAGCTGCACACCAAACCCAAGCCTCAAGCACCGGATGGCGCAAGCTGAGCAGTGCGAATTGAACAAGGCAGCCTTAGAGCCCCTTTGTTCATCCCGATCCCCCGGAATCACTTGAGTCGCAGAAGAAAGGAACCCAATGAAAGTCGCACTCGTCGGTCTTCCCCAGAGCGGCAAGACATCCCTGTTCACGGCCCTGACCGGCATCGAGCCGGGCCGCGAGAAGGCCGGGATCACGCTCGGCACGGTGAAGGTCCCGGACGCACGCGTCGACAAACTGTCCGGGATGTACCGGCCCAAGAAGACGACTCACGCCGCCATCGAGCTGGTCGAGGCGCACGCCCCTCACAAGGACGAGAGAAAGGCGAACAAGTCGGCCCTGGACGTCGGCTTCCTGAATCTGGTGAAGCCGATGGACGCGTTCCTGCTCGTCGTGCGTGCCTTCGATGAGGAGGGCCTGAACAACCCGCGCGCGGACTTCGACACGTTGCTGTCCGAAATGATCCTGGCTGACCAGATGCTGGTCGAGACGCGCCTCGAACGTGACGACCTCGAGCACAAGAAGGGTAAGCCCGGTATGCCGGGCGACGAGCGCGACGCACTCAATCGTTGCCACAAGATCCTCGATAACGGCCAGCGCATCTACGAAGATGCGAACCTCGCGGCCCGTCCCGAACTGCGGACTTACGCTTTCCTGACGGCGCGTCCCATTCTGGCCATGGTCAACGTGGGCGAGGACGACATTCCGAAACCGACGGCGGAGGTCCTGGCGCGCTTCCGCCTGCCCGTAGCCGGCGTCCCGACGTTCGCATGTTGCGCCAAGTCCGAGGGCGAGATCCAGGCGATGCCAGAGGTGGAGCGGAAAGACTTCCGCGAGATGCTCGGTGTGCGGGAGCCGGTTCTCGACATCATGGTCCGGGAGGTCTACCTGGCCCTCGGGCTGGTCAGCTTTCTCACCACCGGCGAGGACGAGTGCCGCGCCTGGACCATCCGCCGCGGCACCCCGGCCGCCCGCGCCGCCGGCGCCGTGCACGCCGACATCGAGAAGGGCTTCATCCGCGCCGAGGTCATCGCTTACGCCGACTTCATGGCACTCGGCAGCGAGGCCGCGGCCAAGAAGGCCGGAAAGTACCGGCTGGAAGGGCGCGAGTACGTGGTGCAGGACGGGGACATCGTACACTTCCGTTTCAACGTCTGATAAAGCCGGACGCGATCTGTCGCGCGCGCCGGTTTGTCTCCGCGGGATGGAGCGAGCGCTTTGCGCCGCTCATCCCGCGAGGCGTCAGTTGTCGCCGCCAATCAAATGCAGGGTCAGCAGCCGCCATTCCTCGGCCGAGCGCAAGGCCAGCGAAACCAGTTCCGGCTTGAAAAACACGCTCTGCATCGGTCCCAGGCGGATCTTGTGCTTGTCGAGGAAGCGCTGCGAGTATTTGAGCCAATGCTCGTCGTAGCTGCCTTGGGGGTCGCGCACGACGAGGATGTCGTTGCAGGTGGCGCAGTCGAGGCCTTCCTGCGAGGCGCGCAGGCTGAAGTCGAGATCGTAGAGATGCCAGCCTTCGAACGTGGCCTCGTCGAACCCCAAGCGCAGCGCGGTTTCGCGCCGGGTCGCGAGCAGGAGCCCGTCTAGCGCCTGCAGTCCTTTCGTTTCGCGTTCCATAACGTCATACAGGGTCATGCCGTAGCCGCCATCGCCCGTGGGCATGCCGATCTGGCCGGCGAGGTGCGGGTAGCCGGCAGAAAACCAGGCGCCGCCGGCGAGCTTGCGCGTTCCGGCAACGCCGACGAGGTCGTGGTGGCTCATCCCGCGCAGCAGGCGCGCGGCGAAATCCGGGCGGAGTATGCTGGCGTCGTCATGCGCGAGCAACACGATATCGTGGCGCGCTTGGCCGAGCGCCCGGTTGTAGCCCTCGGCGAGCGCGCGCGCGTCGCCGATGACAATGATCTCGTGCGGCACTTTGTCGACGTCATGCGGGTAATAGTGCTCGAGGTTGTGCGAGCAGTAGATAGCGTCGAAGGAGTTTGCCGCGGCGCTCTCGCGCAACGCGCGCGCATCGCACACCAGGTCCGCGCCTACGCGCGGATCGATGTCGAGCAGCAGTTGCTCCCAGCCCTGGAAATGCGGCGGCAGCGCGACGCTTTTGCCGCCGCCGCCGACGTTGAGTACCAGCCTGGCCGCGCCTTTGCCGCCGGGTGGCCGTGCGAACAGATTTTTCAAAGCTTCGAACATGGCATACGGCCTGAACAGTTGCGCCTAGTACGTGCCCGGGTAGGAACCCCCGTCGATAAGGAAATTCTGCCCGGTGACATAGCCGGCCTGCGCGCTGCACAGGTAAGCGCAGGCATCGCCGAATTCGGCCGGATCGCCGAACCTGCCGGCGGGGCATAGTGCCATGCGTTCCTTGCGTATCACCTCGACGCTGACGCCGCGGTTCTTGGCCAGGGCTTCGCAAGTGGTGCGAATCCGGTCGGTGTCGAACGAGCCCGGCAGCAGGTTGTTGATGGTGACGTTGTACGCCACGGTCTTGCGCGCGATGCCGGCGACGAAGCCGGTGAGGCCGGAGCGCGCGCCGTTGGAGAGGCCGAGGATTTCGATCGGCGCTTTCACCGAGCTCGAGGTGATGTTGACGATGCGGCCGAATTTACGCGCGATCATGCCGTCCACCGTGGCCTTGATCAGTTCGATCGGAGTGAGCATGTTGGCGTTTAGCGCCGCGATCCAGGTGTCGCGCGTCCAGTTGCGGAAATCCCCCGGCGGCGGACCACCGGCGTTGTTGATGAGTATGTCCGGATTGGGACAGGCGGCGAGCACCAGGGCGCGACCCGCCTCGGTGGTGATGTCGCCGGCGACGGTGGTGACTTTCACTCCCGTGGCGGCGCGGATCTCCTCCGCGGTCTTCTCCAGCGCCTCCTTGCCGCGCGCGCTGATGACCAGGTTCACGCCCTCGCGCGCGAGCGAAAAGGCGCAGCCACGCCCCAGGCCCTTGCTCGATGCGCATACCAGTGCCGTTTTACCGCGAAGTCCCATATCCATTTCGTGTCTCCTTGGTTCTCAGGGTGAGGCGGTCACCTGGCGTCGCAAACCGCAGGTCGGCAAGCCTTTGCCGGACGGAGGCGCAAGTTCGATTTGCCGGATTTGTCGTCGAGCAGGTGCAGGGGCGGGAGCATGGGATTGCCGGTTATCAAGGGCCGCAGGCGCGGATGCTAAAATTATAAACTTCCTGAGGCTCTTCGAGGCAGCAATCATGGCGGGGCATTCCAAGTGGGCCAACATCAAGCACAAGAAAGCGGTCACGGATGCCAAAAGGGGCAAGATTTTCACCCGCCTGATCCGGGAGATCACCGTAGCGGCGCGCATGGGGGGCGCTGATCCCAACATGAACCCGCGCCTGCGCCTGGCGATCGAAAAAGCGCGCGACGT
This sequence comes from Betaproteobacteria bacterium, assembly GCA_016234705.1. Taxonomy (GTDB): domain Bacteria; phylum Pseudomonadota; class Gammaproteobacteria; order Burkholderiales; family SG8-39; genus 2-12-FULL-64-23. The sequence continues at coordinate 15,710 of JACRAS010000008.1, read as the reverse complement.
GAACATGTCCAAGGACAACATCGAGAATGCCGCCAAGCGCGGCGCGGGCGCGCTCGAGGGCGCCAACTACGACGAGATGCGCTACGAAGGCTACGGCATCGCCGGTGCGGCGGTGATGGTGGATTGTCTCACCGACAACCGTACCCGCACCGTGGCCGAGGTGCGTCACGCCTTCGCCAAGAACGGCGGCAACCTCGGCACCGATGGCTCGGTGGCGTTTCTGTTCAAGCACTGCGGCCAGTTCATTTTTGCCCCGGGCACGAGCGAGGACCAGGTGATGGAGGCGGCGCTGGAGGCGGGTGCCGAGGACGTGCTCGGCAACGAAGACGGCTCGGTCGAAGTAATTTGCGCGCCCTACGATTTTTCCGCGGTGAAGCAGGGCCTGGGAAAAGCGGGCCTGAAGGCCGAACTGGCCGAGATCACGATGAAGCCCTTGAGCGAAACCGTCATGAGCGGGGATGACGCGGCGCGCATGCAAAAGCTGCTCGATGCGCTGGAGGCGCTCGACGACGTGCAGGAAGTCTATACCACGGCGACGATCGACGCGTAGCCCAGGCGCACAAGGCTATAATCAGCCGATGGCCGAAACCACTATAACCATACTCGGCATCGACCCCGGTTTGCGCATAACCGGGTTCGGCATCATCCGCAAGAACGGCGGCAAGCTCGCCTATATCACCAGCCGCTGTAACAAAGCACCGGAATCGGACCTGCCCGGGCGGCTCAAAACCATACTGGAGGGTTTGCGCGAGGTGATCCAGGCGCATCAGCCGCAGCAGGTTGCGATCGAAAAGGTGTTCGTCAACGTCAATCCGCGATCCACGCTTCTCCTCGGCCAGGCGCGCGGCACCGCCATCTGCGCCGCGGTGCTGGAGAGCCTGCCGGTGGCGGAATACACGGCGCTGCAGGTGAAGCAGGCCGTGGTGGGCAACGGCCATGCGAACAAGGAACAGGTGCAGGAGATGGTGCGGCGTCTTCTGCGCTTGCCGGGAAATCCCAGCGCGGATGCGGCCGATGCGCTCGCCTGTGCCATCTGCCATGCGCATGGTGGTCAGGGGCTGGGGTCGATCGCAACGGCGGGCTACCGCGTGAAGAGGGGACGGCTCGTATGATAGGACGTTTGAGCGGGGTGTTGCTGGAAAAGAACCCGCCGCAGGTGATGCTGGAGGTGCAGGGCGTAGGCTACGAGGTTGATGTTCCCATGAGCACCTTTTACAACCTGCCCGGCGTAGGCGAGCGGGTGACGCTGTTGACCCATCTGATCGTGCGCGAAGACGCGCATCTGCTCTACGGCTTCGCCAGCGAGGCCGAGCGCAAGGCGTTTCGCCAGTTGCTGAAAATCAGCGGCGTCGGCGCGCGCACCGCGCTGTCGCTGCTCTCCGGCATGAGCGTCGCCGAGCTGGTGCAGGCGGTGGCAATGCAGGAAGCGGGGCGCCTGACCAAGGTTCCCGGCATCGGCAAGAAGACTGCCGAGCGGCTGCTGCTCGAACTGAAGGACAAGCTCGGCGCCGGGCTCACCGCGGGCGTGGCGGTAAACCGCGCCGCGCCGGTATCCAGCGATGTGCTCAATGCGCTGCTCTCGCTCGGCTACAACGAGAAGGAGGCGCTCCATGCGCTCAAGCAACTGCCTGAGGGTTTGAGTGTGTCAGACGGGATCCGCCAGGCGCTCAAGTCGTTGGCCAGGGGCTGAACGGATTCGCGTGCAACAAAATCGGACAGATCGATTTGCGCGGAACGCCACCGAGCGCGCGGGAAGGCCCAGGTCCCGATCCCTGATAAACTTAAGTAGTTTCGGCTGCGGATGGCTGACATCGAATTTACAAGTCAAAGCGTGACAAAGAAGTATCACCGGCTTGTCAGGGTCTATTACCAGGTTCGGGCCACCGCTTTTGTCGCGCTGTTCGTCGCCATCGGCATGCACATATGGGGACGGGGCTACGGCGGGCTCGCGTGGGCACTGCTCGCGCTGCAGTTCCTTGCCTACCCGCATTTGCTTTTCTGGCGCGCGCGCAGAGCCAACAACTCGCTCAAAGCCGAACAGAGTAATTTGCTGCTCGACTCGCTGCTGGTCGGGATCTGGGCTGCCGCGCTTGAATTTCCGCTCTGGATCGCGTTTACCCTATTTTTGGGGACTTCCCTCAACAATGCGATCAACCGCGGCGGGCGCGGAGCCCTGGGCGCGTTGTTCGCGTTTTCGTCAGGCGCGCTTGGGTGGGGGCTCGTCGCCGGGTTCAAGGTTTCGCCGCAGACCGATCCTGCGGCCGCTGCACTGTGCCTGATAGGCTTGTCCGTCTACGTGATTGGTATTGGCAACATCGTGTTTGCGCAGAATCGCAAATTGCGTGATACGCGCGAGGCTCTGCGCCAGCGCGAGCAGCACTACCGCATCATCACCGAGAATGCGGGAGACCTGATCGCCATGCTGGACGCCGCAGGGCGCTGGGTCTACGCGAATCCGGCGTATCGGCGCCTGCTTCCCGAGGCGGCGCTGGAAGTCGGCGCCGATGCGCTCGCTCACTTGCATCCGGAAGATCGGAACGCAACGCGCGCCGTGCTCGAAAAAGCGATCCAGACCGGAGAATCGCAGGAGTTCCTCTACCGCCTGATCGCGTCGGACGGCAAGGAGCACGAGTTCCAGGCCAAGGCAAAATCCTTTTCGCACGCGGGCGTCCCGAGGACCGTGGTCGTTTCGACCGACATTACCGAACTGCGCCAGCGGGACAAAAAACTCGCCATCCAGGCGAATGTGTTCGAGAACATGGCCGAGGCCATGATGATCGTCGCAGCCGATGGAACCATACTGTCGGTCAACCGGGCATTCACGGCGGTTACGGGGTACCGCGCGGAGGAGGTATGCGGGAAATCCGAAACCGGGTTTCGCACCGCGCTGCAGCCGCAGGAGTTCTACGACGAAATTCGCGACGCATTGAAGCGCCAGGGTTACTGGAGCGGCACCTCGTGGTGCCGCCGGAAAGACGCCAGCATTTACCACGAGTGGCGGAACATTTCGGCGATCCGGGATGCGGCCGGGCGCGCGACGCATTACGTCGTTTTTTTTGCGGATGTCTCCCAGCCCGCGCATCCGGATCGCGCGTTCGCGCGCTGAAACGAAATGAGCGAAAAACTCTGGATCGCAACAACGGGGGCCATGTCCACGGGTAAAATAGCGCATGGCCATTGAAACCGACCGCCTAATCGGCGCCGATCCCGCCTCACCGCAGGAAGAGGCGATCGAGCGCGCGCTGCGCCCCAAGGCATTGTCCGAATACGTCGGCCAGGAGAAAATCCGCGGCCAACTCGCGATTTTCATCGAGGCGGCGCGCCAGCGCAAAGAGTCGCTCGACCATGTGCTGCTGTTCGGCCCGCCGGGTCTGGGGAAAACGACATTGGCCCACATCATCGCGCGCGAGATGGGCGTCAATTTGCGCCACACCTCGGGCCCGGTGCTGGAGCGCCCGGGCGACCTGGCGGCGCTGCTCACCAACCTCGAACCGAACGACGTGCTGTTCATCGACGAGATCCACCGGCTGTCGCCGGTGGTGGAAGAGATCCTGTATCCGGCGCTGGAAGACTTCCAGCTCGACATCATGATCGGGGAGGGCCCGGCGGCGCGTTCGGTCAAGCTCGATCTGCCGCCGTTTACCCTGGTCGGCGCCACCACCCGCGCCGGCATGCTCACCAATCCGCTGCGCGACCGCTTCGGCATTGTCGCGCGGCTGGAGTTTTACACCGCGCTGGAACTGCAGCAGATCGTGAGCCGCTCGGCCGGGCTCCTCAAGATTGAGGTCGCGGCCGAGGGTTCGCTCGAAATCGCGCGGCGCGCGCGCGGCACGCCGCGCATCGCCAACCGGCTGCTCAGGCGGGTGCGCGACTACGCCGAGGTCAAGACGAGGAGCGGCGTGAGCCGCGCGGTTGCCGACGCGGCGCTGCAAATGCTCGACGTGGACGCGCTCGGCCTGGACCTGATGGACAGGAAACTCTTGCTGGCCGTGATCGAGAAATTCGCCGGCGGACCGGTGGGCGTGGACAATCTCGCCCACGCGATCGGGGAGGAGCGCGACACCATCGAGGACGTGATCGAGCCCTTCCTCATCATGCAGGGTTATTTGCAGCGCACGCCGCGCGGGCGCGTGGCCACGGTATCGGCCTATCGCCATTTCGGCCTGGCGCTGCCGAACACGAGCGCCAATGGCGATTTGTGGAATGGACCGGGCGAATCCTGAGGCCGAGTTGACTAACAACCCGGTGCAAAATGAATTTTGCACCGGCAAATATAGGGGAGCATGAGGGGAGGTATCCCCTCATATTGTAATGAACTCGAAGCTGTTTTCCTGGCCGGTGCGTGTCTACTACGAGGACACCGACGCGGGCGGCGTCGTCTATTACGCCAACTACCTGAAGTTCTTCGAGCGCGCGCGCACCGAATGGCTGCGCGGCCTCGGGCTAAATCAGGCTAAACTGGCGCAGGAGGAGGGTCTGATTTTCGTGGTGCGGCGGGCGCTGCTGGATTTTGCGCGCCCCGCCCGCTTGGACGACATGCTGGAGGTCACGCTTGAACCGATGAAGCTCGCGCGTGTCTACGTGGATCTGGTCCAGGAGGCGCGCTGCGGCACGCAAATGCTGGCCCGCGCCGAGATCCGGGTGGCCTGCCTGAACCAGCGAAATTTCAAGCCGGCCGCCATGCCGCAATGCTTAAGGGATAGCCTCTGATCTGGGGAATCTGAAAGGGGCCGGGGGAAAGGGTGGGATCCTTCCCTTCCCACCCAGGCTTCTTGTTCTAAATTGCTACGCGAGCCGATACAACCATGAACGTAACCCAAGACCTGTCGATACTCTCCCTGATCACCAACGCCAGCGTGCTGGTGCAACTGGTGATGGCGCTGCTGCTGGTGGTCTCGTTCATGAGCTGGCTGTTCATATTCCGCAAGTTGTTTGCCATCCGGCAGGCGGGGACCCAGACGGAGAAGTTCGAGCGCGATTTTTGGAGCGGCAGCGACATGAACGGCTTGTACCAGAGCGCGGTCAACGACCGCCACCGCGCCGGGTCGCTCGAGCGCATTTTCGAGGCGGGCTTCCGCGAATTCGCCAAGCTGCGCGCGCAGCGCGGCGCCGACCCGAGCATCCCGGTGGAGGGGGCGCGCCGCGCCATGCGCGCCACCTATCAGCGCGAGATGGACAACCTGGAACGGCACCTCGCCTTTCTTGCCTCGGTCGGTTCGGTCAGTCCCTACATCGGCCTGTTCGGCACGGTGTGGGGCATCATGAATGCATTTCGCGGCCTGGCCAACGTCAACCAGGCGACGCTGGCGCATGTGGCGCCCGGTATCGCCGAGGCCCTGATCGCCACCGCTATCGGCCTGTTCGCCGCGATCCCGGCAGTGATCGCTTACAACCGCTACGCGCACGACATCGACCGCCTGGCGATCCGCTTCGAGAGCTTCATCGAAGAGTTTTCCAACATCCTGCAGCGCCAGGCCGGCGTGGGCAAGTAGAGAGGCGACTATGCCGCGTGCGCGCCGTGCCATGAGCGAGATCAACGTCGTGCCCTACATCGACGTGATGCTGGTGCTGCTGGTGATTTTCATGATCACCGCGCCGCTGGTGAATCCCGGCGTGATCGAGCTGCCTACGGTGGGCAAATCTTCGCTGCCGCCGGAGCTGCCGCTGGAGGTGGTGATCAAGGCCGATGCATCGCTCGTGTTGCGCGAGAGGAGCAAGACCGTGGCGAGCGAGCGCACGGTGTCAACCGCCGAGTTGGTCGCGGCGTTGCAGCAAAAGCAGAAAGCCCGTCCGGACCAGGCGGTGGTGATCGCCGCCGACAAGGACGTGCGCTACGAAGCCGTGCTCAAGGTCATGGACGAACTGCAGAAACAGAACGTGCGCAAGGTCGGGCTGCTGGTGAGGCCCGCGCCACGATGAGCGTGGCGGCCAACGCGATGCTGTACCAGGAACCGGGCAAGGTCCCGTCGATCGCGCTCGCGCTGCTGGTGCACCTGCTGCTGCTGGTGTTCCTGTTTTTTGGCGTGCGCTGGCAGAGCAGGCAGCCGGAGGCGGTAATGGTCGAGTTGTGGAATATCCCGCCCGCACCCGTCGTGGAGCAAGTCGTGGCGCAGCCCCCGCCCAAACCCGAAGTCAAGCCGGAGCCCAAGCCGGTCGAGAAAGCGGTCGAGCCGCCCAAGCCCGACATCGCGCTGGAGAAGAAGAAAGAAGTCAAAAAGGAGATGCCGAAGAAACCGGAACCCAAGCTCAACCTCGACCGCAGCAAGGATATCCGCGAGCAACTGGAGCGCGAAACCGCCGCGCTCAGCCAGCAATTGGATAAGGACAGAATCCTGGACCAAATGAGACGCGAGACGGCAACGGCGGCCGCAACAGCCGACGCCGCATATATCGGCAAGCTCAAAGGCAAAATCAAAAGCAATATCGTGTTGCCACCGGACATCCCCGGCAACCCGGAGGCGATTTTCGACGTGGTGCAATTGCCTACCGGCGAAATCATGTCGGTCAAGTTGCGCAAATCGAGCGGTCACACGGCTTACGACGCGGCGGTGGAACGCGCCATACTCAAGTCCTCACCCCCGCCCAAGCCCGACCGGCCGGAGCAGTTCCAGCGCAGCCTGGAGATCAAATTCAGGCCGCTGGAGTTAAAGTGATCGGCCAGTATGTATAATGCGGCGAGCATTATTTCAGGACGGTTGATGCGATATTTTCCGGCTTCGATAGGGCTGCTGCTGGCACTGCTTTGTGCAAATGCGCAAGCGCAGTTGTCCATCGACATCACCGGCGGTGGCGCCAACCAGATCCCCATCGGGGTGCTGCGCTTCGCCGGCGAGGAGGCCTTGCCGCAGAGCATCAGCGATATCGTCGAAGCCGATCTGCAACGCAGCGGTCGTTTCCGCATGCTGTTCGCCGGCAACGTCGATCCGCTGCCGGCCGAGGTGGCGCAGGTCAATTTCGGCGACTGGAAAAACCGCAATGCCGACGCGCTGGTCATCGGCAGCGTCGTGCGCCTGGCCGATGGCCGGTTCGAGGCGCGCTTCCGCCTGCTCGACGTGCCCAAGCAAACCCAGATCGGCGGCGTCGCCTTTACCCTCTCCGCACAGCAGGTGCGCGCGACCGCGCACCGCATCGCCGACGTTGTCTCCGAGAAGCTGACCGGCGACCGCGGCGTGTTTTCCACGCGTATCGCCTATGTGGTGAAGCAGGGAAGCCGCTACGAGCTGCAGATCGCCGATGCCGACGGAGTCGGCGCCCAGACCGCGCTCGCGTCGCGCGAGCCCATCATTTCTCCGGCCTGGTCGCCCGACGGCACGCGGCTCGCCTACGTCTCGTTCGAGAACAAGAAGCCGGTGGTGTACGTGCATTCGCTCGTCTCGGGGCAGCGCCAGGCGGTGGCGAATTTCAAGGGTTCGAACAGCGCGCCCGCGTGGTCCGCGGACGGCAAGCAACTGGCGGTGGTGTTGTCCAAGGACGGCGGCTCGCAGATGTATCTTATCGGCGCCGACGGCAGCAACCCGCGCCGCATCACCAACTCCGGCTCGATCGACACGGAACCTTTTTTCGCGCCCGACGGTCAATCGATATATTTCACTTCCGATCGCGGCGGCAGCCCCCAGATCTATCGCATGAGCGCGGGCGGGGGCGAGGCCGCGCGCGTGACCTTCGACGGCAGCTACAACGTGTCGCCGCGCGTCGCGAACGACGGCAAGACCCTGATCTATATTGCGCGCGACGGCGGACGTTTCCAGTTGAGGTCGCTTGATCTGGCGAGCAAGCAGGCTCAGGTGCTCACCGACGGGCAGCACGACGAATCGCCCAGTTTCGCGCCCAACGGCAAGATGATTCTGTATGCTACCCAGATAAACAACCGCGGCTCGCTGGCCGCGGTTTCGAGCGACGGCAGGGTGAAGCAGCGCCTGTCGGTGCAGGCAGCGGACGTGCGCGAGCCCGCCTGGGGCCCGTTTTTCAATAACTGAATAACCAGAAGAAGGAGATGAGAATGAAGAAGTTGCTTGCTGTTGCCGCGACGGTAGCCTTGCTGGCGGGCTGCGCCAGCACGCCGAAGGAAGAACCCAAGGCCGCGGTCGAGGACCGCACGCCGACGACGGCCGTTCCGACCCAGCCGGGTGTCACCACGGTCACGCCGGTTGGGCCCAAAACGGACCAGCTTCCCAATGCGCTCAAGGACCCGAACAACATCCTGTCCAAGCACAGCCTTTACTACGATTACGACAAGTACGACGTCAAGGACGAGTACCAGCCGCTGCTGCAGGCGCATGCCCGCTATCTCGCGCAGAACCGCAATGCCAAGATGCTGATCCAGGGCAACTGCGACGAGCGCGGCAGCCGCGAGTACAACATCGCGCTGGGGCAGAAGCGCGCCGACGGCGTGAAGAAAATGCTGCTGCTGATGGGCGCGCAGGAAAGCCAGGTCGAATCGGTGAGTCTGGGCGAGGAAAAGCCGCGCTGCATGGAAACCACCGAGGTTTGCTATAGCCAGAACCGGCGCAGCGACATGCTCTACGGCGGCGAGTACTGATAGATGAAGTTGCGCGCCGCCCTGCTGCTCGGCCTTTGCCTCGTTACCGGCGCTGCCCGCGCCGGCCTGTTCGACGATGAAGAGGCGAGGAAGGACATTGCCGCGCTCAGGGTCCAGGTCGGGGCGAACCAGAAAGCGGCGGAAGAGCGGCTGGCCAGGATCGAGGCTCTGGTGCAGGACCGTTCGATCGAACTCGCCAAGCTGATCGACGAATTGAAGCAGGATCTGGCGCGCATGCGCGGCCAGATCGAGGTGCAGTCGAACCAGATCGAAACCCTGGATCGGCGGCAGAAGGACCTGTACGTCGATCTCGACGCACGCCTTCGGAAGCTCGAGGCGAGCGTTCAGGCGCAGGAGAAGCAGGCCGCCAGCGCGCCCGACCCGCTTGCCGAAGGCAAGGCCTATGAGGCGGCGCTCAACCAGTTCAAGCTCGGCAACTACCAGTCTTCCGTCGCCGCATTCCAGAATTTCCTCGCCACCTATCCCAACAGCCAGCAGGTTTCGAGCGCGCAATACTGGATCGGCAATGCTTACTACGCGTTGCGCGATTACAAGACGGCGATCGCCGCGCAGCAGAAAGTGCTCGCATCCTGGCCCGATAGCGCCAAGGCGCCGGATGCACTGCTCAACGTCGCCAGCTGCCAGGCCGAGATGGGCGAGGCCAAGGCGGCGCGCGAAACGCTGCAGGCGCTGCTGAAGAAATATCCCGGCACTCAGGCGGCAGAGCAGGCCAAGCAGCGTCTCTCCGGCAAGCGTTAGCGAATAAGAAACGGTTGCAAAGTGAGTTGGCAAGACCTTGCACGGACGATGAATCCGTCCGTGCGGATCGTCGATTGCATGCGGATGATGGAGCCATCCGCATGCAATCGACGATCTTGTATCAAACCCAATGCCTTCCTTACTCTTACCCATAACCGTGATTGCTGTACGGATGCTTCTTATCCGTACAGCAATCACGGTTGGCGCGCGCAGCGCGCAAGATCTTGGTAAACCCTAGGCGAGCGGCGGATTTGAACGCCAAAGTATCTCTCACGCGCAAAGCCGTAGTCCTGCTCTCCGGCGGCCTCGATTCCGCCACCGTGCTCGCCATGGCGAGGCAGCAGGGCTACGCCTGTCATGCGCTGTCGGTCGACTACGGCCAGCGCCACCGGGTCGAGCTAGAGGCAGCGGTGCGCGTGGCGCGCGCGCTGGGCGCGGTGGAGCAGAAGACCGTCAGGATCGATCTTGCCGCGTTCGGCGGCTCGGCGCTCACCGACGACAGCATCGCGGTGCCGACCCAGGGCGTGCAGAAAGACGGTATCCCCGTCACCTATGTGCCGGCGCGCAATACCATCATGCTCGCGCTCGCGCTCGCCTGGGCCGAGGTGCTGGAGGCGCAAGACCTGTTCTTCGGCGCCAACGCGGTCGATTACTCCGGCTATCCCGACTGCCGGCCCGAGTACATGCGCGCTTTCGAGCGCATGGCCAATCTCGCCACCAAGGCCGCGGTGGAAGGCCATCGGCTGATCTTGCACACGCCGATCATCGCCATGAGCAAGGCGGTGATCATCGGCGAGGGCTTGAACCTGGGCGTCGACTACAGCCTTACTGTCTCCTGCTACCAGGCCGATGCAAAAGCACGCGCCTGCGGCGTGTGCGACGCGTGCAGATTGCGCCGCGCGGGTTTCGAAGCCGCCGGCGTGCCCGACCCGACCCGCTATGTTCCGCGTCGCGCCTGACGCCTGCGCGCACCTGCTCGGCGCGGGTTCATAGGGCGGCGTTATTCCGCCGCTAAAAGATTTTGCTTGCGCGCACCGGAGCCCAGACTAGAATCGCCGGATTCTCGATGACGGAGGGGCCATGAACGAAGTGAATCCGGCGGCAGTCGCGACCACCGTTGCGTGGGGCGGCTTCGCCCTCGCGTTCATATTCGGCGCGGTGGGGAACAAGACGAACTTCTGTACCATGGGCGCGGTGTCCGACGTGGTCAACATGGGCGATTGGGGCCGCATGCGCATGTGGCTGCTTGCCATCGCCGTCGCCATCCTGGGCTCGAACGCGCTGCAGCTCGCCGGCGTCATCGACCTGTCCAAGTCGATCTATACCGGTTCAAATTTCATCTGGTTGTCCTATCTTGTCGGCGGCTTTGCCTTCGGCGTCGGCATGACTCTGGGCTCGGGCTGCGGCAGCAAGACCCTGATCCGCATCGGCGGCGGCAATTTGAAATCGCTGGTGGTGTTCGTGTTCCTTGGCATCGCCGCCTATGTCACGCTGAAAGGACTGTTCGGTGCTTTCCGCGTGGCGGTGCTGGACCCGGTGTCGATCGTGCTATCGACCGGACAGGACCTGCCTTCGCTGCTGGCCAAGGCCTTCGGCACGGACAAGAAAATGATGCTCATGCTCGCGAGCGCGATAGTGGCGGGTTTGCTGCTGCTGTTCGTGTTCAAGGAGCGCGAATTCCGCGGTAATTTCGACGGCATCCTCGGCGGCGTCGCGGTCGGTCTCGTGGTGGTCGGCGGCTGGTACGTGAGCGGCGAGTTGGGTTATCTGGCCGAAGACCCGAACACCCTGCAGGAGGCCTTCGTCGCCACCAACAGCGGACGCATGGAGTCGCTTTCCTTCGTCGCGCCGCAGGCGTACACGCTGGAGTTGCTCATGTTTTGGACCGACAAGAGCAAATTGGTGACCTTCGGTATAGCCTCGGCCGTCGGTGTCGTCGCCGGCTCGGCCGCCTACGCGCTGGCGAGCGGGAATTTCCACTGGGAAAGCTTCCGCAATGCTGAGGACACCGCCAATCACATGATAGGCGGCATGCTCATGGGCTTTGGCGGCGTGACCGCCATGGGCTGCACGGTGGGACAGGGTATCAGCGGTTTTTCCACGCTGGCGCTGGGCTCCATGCTCACCTTCCTCTCCATCGTCGCCGGCTCCGCGCTGGCCCTGAAATGGCAATACGCGCGCATGCTGCGGGAAGCATGAGGTTTTTTCGCCGGTGTCAGCGATTAATCGCCGAAATCAGGATGAATTCAGGCGCAGCAAGCCCGGATTTCATTGACACAAGCACCCCCGGCAAATTAAAATCGCGCCTCTTTTCGGGTCGTTAGCTCAGCCGGTAGAGCAGCGGACTTTTAATCCGTTGGTCGCCAGTTCGAATCTGGCACGGCCTACCAAGACTTCAAGCGGGTTGGCGCTGTCCAGGCCCATTCGTTTTCCGGGGCGTTAGCTCAGTTGGTAGAGCAGCTGACTCTTAATCAGTTGGTCGCAGGTTCGACCCCTGCACGCCCTACCAAATATCGGAGCGCTAGGTAACGGTAAACCCGCAACCGCGGGCGGGACAGCGCCCTGCGGGATCCGTATAGAGGGAGTACAGCGCCTGTCTGTAATAGAAGAATCCTATTTGCTCGATTGCTGGAGAAGAGAATTTTGTCCATACTGCGGAAAAGCATTTTCCGGGACGGAGCGAATCGGGACGGGCCAACAGATAAAGGGTGGCTTTTGTAGTTTGGAGTGCCATGCGAAATACTACGAGCGGGACATTGGGGAGCGCGCCGGACGATTTATTGGGCCAGGCGGCGCGAACGAATGAGCTGCGGCCCCGGCAAGGTCCCCGTAGCGAATCGGACGACGATACGGACGGACCTCGTACGACGGGGATATTGCCGTCGCAGGAGCTCGAACGCCAAGTCAAAGTAACCAGGGAAATCGTTGCTTTAGAAACCATCCAAGATGATCAATTTCAGCCGGCTAGTCTAGACCTTCGGCTGGGGTCCGTCGCGCATAGAGTTCGCGCAAGTTTTCTGCCCGGCAAGGACGCCACGGTGCAACAAAAACTCGACGGCCTCACCATGCACACGATGGACATCCGTAACGGAGCCGTGCTGGAGCGCGGTTGTGTTTACATCATACCGTTGCTCGAGGGTTTGGCGCTGAAAAGACGTACATCGGCGATGGGTAATCCGAAGAGTTCAATCGGCCGCCTCGACATCTTTACTCGAATCATCACCGATTACGGCACGGAATTTGATCGGGTCCGCGAGCAATATAACGGGCCCCTGTATGCCGAGGTATCCCCGCGAACTTTTAGCGTATTGGTGTACAAGGGTTCGAGGTTGAACCAGATCCGAATACGCCGCGGCAATCCGCCCAGCACCGACGAATCGATGAAGCGCCTGCAACAAGAGTTCCAGGTCGTGGGGTCGATCAGCGAGGGCGAGATTCGCAACGGCGTCCCGGTTTCGGTGGACGTGAGGGGAGCCGACTCGGGAGGCCTCATCGGCTATAAGGCGAGAAATCATGCCGGGTTGATCGATATCGAAAAGATTCGATACTACGATGTACTCGACTTTTGGGAGCCGGTTTACGCGCCTCGCGTCGGCGGGCTGGTGTTGGACCCCGCCGATTTTTATATCCTGGCCTCCCGGGAAGCGGTGAAGGTTCCGCCAACGCACGCGGCTGAAATGATCGCGTACGATACCCTGGTCGGAGAGTTCCGAGTCCACTATGCCGGGTTTTTCGACCCTGGATTCGGGCATCCGGATGCGGGAGGCGAAGGGGCGCGGGCCGTCCTCGAAGTCCGCTCCTTTGAGGTCCCGTTCGTGATAGAACACGGCCAAGTGGTTGGCCGACTGGCCTACGAGCAACTGACCGAGAAACCGCATCGGCTCTATGGCAGCAACGCGAAGTCATCTTACCAAGGCCAGGGAATTGCTCTAAGCAAGCACTTCAAGCCGTTTTCGCGTTCCGAGATGCGTTGAATATTGCTCGAGGGCTTCAACCGGCGTGGCAATGCCGTGCCGAAATCGTGACGTGGGCGTTTAGGCGCCGATCAAAGTGCGAACGGCAACTTGTTGCCGGTGTTCTGGAACAGAATGAATAGCAAGAAGATTTCGGGGCGGCTGTGCGCCGGAGGCGCCCTTATTTTTCCGGCGAAGTCTGGGAAAATGCATAGGAATTCGCGCACAACAGCATTCGGTAGAATATGAGGGAATACTTGACACCGCCACCAGCCGGGGCCAATGGGGATTTCGCGGAACACTTGAAACCGTTGAGCTCGAGTTCGCGAGCCAACATGGTTGGATTTGCGATTTATGGATACCGAACTGCGCTAGTCTTTCTTATTGTCGTGGCTTGCCTGTTTGGTACTGACGGCTTGTTTGCAGCGGAAGTCCCACCTAAACTTGTTCCGCTCCTCCAGAATAAACAGACGATAGCTCTGCAACTTGCCGAGCCGGCTGCTCGGTGTGTTCAGCGAATGGATGCAAGTCATTCCGCTTTTCATGGATGCATTGATTGGCACTCCGCAGTACATGCCACATGGAGCCTCGTCGCGTATACTGCCATGACGAAGGACAAGAGATATGAGCCGCTTGTGAAAGCGGTACTCACACCAAAGAAGCTGGAACAAGAGCGCCGGCTTCTAGCTAATGATGCCAGCTTCGAGATGCCTTACGGAAGAGCTTGGTTCCTGCGGATGGCGCTCGAATACGAACGCTACTATCACGATGGTATGCTTTTGCCGCTCGCGGATCTCGTAGCGGGGACCCTCGATAATTATTATCGGCACAATCCCCCGGTTCCTGCGAGCGAGGAATACAACAACTCGGCATGGGTTCTTATTAATATGTTGGACTACTACGATTTTCGCGGCTTCAAAGACCGTTCAGAATTGCTCAAGAAGCAAGTTCGCAATCGCTTCCTTACCAAGGATGCCAAATGCGAACCCGAGGCAGAGCGGCCTGGGTTCATGGCAATTTGCACGAATTGGGCGTGGCTTGCATCCAAGCTACTTCCTAGAGACGAATTCACGCGTTGGCTATCAGGATTTTTGCCACCGCCTCGGATCCCCACTCCCGTCCGCGACCCGCATGCAGCACACGAATACGGTCTGAATTTCAGTCGCGCGTGGGGTCTGTGGGAACTGTTCTCTGTAACGGTCAATCTCGCATACATCAACGCTTACGTTGACCACGTCCAGACCACTTTGGGTAATCGAGAAAACTGGGATGGAGACTATCGAACCGTAGGCCATTGGGTTCCCCAATTCGGCATGTTTGCGATCCAACCACTGTTCGGGAGCAAGTTTCGATGAAGCTGGTGCTGCCGATACTTGGAGCGCTTCTGGCTTTGATGCTTTCTCCGGCCGCGCGCGCCGCGGGAGACGTCAAGCAGTTCGTTCCGAGTGCGCTCGTCAATCCGACTGCGTTCTATCCGGAGGGACCGCAACTCATCGCCAACGGACTCCTCGTTGCCGAGATGCCAAAAAATCGCGTTGTCCTGATTGGCGAAGGTCAAATCAAGACAGTCTGGCACGCCGAAGGTTGCGGTCCCACCTCGATAAAGAAGATTCCCGCCGGTGGTTATTGGGTTCTCTGTCACCTTGGGCATTTCGTTGCGCGGCTCGATCAAAATTTTTCAACCATTCGCATAATCGACCAAACAACATCGGCCCGGCGGATAGCTTGGCCTAACGACGCCTCCGTTGATTTGGCGGGAAACTTGTATTTGAGTTCATCCGGACAGTTCTCTTTGAGTGCGCCGGCTGAAGGGCGAGTCGTTTTCATCGACGAAAGGTCGAATATTGCGTCTGATCTAGCCGGCGGCTTGCGTTACACCAATGGGGTTCTTGTGCAAGAACGCAAACGCAGGGTTTTGGTTTCCGAGCACCTAAAAAGACGAATTCTTGCATTCCCTCTCATTGAACGGGGCAAGTTAGGGTCTGCGGTCGTGTTTTTTGACTTTAACGATGCGCCGGCCATCCCGGATGCATATGAGCAAAGCGGCCCGGATGGAATGGCTGCTTTCACCGACGGCGACATCTGCGTCGCCGATTACGGAAATGGCCGAATAATCGTGCTATCGGAAAGTGGCCGATTCCTTGAACAATTTCTCGTCCGGTATCGTTTCGTTACAAACATGGCGATTGCCAAGAGCCAGAAATCGATTTTTGTCATGATGACAGAGTCAAATGCCTCGCCGGATCTGCATGGCGTGGTACAGGAATTCAAAATTAACTCAGCTCGCCGACAATGACAACTACCGCACATCGTTCCTTACCGATCACCAAGCGCCTGACCATCGCCGTTTACTCCGCGGCCTTTCTATCGGGCTTCGTAACGATGGCCCTTGAGATGCTTATCGGACGGACCTTTATCCCGTTTTTTGGCGGCACCATATATACATGGGGTGCGTTGAT
>JACRAS010000079.1 GCA_016234705.1 Betaproteobacteria bacterium | reverse complement strand
CCGCCCCGGACGCGCCGAAAAAATCCTGACCAGTTGGAATGCGCTGATGAGAGCGGGCATGGCGCGCGCGGCGCGGGTATTCGGACGCCCGGAGTGGCTGGCCTCGGCACGCGCCGCGCTGGAGTTCATCCGCGGCACCTTGTGGCGGGAGGAAGAGGGTCCGGCGCGCGCGCGCCTGTTCGCCACCTGCAAGGATGGCCGCGCGCACCTGAACGCCTATCTCGATGATTACGCCTTCCTGCTCGCCGCCCTGATCGAACTCATGCAGACCGATTTTCAAAGCCGTGACCTCGAATTCGCCGGGGAACTGGCAGAGGCGCTGCTGCAGCAGTTCTACGACCCCGAGCTGGGCGGCTTCTTTTTCACCAGCCACGATCACGAACAACTGATCCATCGGCCCAAGCCGGGCCACGACAGCGCGACGCCCTCGGGCAACGGCGTGGCAGTGCTCGCGCTGCAACGGCTGGGCCACATCACGGGCGAGTCGCGCTACCTCAATGCCGCCGAGCGCACGCTGCAGTTGTTTTACCCGCCGCTGGCGCAGCATCCCAACGGCTACACCAGCCTGCTGACGGCCCTCGGAGAGGCGATCGAGCCGCCGCGGTTGGTCGTGCTGCGCGGTCCACCCGCACAACTGCACGATTGGCAGGAGATCCTGGGCCAACGCCACCTGCCGGGCACGCTGATACTCGCCATCCCCGAGGGAACCGCGGGCCTGTCGCCCTTGCTCGCCAAGCCCGCTGTGCATGACGCGGTCAACGCCTGGGTATGCCAAGGCGTTACTTGCCTGCCGCCCGTGGATAAGCTGGAAATGCTGCTCGAGCTGCTCAAAACAGGCGAAATCGGGTAACATTCCGCAGCGTGGCATCCCGATACTTTCCCAAGGAGAAATAGTGAAAACCGTAATTACCTATTTGTTTGTTTCGGCCGGACTGCTCGCCGGCGCAGGCAATGCGCTCGCGTCAGAAGCTCTGGCAAAAAAACACAACTGCCTCGCCTGCCATGCCACCGACAAGAAGCTGGTCGGTCCGTCCTATCAGGAGGTCGCCGCCAAGTACAAGGGCGACGCGGGCGCCGAGGCCAAGCTGATCGCCAAGCTCAAGAACGGCGGCGCGGGCGCATGGGGTCAGATTCCGATGCCACCCAACGCGTCGGTGCCGGATGCGGACATCAAGACCCTGGTGAAATGGGTGCTGTCCGCCAAGAAGTAGGCGCTCGCGCCGCGCAAGAAAGGGCCGGCCTCGCGCCGGCTTTTTCGCGCACGCCACAGGATTGATAACACCGGGGAATGATAGAATGTTTCCGCATTTTTTCTGGGAGGCTTCCATGCAACGCACACAATTAAGTCTGGCCGTACTCGCCGCCGTCGCGGCGCTCACTCTCGCCGGTTGCGGCGAAGAGAAAAAACCAGAACCCGCAGCCGCCGCGCCCGCGCCACCGCCGATGGTGGTCAAGCTCGGCCACGTCGGCCCGCTCACCGGCGGGATCGCCCACCTGGGCAAGGACAATGAGAACGGAGCGCGTCTGGCCGTTGACGAGGCCAACGCCAAGGGCCTCAAGCTGGATGGCAAAAGCGTCAAGCTGGAGCTGGTTGCCGAAGACGACCAGGCTGACCCGAAGGTAGGCACCACCGTGGCACAGAAGCTGGTCGACGCCAAGGTCGCAGGCGTGGTTGGCCACCTGAACTCGGGCGTGACCATCCCGGCATCGGCCATTTACAACCAGGCGGGCATTCCCATGATCAGCGGTTCGGCGACCAATCCCCAGCTGACCGAGCAAGGCTTCAAAGTCGTGTTCCGCGTGGTCGGGCGCGACGATCAGCAGGGTCCCGCGATCGCCAGCTATCTGGCGGGTGAAGTCAAACCCAAGACCGTGGCGGTGATCGATGACGCCACCGCCTACGGCGAGGGCCTAGCCAACGAGGTCGAGAAAACCCTGAAGGCGGCCGGCGTAAAAGTGCTGCCGCGCGAGAAGGGCACGGACAAGACCGCCGACTTCAAGGCCATCCTCACCAAGATCAAGGGCAAGAAGCCGGACGCCGTGTTCTACGGCGGCATGGACGCCACCGGCGGCCCGCTGCTGAAGCAGGGGCGCGAGCTCGGCATCAAGGCGGTGTTCGCCTTCGGCGATGGCGCCTGCACCGACAAGATGAAAGAGCTTGCGGGCGATGCCTCGGAGGGATTGCTCTGCTCGCAGGCCGGTCTCCCGGTCCAGGCGGCGAACAAGAAATTTCTTGACGCTTACAAGGCGAAATTCAAGATCGATCCCATCCTGTATGCACCGTTCACATACGACGCGGCCAACCTGCTGATCGAGGCGATGAAAAAGGTGAACTCGTCCGATCCGGCGAAATACCTGCCCGAGCTCGCCAAGATCGGCTATGACGGCGCGAGCGGCAAGATCGAGTTCGACGCCAAAGGCGACCGCAAAGATGCCGAAATGACGATTTTCATCATGAAGGGCGGCAAGATCGAGCCGATCGCGATCATCAAGGGCGGCAAGACCACCAGGTTCGAGGACTTCCTCAAGGCGGCCGCGCCGGCCGCTCCCGTGGCCGATGCAGCCAAGTCCGGGGAGCCGGCGAAGGCGGGTGACGCACCCAAAGCCGCGGCTGAACCGGCAAAGGCCATGGGCGCAGCGAAAAAGTAAGTTTGCGGGAGTGGCGTTCACTCCCTCGAAAAGAAACGGCGCCTTAGGGCGCCCGTTTCTTTTGTATCTGCGGACGGTTACGGCCGGCCCCGAGCAGAACGGCTTTGCGTTCTTCACGCCTTTGGGTTTAAATCGGCCCAGGCATGGACATTTTCCTGCAGCAGATCATCAACGGGCTCACCCTGGGCAGCGTCTATGCCGTCGTCGCGCTGGGCTATACCATGGTCTACGGCATCATCCAGCTGATCAACTTCGCCCATGGCGAAGTGGTGATGATAGGCGCGATGGTCGCATTCTCGGTGATCACGACGCTCGTGGGCACGGCGCTCCCGCCGCTGCTGATCGTGTTTGCCGGGATACTGGCCGCGGTGCCGGTGTGCATGCTGGTGGGCTATGCGATGGAGCGCATCGCTTACCGCCCGCTGCGCGGCGCGCCGCGGCTCGCGCCGCTGATCACCGCCATCGGCATCTCCATCATCCTGCAGCATGCGGCGCTGCTCGTCTGGAGCCGCAACCCGCTTGCCTTTCCGCAGATCATCCCGCTCGCGAGTTTCGAGGTCGGCGGAGCCATCATCACCGGTGTGCAGATCGCCATCATCCTGACCTCGGTGCTGATGATGGGCGGGCTGACACTGCTGGTGTACCGTACCAGGCTCGGCATTGCCATGCGCGCCACTTCGCAGAACCCGCAGATAGCGGGTCTGATGGGCATAGACATCGATCGCATCATTGCCTTCACCTTCATCGTCGGCGCGGCCCTGGGCGCGGTCGCCGGTGTGATGGTCGGCACCTATTACGGCATTGCCCACTACAGCATGGGTTCGCTACTCGGCCTCAAAGCGTTTTCGGCCGCTGTGCTGGGCGGCATCGGCAATCTCGCCGGCGCGATGCTTGGCGGCATTCTCCTCGGCATTGTCGAAGCTCTGGGCGCAGGCTATATCGGCGACCTGACCGATAATGTCTTCGGCAGCAATTACCAGGACGTGTTCGCTTTTCTGGTGCTGATCGCGGTGCTGGTGTTCCGGCCCTCCGGATTGCTCGGGGAGCGGGTAGGAGATCGCGCTTGAAGCCGAGGGCGCGGGATGCGAGACACGAGACTCGGGGCGGGATGCGCGGGGTGAATATTTTCGCCAATCCGCAAGCAAGGTGGGTTGGTGTCGCGCTGGTCGCGGTCGCGCTGATCGGGCTGCCGCTCGCGCTCGCATCGGCGGGAACGGCGTGGGTGCGCATTGCCAACCTCGCCATTCTGTTCGTATTCCTGTCGCTCGGCCTGAACATCGTCGTCGGCTTCGCCGGGTTGCTCGACCTGGGATACATTGCCTTTTATGCAGTGGGCGCCTATGCCTATGCCCTGCTCGCGTCGCCGCATTTCAATCTGCATCTGCCGTTCTGGATCATCCTGCCGATCGGCGCGCTGGTCGCCTGCCTGTTCGGCGTGCTGCTGGGCGCGCCCACGCTCAAATTGCGCGGCGACTACCTCGCCATCGTCACGCTCGGTTTCGGCGAGATCGTGCGCATTTTCCTGAACAACTTGTCTCAGCCGGTGAACATCACCAACGGTCCTCAGGGTATCTCGCGCATCGACCCGTTCCGTTTCGGTTCCTTCAGCTTCAGCCAGACCGAGTCCATGCTCGGCCTGGTGTTCTCCGGACCGATCAAGTACTACTACGTGTTGCTGCTGCTGTTGCTGTTGGCCATCGTGGTCAACCTGCGGCTGCAGCATTCGCGCATCGGCCGCGCCTGGGAGGCGGTGCGCGAGGATGAGATCGCGGCGCGGGCGATGGGCATCAACACAACCCGCATCAAGCTGCTCGCGTTCGCCATGGGCGCCTCCTTTGGCGGTATCGCCGGCGGCATGTTCGCCGCCATACAGGGTTTCATCAGCCCCGAGAGCTTTGTCCTGGTCGAATCCGTCATGGTGTTGTCCATGGTGGTGCTGGGTGGCATGGGAAATATCTGGGGAGTGGTGCTGGGGGCAGTACTGCTTTCGTTCGTGCCCGAATTGCTGCGCTATACGGTCGAACCGCTGCAGAGATCGCTTTTCGGCAAGTCGATTATCGAGCCGGAGGTAATTCGCATGTTGCTGTTCGGCCTGGCGCTGGTGCTGATGATGCTCTACCGGCCGGCCGGCCTGTTGCCTTCGGCCGTGAGAAAACGCGAGCTGGTCCAGAACAAGGGATCAACCGAGTGAGCGAGGCTTTGCTCAAATGTACGGGACTGGACAAGCGCTTTGGCGGCGTGCTGGCGCTGGCCGAGGTCGGATTCAGCATCAATCGCGGCGAGATCTACGGGCTGATCGGTCCCAATGGCGCAGGCAAGACCACACTGTTCAATGTGCTCACCGGCATTTACCCATCCGACGCCGGCGGCTTCAGCCTCGCCGGCGAGGCGCTTTCCGGGCTCAGGTCCGACGAAATCGCGGCGCGTGGCATTGCCCGCACGTTTCAGAATATCCGCTTGTTCGGCAACCTCTCCGCCCTGGACAACGTGATGATAGGGCGCCATGTGCGCACCCGCGCCGGCGTGTTCGGCGCGATCCTGCGCAGCCGCGCCACGCTCGAAGAAGAAGCGGCGATCGAGAAGCGCGCGCTGGAACTGCTCGGATACGTCGGCATCGCGGCGCGCGCCGACGAAGTGGCGCAGCAGCTTCCCTATGGCGACCAGCGGCGGCTGGAGATCGCGCGCGCGCTTGCCACCGAGCCGAAGCTCCTGGCGCTGGACGAGCCGGCTGCCGGCATGAACGCCACCGAAACGCTGGAGCTGAAAAGGCTGCTCGAGTGCGTGCGCGCCGATGGCACCACCGTCCTCCTGATCGAGCACGACATGAAGCTGGTCATGGGTCTGTGCGACCGCGTGCTTGTGCTCGATTACGGCCGAAACATTGCCGAAGGTCCGGCGCGCGAGGTGCAGCGCGATCCGCGCGTCATCGAGGCGTACCTGGGCGGCACTGTCGCAGACGGTGCTACGACGCCATGAATCTGCTGGAGCTACAACGCCTCGAGGTTTCCTATGGCGGCATCAAGGCGGTCAAGGGCATAGACCTCAGCGTTTCCCAAGGCGAGCTGGTGTGCCTGATCGGCGCCAACGGCGCCGGCAAGACCACCACGCTCAAGGCCATCGCCGGTCTGCTGCCAGTCGCCGCAGACGCGATCCGCTACGACAGCGTGCCGATCGGGGGTACGCGCGCGTTCGAGTTGGTGCGCCGCGGCCTGGCTCTGGTGCCGGAGGGCCGCGGCGTGTTCGGCCAGCTCACGGTAGCGGAAAACCTCGCCATGGGCGCTTATGTACGCAGCGATGATGCGGCGGTGAAGCAGGATCTCGCGCGCGCATTCGGCCTGTTTCCGAGGCTGGCGGAGCGTCGCGGTCAGTCTGCAGGCACGCTCTCCGGCGGCGAACAGCAAATGCTCGCCATCGGCCGCGCGCTGATGAGCCGGCCGAAGCTGCTTCTGCTGGACGAGCCCAGCATGGGACTTGCGCCGCTCATGGTGCAGAAGATTTTCGAAACCATACGGGCAGTGGCAAAGGAAGGCGTGACCATCCTGCTGGTGGAGCAGAACGCCAAACTCGCGCTGGAGGTAAGCAGCCGCGGCTATGTGATGGAAACCGGCCTGATTACGCTGTCGGGGCCGGCGCGCGAACTGCTCGTCGATCCGAAAGTGCGTGCCGCCTATCTTGGCGAAGCCGATTGAGCCTTCGAGGGTGCGACCGGCCGGCCAGCGCGTTCACTTCACCTTGGCCAGATCGGCTTCGGTGGTAAACGAGTCCGCATAGAACTCCTCCGGCGGCAGCGCGCACCGTGCTTGAAAGTCACGCCGCGCCGCATCGATCACCACCGGCGCGCCGCAGGCGTAGACCTGATGGCCGGAGAGGTCGGGGAAATCCTCCATCACCGCGCGATGGACGAAGCCGCCGCGCCCGGTCCATTCGTCCTCGGGCAAGGGGTCGGAGACCACCGGCACATACTTGAATTGCGCGTGTTCCGCCGCCCAGCGCCGGGCGAGTTCGTCCAGGTACAGATCGCGCGGGCGGCGGCCGCCCCAGTACAAGGTCATGGGCCGCGTGATGCCCTGGTACAGCGCGTGCTCGATGATCGCCTTGATCGGCGCAAAGCCGGTGCCGCTGGCGAGCAACATCATCGGTTTTTCGCTGTCCTCGCGCAGAAAGAACGTGCCGTGCGGTCCTTCGAAGCGCAGGATGTCGCGCGCTTTCATTTTTCCGAATACATGGTCGGTGAACAGGCCTCCGGGAAGATGGCGCACGTGGATCTGCAACAATGCATCGTCATGCGGCGCGTTGGCCATGGAATAGCTGCGCCGCTTGCCATCCTTGAGCAGAAACTCGATATACTGCCCCGCCAGATATTGCAGGCGTTCGCTTGCCGGGAGTTTGAGGGAAATCACCGCCACGTCCGGCGCGGGCTTGTCGATGGCCTGCACGCGGCAAGGCAGGATTTTGATCTGCTGGTCCTTGATCGCGCCGACCTCGCGGCATTCGATGACGATGTCGCCAAGCGGGCGGGCAACGCAGAACAGCGCCAGCCCGCCCGCCTGCTCTTCGGCCGACAACGCGGTATCGGAATGCTTGCCATAATCGACCTTGCCTTCGAGCAGCTTGCCCTTGCAACTGCCGCAGGCGCCATTGCGGCAACCATAGGCGAGGCCGAAACCTTCGCGCAGTGCGGCGACAAGTACGGTTTCGTCAGGTTCGACGTGGAACGAGTGGCCGCTGGGCCGGATGGTGACTTGATGGGACATGGGCAATACTGCCTGGGTTAGAGCGGGTACAATTTTACTATGAACAGGTTGCTGATCGTTGGTTGCGGCGATATCGCGCTGCGCGCGTTGCCGCTCCTCACGCGCAATTACCAGGTTTTCGGCCTGGTTCGCTCGGCCGCGCAGGCCGATCGCATCGCCGCGCTGGGCGCGATACCGCTCCCGGGCGATCTAGATGATCCGGCTACGCTGCATGCGCTCCCCGGAGGCACGGGCCTGGTATTGCACCTGGCGCCGCCGGGCGAGAGCGGCGACCGGGACGAGCGCACCGTTAACTTGATCGCAGCTCTCTCGAAGCGGCCGCCCGAGCGCCTGGTCTACATCAGCACCAGCGGTGTCTACGGAGATTGCGGCGGGGCCTGGGTGGACGAGGACCGGCCGGTCGCGCCGCAGACGGTACGGGGCTTGCGCCGGGTCGATGCGGAACGCGCGCTCTTCGCCTGGGGCAAGCAGAGCGGGGTGGCGGTGGTCGTTCTGCGCGTGCCCGGAATTTATGCGGCCGAGCGCTTGCCGTTGGCGCAATTGAAGCGCGCCTCGCCGGTATTGCGCGCCGAGGATGACGTCTACACCAATCACATCCACGCCAACGACCTCGCAGGCGTCTGCCTGGCGGCGCTCGAACGGGGTGGCGCCGGCCGCGTATACAACGCGAGCGACGACAGCGAGATGAAAATGGGCGATTACTTCGACCTGGTGGCCGATCGTGCGCGCTTGCCCCGGCCGCCGCGTATTGCGCGCGCGGCGGCCGAGGCAGGCGCGATTGCCGAAGGGTTGCTGTCGTTCATGCGCGAATCGCGACGTCTCACCAATACGCGCATGAAAGCCGAGCTGGGCGTGCGCTTGCGCTACCCGAGCGTGTACGAGGGCGTGCCGGCGGTGGTGGCGAACTGAACCCGAACTGAGCCAATGGACAGCCTGCTCGTCGTCACCAACCTGCCGGACCGCGAAAGCGCCGAAAAGCTTGCCACGCTGCTGGTCGAGCGACGCCTCGCCGCCTGCGTCAACATTCTCGCCCCCTGCAGCTCGGTATACCGCTGGCAGGGGGAAATCCGGCATGACGAGGAGCATCCGCTGCTGATCAAGACCGTGCAGGACCGCTACGCGGAGCTGGAGGCGTCGATTCGCGCCAACCATCCGTATGAACTCCCCGAGATCATTGCGGTCTCATTGAGCGGTGGCCTGCCAGCCTATCTGCAGTGGGTCGAAACCGAAACGCGCGACCACGACCAGCGGACCTGAACCACTTATGCGAATCCACCTGTACCGAACCCTCGCCTTGCTGCTGCCGCTCCTCCTGCACGGGTTTGCCGGCGCGCAGGAGCTGCTGGACCCGGCGGTCGCGTTCAAGTTCTCGGTGCAGGCAATAGACGCGGGCACGCTCGAGGTGCGCTATCGGATCGCCGACGGCTATTACATGTATCGCGACAAGTTCAAATTCGCGGTCGAGCCGGCCAGCGTGAAACTGGGCGCGGCGCAGTTCCCCGCGGGCGAAGTTCATAACGACGAATTTTTCGGCAAGGTGGAGACCTACCGCAAGGAGCTGCGCATCCACCTGCCGTTCACGCGCGAGGCTGCGGCGGACAAGCTCCAGCTGGCGGTCACCTCGCAGGGCTGCGCCGACGTCGGCGTGTGCTACGTGCCGCAGGTGCAGACGGCCGGGATCATACTCGCCGGGCTCGCGCCTGCCTCCGGCGCAACCGGGCCGGGGGCGGCATCGACGCCGTTCGCCGCGGCACGCGCGACGGACGCGCCCGCGGTGATCGGCGACGAAGCGCGCTTCGAGAGACTGCTTGCCTCGGGCAGCCTGTGGCTGATCGCCGCGGCTTTTTTCGGCGCCGGCATCCTGCTCACTTTCACGCCTTGCGTGCTGCCGATGATCCCGATCCTGTCCGGCATCATCGTCGGCGAAGGCCGCAACGCCACCCGCGCGCGCGCATTCATGCTTTCCTCCGCCTATGTGCTGGGCATGTCGGTCACCTACACCGCGATCGGCATCGGCGCGGCCCTGTCTGGCAGTCTGCTGTCGGCTGCGCTGCAAAATTCCTGGGTGTTGTCGGCCTTCGCCGCGGTGTTCGTGCTGCTCTCGCTATCGATGTTCGGTTTCTACGAGCTACAACTGCCCTCCGGGTTTCACGCGAAGATTACCGAGACCAGCAAGCGGTTCAAGGGCGGACACTTCGGCGCGGTGGTGGTGATGGGCGTATTGTCGGCCGCCATCGTCAGCCCCTGCGTGGCCGCGCCGCTGGCCGGCGCGCTGCTCTACATCAGCCAGACGCGCGACGTGATGCTGGGAGGCATCGCGCTGTTCGCCATGTCGCTCGGCATGGGCGTGCCGCTCATCCTGGTCGGCGTGTTCGAGGGTGCGTTCCTGCCGAAGTCCGGTCACTGGATGAGGTCGGTGAAGCATTTCTTCGGCGCGCTGCTGCTGGCCGTGGCGATCTGGATCGTGTCGCCGGTGTTGCCGGCAGCGGCGCAAATGCTCGCCTGGGCCGCGCTCCTCGTCGGCTCGGCCATGGTGCTGCGCGCGATCGACCCGCTGCCGCTCGAGGCCGGCACCGCCGCGCGCCTGTGGAAGGGCGTGGGTTTTCTCGCGCTGCTCGCCGGCGCGGCACTCGCGATCGGGGCGGTATCGGGCAGCCGCGACCTGCTGCGGCCGCTCGCCGGACTGGTGGCCGGCGGCGAGCGCGGGGCGCATGAGGTGCGCTTCGCGCGCGTCAGGAACCTGGCCGAACTCGAAACGCAGCTTGCGGCCGCCGGCAAGCCGGTGATGCTCGATTTTTACGCCGACTGGTGCGTATCCTGCAAGGAAATGGAGGCGTTCACTTTCCGCGACGCCCGGGTGAAAGCGAAACTCGAGGGGATGCTGCTACTGCAGGCGGACGTCACCGCCAATTCGCCCGAGGACAAGGCCTTGCTCAAGCGTTTCAGTCTGTTCGGCCCGCCCGGCATCATATTCTTCGACCGTCAGGGCAAAGAAATCCAGGGGCTGCGGGTGATCGGTTATGAGCCGGCTGATCGCTTCCTTGCCACCCTCAATCGCGCCGCCAGCCTTTGATATTTGGTGCGTGCGCCAATCGGGATAGCGCGGATTTTCATACAAGACCTAACGCCGCAGCCCAGAGGTATCCTCGCGCGTCCGCCGGAGTCGGTGCATGGCCATTGCGCGCTGCGCGCGCCAACCGCGTTTTCTTTACGGATGAAAAACGCATCCGTAAAGAAAACGCGGTTATGCAATTACCCCTCAACAATTGCCACATCCGCGCGAATGTTATCCACGGGTAGTCTGAAAGATGCGCCGTTACTGGCTTCCAGCGATAGCGACATTTTTGCTTTGGTTGCGGCCAGCGGCCGCGCTAAGGAAAAAAACAAAGACAATTCAGGGTTGCTTTTATCCAAGATCGCCGATTGCGCGCGGATGTGCTTTTCATCCGTGCGCAATCGGCGATCCGCGCGGACGGGACGCCGTCCGCGCAAGCACGATCACTGCAGCTCGATGTGTCGTACTACGCCGATCGATGCCGGCGTAGCGGCCATTGCGCGCTACGCGCGCCAACCCTGTTTTCGGTACGGATGAAAAGCGCATCCGTGCCAAAAACAGGGTTATGTAATTACTCCGCAACAATTGCCACATCCGCGCGAATATTTTTTGTTATTTTGGTTGCGGCCGGCGGCCGCGCTAACCGAACTTAGCGGATTCGCGGGGTACGAGTTGATTAAGTGATTGATTCTTCACGTGGTGACACCCAAATGTCTGCACTACACGGCTGAGGCGCGGGTGACCTCCTCGGCAGTGATTTT
>JACRAS010000078.1 GCA_016234705.1 Betaproteobacteria bacterium | reverse complement strand
GATCGTATTTTCGACAACTGGTGCAACGAGGCGGCCTATCTCCTCGACCATGCTACCGCTGCGGAAATCGACACGGTGGCGTCAGAATTTGTCCATGCCGGACCGTTCTTCGTGCTCAATCTGGCGCATGG
This sequence comes from Betaproteobacteria bacterium, assembly GCA_016234705.1. Taxonomy (GTDB): domain Bacteria; phylum Pseudomonadota; class Gammaproteobacteria; order Burkholderiales; family SG8-39; genus 2-12-FULL-64-23. Next base: position 1,974 of record JACRAS010000078.1, on the reverse strand, counting down.
GAATCCCATCATTACTGAGACAAATACTCTACAAGCCGAAGAAGAGGGCGCGCACTATCGGCCGGCCCCGATCTTTCGCTCGGTCGACAACTGGTTGACGGTTTCGCCGGGAGCGCGGGTTGAGGTAGGACCCAAAGCGGCGGCTTGCGTGCGCGATCGTTTGCTCGGCATTCTGATGTCGCAGTCGGTGGATATTCTCGACCGCCGGATTGGCAATCCGGCCGATTTGGAATTTGGCTGCCGAAATGCCCTCGGCTTTAAATCCGGTCCGCTCGATCTGACGCGCAAAATCGGCGAGGCCGAGGCTACCCGAATCCTCGAACGATTGGTGGAAGAGCGACCCGGCATGCCGGTCCCGCTCAAGCCCCTCGGCGACTATCAAAAGTTCTATCGTCATGTCCTGGTTGACGATGTCGAAGACGTCAAGGTCATCACCATCCGGCGTCCCGAGGCGCTTAATGCGATGCATGACGAGTTGACCGACGAAATTCTGGATATCGTACGAACGTTCGAGCAGGATAAGAGCGTTTCCGGATTTGTATTGACCGGTTACGGGACGCGCGCCTTTTGCGCCGGCGCCGACATCGGTCGGTTCCCGCAGATGCTTGGAAACGCGGATGCCGCGGCGCAATATGCGCGCGATTGTTCGCGGCTGTTTGTGCATCTCGACAAAATGCAAAAGCCGGTTGTCGCCGCGCTCAATGGCATGACTCTCGGTGGCGGTCTCGAGCTCGCGTTTCGCTGCCATGGCATCGTCGCGATGAGTAGTGCCTGGCTGCAGTGTCCCGAAATCACGCTCGGCATCGTGGCCGGCATCGGCGCGATGGTCGTGCCCTACCGGCGCTGGCCGGCCTCGGCAGCGGTGTTTCACGGGATGCTTCGCCGTGCCGAGAAGCTCTCGAGCGCATCGGCGCACGAACTTGGCATCGTAGACGCGCTGGCAAGCGACTACGCCGGTCTCATTGAAACCGCGATTGCGCGTGTGCGGACATTGACGGGAATGGTGCGGCCGCCTGCCGATGGCTCGATTGATATCATGCCGCTCGCTCCGATCGAGCCAATCGCAGCGAACGGCCAGCGCCTCAGCGCGGAAGTTATTCGGATTATGGAGCAAGCCATCCGCGATGCGGCAAGGGCGTCGAGCCTCACCGCAGCGCTGGAAGTTGGCTACCGTGCCTTCGGTGTCAGCGCGTGCACGGAGGCCGCGCATGAAGGCATCGGTGCGTTCCAGCAGCACCGCACGCCCGATTTCGGAAAAACCGGGTAGCCATCGCCCGCGCGCGCGAGGGTGGTCGGTGTCATGGCCGATCCGCCTGTGCCCTTATCGATAAGCCGAGATAGGTGTCAATCACCCGACGATTGCCGGCGAGTTCGGCCGCAGCGCCTTCGAGCACGATTTTGCCGGTCTCCAACACGTAACCGTAATCGGCGACGTGAAGTGCGGCTCGTGCATTTTGTTCGATCAGCAGGATCGATACGCCGGTTTTCTTCAGGTCGGCAATGATGTGAAAAATATCGCGCACAATAAGCGGCGCCAACCCAAGACTCGGCTCATCGAGCATGAGAAGCCGCGGTTTGGCCATCAACGCCCGCCCTAGCGCCAGCATTTGGCGTTCACCGCCTGAGAGTGTGCTGGCCCGTTGAGTGCGGCGTTCCTTAAGGCGCGGAAAGCGCTCGTAGATCGCCTCCAGTTCGGTTCGTATGGCGGCCATGCCGTGTCGGAGGCGGGGGAATGCACCGAGCAACAGATTATCTTCGACGCGCAACTCGCCAAAGAGCTCGCGCATTTCCGGCACCAGGCACATTCCGCGTGCAACGCGCTCTTCCACTTGGTGTTGTGAAATTTCGTCGCCTTCGTAGCAAACGCTGCCGCGGCTCGGTAGCAAACCGATCAGCGCGTTCAACAGCGTGGTTTTCCCGGCGCCATTGGGTCCAATGACCGTGACGATCGAGCCTTGGCGAACCGTCAGGTTG
>JACRAS010000080.1 GCA_016234705.1 Betaproteobacteria bacterium | reverse complement strand
CCGGCACCTTCAAGGACCGGGACATCCTGCGCTGGAATCCTCATGCCGTGATCGAAGGCATGGCGATCGCCGCCTACGCCATGGGCTGCAAGACGGGCTACAATTATATTCACGGCGAGATCTGGGCCGAATACGAGCTGTTCGAACAGGCACTGGAGGAAGCGCGCGCTGTCGGCTACCTGGGCAAGCGCATCCTCGGCACCGATTTCTCGTTCGAGCTCTACGCCGTGCACGGCTTCGGCGCCTACGTCTGCGGCGAGGAAACCGGCCTGCTCGAGTCGATAGAGGGCAAGAAGGGCCAGCCGCGCTTCAAGCCCCCGTTCCCGGCTAGCTATGGCCTGTACGGCAAGCCCACCACCATCAACAACACCGCGACCTTCGCCGCGGTGCCCTGGATCATCAACCACGGCGGCGATGCGTTCCTAGCTCTCGGCCGGCCCAACATCGGCTGCACCAAACTGTTCTCGGGTTCCGGCCACGTCAACCGTCCCGGCAACTACGAAGTCAGGCTGGGCACGCCGTTCGCGAAGCTGCTGGAGATGGCGGGCGGCATGCGCGGGGGCAGAAGAATCAAGGCGGTGATTCCAGGCGGCTCCTCGGCGCCGGTCATACCCGGCGCGATCATGATGCAGACCGATCTGGACTTCGACTCGATCGCCAAAGCGGGTTCGATGCTCGGCTCGGGTGCGGTCATCGTCATGGACGAGACCACCTGCATGGTGCGCGCGCTGGAGCGCCTGTCGTATTTCTATTTCGAGGAGTCCTGCGGCCAGTGCACGCCCTGCCGCGAGGGCACCGGCTGGATGTACCGCGTGGTCCACCGCATAGAACACGGAAAAGGTCGGCAGGAAGACCTGGATCTGCTCGGCAACGTGGCCGATAACATCGCCGGCCGCACCATCTGCGCCCTGGGCGATGCCGCGGCAGGGCCGGTGAAAAGTTTCGTCAAGCACTTTCGCGAGGAGTTCCAGTACCACGTCGACCACAAGCGCTGCATGGTGAGCGTGCCCGGGGGCTATTTCACCGCTTCGAACTCGCCGGCCGGGCAGTCGGCCTGAGAACGGCATGCCAAAACTGGAAATAGACGGCAGGCAGATCGAGGTGCACAACGGCGCCACCGTGATGGACGCGGCGAATGCGCTCGGCATCGCCATTCCGCATTTCTGCTACCACAAGAAATTGTCCATCGCCGCCAACTGCCGCATGTGCCTGGTGCAAGTGGAGAAGGCGCCCAAGCCGATGCCGGCTTGCGCCACGCCGGTGATGGACGGCATGAAGGTTTTCACCGAATCCGAGTACGCCAGAACCGCGCAGAAAGGGGTGATGGAGTTCCTGCTGATCAACCACCCGCTCGACTGCCCGATCTGCGATCAGGGCGGCGAATGCCAGTTGCAGGACCTTGCAGTCGGTTATGGCAAGAGCGCCTCGCGCTACCAGGAAAAAAAGCGCGTGGTGTTTCACAAGAACGTCGGCCCGCTGATCTCGATGGAAGAGATGACCCGCTGCATTCACTGCACCCGTTGCGTGCGTTTCGGCCAGGAGATCGCCGGCGTCATGGAACTGGGGATGATGGGGCGCGGCGAGCATGCGGAAATCGTGTCCTTCGTCGGGCGTTCGGTCGATTCCGAGCTTTCCGGCAATATGATCGATCTATGCCCGGTAGGCGCGCTTACCAGCAAGCCGTTTCGCTACAGTGCCCGCGCCTGGGAGCTGGCGCGCAGGAAATCGGTGAGCCCGCACGACAGCCTGGGCTCCAATCTGATCGTGCAGGTGATGGCGAACAAGGTCAAGCGGGTGTTGCCGCTGGAGAACGAGGAGTTGAACGAGTGCTGGCTCTCCGACCGGGACCGCTTCTCCTACGAGGGCCTGAATGCCGCCGACCGCCTGACCCAGCCCATGCTCAAGATCGACGGCAAGTGGCGCGAAGCGGACTGGCAGGAAGCGCTGGCCGCGGTCGCCAAAGGCCTGAAAAACGTGCAGACGCAGCATGGACCGGAGGCGCTCGGCGCGCTGGCCGCGCCGCACTCCACCCTGGAGGAACTGTACCTGTTGGGCAAGCT
>JACRAS010000074.1 GCA_016234705.1 Betaproteobacteria bacterium | reverse complement strand
CCATCTCGATGTGGCGGGTGATGTTCTCCAGCATCACGATGGCGTCGTCCACGACGAAGCCGACCGAGAGCGTGAGCGCCATCAGTGAAATATTGTCCAGGCTGTGGCCGAACAGGTACATCGCCGCGAAAGTGCCGATGATGGACAGGGGCAGCGCGATGCTCGGGATGATGGTCGCCGGGATATTGCGCAGGAAAATGAAAATCACCATGACCACCAGCGCGAGCGACAGCAGCAGCGTGAATTCGACCTCCTCGACCGAGGCGCGGATGCTGACCGAGCGATCGTACAGAATGTTGATGTCGATCCCCGCCGGGACCTCGGCGCGGAAGGTCGGCAGCAGCTTTTTGATCGAATTCACCACCTCGATGGTGTTGGTGCCGGGCTGGCGCTGGATCGCGAGCACGATGCCGCGTTTGCCCTTGAACCAGGCGGCGATCTTGTCGTTCTGCACCGAATCGATGACCCGTCCGAGTTCGTTCAGGCGCACCGGCGAGCCGTTGCGATAGGTGACAATGATTGGGCGGAAAGCAGCCGCGTTAAAGAGCTGCCCGGTGGCCTGCACCGCGAACATGCGCTCCTTGCCATAAAGCGTTCCGGTGGGCAGGTTGACGTTGGCCTGGGCGATTGCCTGCTCGACCTCGTTGATGCCGACGCCGCGCGCGGCGAGCTGGCTCGGGTCCACCTGCACCCGCACCGCATATTTCTGCTGCCCGAACACCTGCACCTGGGCCACGCCGCTGATGGTGGAGATGCGCTGCGCGAGAAAGGTTTCGGCGTATTCGTTGACCGTCGACAGCGGCAGCACATCCGAGGTGAGCGCGAGGTAATAGACCGGGAAGTCCGCCGGATTGACTTTGCGGAAGGAAGGCGGCGCCGGCATCGTCGCCGGCAGTTGCCGCGCAGCCGAGGCGATGGCCGAGTTCACGTCCTGGGCGGCGGCGTCGATGTCGCGGTCGAGCGCGAACTGGATGGTGATCTGGGTGATTCCCTGGCCGCTGACCGAAGTCATGGTATCGATGCCGGCGATGGTCGAGAACTGTTTCTCCAGCGGCGTGGCTACGGCGGAGGCCATGGTCTCGGGGCTGGCCCCGGGCAGGTCCGCCGAAACCTGTATGGTCGGGAAATCGATGTTGGGCAGTTGGCTCACCGGCAGCAGGCGAAAGCCCGCCAGCCCGAAGATCACGATCGCGGCCATGACCAGGACAGTCATGATCGGGCGCCGGACAAATGGCTCGGCGATGTTCACGACTTCGCGGCCTCCGGCCTGGCGATCATGACCTTCGTCCCCGGCGCCAGACGCAACTGCCCCTTGACCACGACCGTTTCGCCCTGCTGCAGGCCCTTGGCGATGATGGCGTTGTCGCCATCGATCCGGTCCACCTCGACCTTGCGCACCTCGGTGGTCATATTCTGCTTGACCACATAGACGTACTGGCCAATGGGCCCGGTCTGCACCGACTGGGACGGGACCGTCAGCGCTTCCTTCTGATCATAGAGCTTGAGGCTGGCGCCGACGAACTGGCCTGGCCACAGGGCAAGGTCCTTGTTCGGGAACACGGCCTTCAGCTTGATGGTGCCGGTCGTGGTGTCGACGGCGTTGTCGACGAAACTCAGCTTTCCTGGCACTGCCGCCCTGCCCGAGTTGGGCGGCAGCGCTTCTACGAACAGCTGTCCCTTCGCCATGTGGCCGCGAACCGCGGAAAGACTCTGCTCGGGTATCGCGAAATTGACGTAGATCGGCCGCACCTGGTTGATGATCACCAGCGCGTTGGTGTCGTTGGCCTTGACCATATTGCCGATCTGCAGCATGACCCTGCCGACAAAGCCGTCTATCGGCGAGCGGATGGTGCAGTATTCGAGCTGCAGTTTCGCGTTTTCGATTGCGGCCATGCTCGCGAGCGCAACTGCTTCGGCGCTATCGGCGTTGGTGCGGATCTGCGCATAGGCTTCCTTTGAGACGAAGTTCTTCTGCAGCAACTCCTGGTAGCGCCGTTCCTGCGACCGCGTTTGCTCCTTCTGCGCGGTATCGCGCGTCAGATTGGCCTCGGCCCGCCGCAGCGCTGCCTCGAACGAGCGAGAATCGATTTTGAACAGGACGGCGCCTTTTCTTACGTCCTGGCCTTCCCTGAAGTTGACCTCGACGATCTGTCCGTCCACGCGCGCCTTGAGCGCCACCGTGGAGTAGGCCTCGACATTGCCGATCGCCTGGATGCGCATCGCAATGCTCTGTTGCGCCACCGTTGCAACCGAGACGGGAATGTCGGGCGCGGCCCTGGCGGGTTTCGCGTCTTGCGCGCGAATCTCGGTTCCCTTGTAGGCGAGCAGCGCTCCCGCGAGTACCGCGGCGCAGACGATTCCGGAAAATAGCAGCTTCTTGGGTCTGGTCACCGGCATCTCGAAATGTAATGTCTGGGTTTAAGGTGCAATGGGCTCAGGCGAATGCGGTTCAGGCCGACCCAACCGGAATCGGACCAAGCCGGAGATTTCTGTTGACGGGTCCGGCCTTGCTCGTTCTTGAATGTGGCGAACGCTTTGCTCTTTCGGCGGCGCAGCCGCTTCGGGCTGCCTTCCAGACTGCGCAATCTAGCGCAAAACATGTTCCAAGGCAAAAAGCGCCTCGGGGCGTTCGCGCTCCTTGCCGAGGAAATCGGCGCTTTCGCAGACCCGTCCCACTACATCGTAAACAGTCTTCGGCGCGCCGTTATTCCTTACGCCAACAATGTCGTGCCAGGCCTCGTACAGGACCGGGCGGATCAGGTCGTTCATGGCGGCATCGACCACGGCGAAATTGCGCGCCGCGCCGGGCTTGAGGTATTCGATGCGGGTGAGCAGCACGCCGGCGTTGCCGACCAGGTTGCGCCCCGGCTCGAACAGGAGTTTCAGCTTGCGCTCCCCGACGCGCTCGAATACCTCGCGCATCTAGGCGCCCACGTCCGGGGGTGTTTCATCCCGGTAACGAATACCCAGGCCCCCGCCCAGGTCGAGATGGCGCAGGTGGCCTGGAACCGGGTCAGCGCCGCGGCGAGGGCGGCGCGGGAATAGACGTAGCAGGGCGTGCCGAACTCGCGCGCGATGGCCTCCAGTGGAACCGACTCAGCGTGCAGCGAGCCGTTGCGAAACTCGAACATGGCGCCTAGTTTTGTTTGTTGCTATTGGACTGCTGTTGCTCGCTGCCCGGTTTGGGCGGCATGACCAGCGCGCCCTTGGAGCCGCAGGCCTCGAGCAGCAGGCAAATCAGGATGGCGGAAACGATCACACGCATCATTGAATTTTAGCACGAGAGTACCTGGCGCAAGACCGATGCAGGAGAGCGAATTCATCCGGCTGCCTCGGCCAGCCTGTTTCCCCTTGCGCGTCAGAATAACTGCCTTTTGACTTCCTCCGCGCTGCGCGTACCGCCGTCAGGCGCGTCGCTTTTTTGCGTCGCCGGGATGTTCTCGCGATAGAAGTATTCGATCATCTTGCCGTCGCCGGCAGCCTGGCCCGTATCGGGATTAACCCTGACGCTGGCGACCCCATCGGGGACTTCCTGGAACATTTCGTCCACGCCCTTGAGCGCCTTGCTCGCGTAGCTCATCCAGATTGGCAGGGCCGCCATGCTGCCGGTCTCGTTATTGCCGAGCTTGCGCGGCTGGTCGAAGCCGATCCAGGCGATTGCCACTAGGGTCGGCTGATAGCCGGCGAACCAGGCATCGACGAGGTCGTTGGTGGTGCCGGTCTTGCCCGCCAGATCTCTGCGGCCCAGCGACATCGCGCGCGCAGCGGTGCCGTAACGCACCACGTCGTGCATCATGCTGTCCATGACGAAGGCGTTGCGCGCGTCGATCACGCGCAGGCTTTCGTCGCCGGCGCGCGGCGGTTGCGCCTGGGCGAGGATATTGCCGCGGTCGTCGACGATGCGCTGTACCACGTAGGGTTCGATGCGGTAGCCGCCGTTGGCAAATACCGAGTAGCCGCGCGCCATTTGCCAGGGCGTGACCGAGCCGGCGCCCAGCGCCATGGTGAAGTAAGGCGGGTGCTTGTCGGCGTCGAAGCCGAAGCGGGTGATGTAGTCCTGCGCGTACTCGGGGCCGATGGCCTGCAGCACGCGGATAGAGACCATGTTCTTCGACTTTGCCAGACCAGTGCGCAGGCGCATCGGGCCTTCGTACTTGCCGTCGTAGTTGCGCGGCTCCCAGGTTTGCCCACCGGTCTGGGCGGCGTCGACCACCACCGGGGCATCGTTGACCATCGTCGCCGGGGTGAAGCCTTTCTCCAGCGCTGCCGAATAAATGAAAGGCTTGAAGCTCGAGCCGGGCTGGCGCCAAGCCTGGGTAACGTGGTTGTACTTGTTGCGGTTGAAGTCAAAGCCGCCAACCAGCGCGCGCACGCTGCCGTCGACGGGGTTGACGGCGACGAGCGCCGCCTCGGCTTGCGGCAGTTGCAGGATCTGCCAATTGTGTTTTTCGTCCTTCTGGATGCGGATCAGGGCGCCGCGCCGGATCTTCTTGTTCGGCGCGGCTTTATCATCGAGCATTTTCTGCGCGAATTTGAGGCCCTCGCCCGCTATGCTCACCAGCTCCCCGCCGCGGCGGTAGGCGCGCACCTGCCCCGGGCTGGCTTCCAGCACCACCGCGGCGAGGAGGTCGTCGCTGTCGGGCTCCTCCGCCAGCGCCTCTTCCACCGCCTCGTCCGGCTGGCCCTCCGAGGGCAGATCGACGTAACCCTCGGGGCCGCGGTAGCCATGGCGCTTGTCGTAGTCCAGCACGCCGCGTCGCAGCGCGGCGTAGGCCGCCTCCTGGTCGGCCTTGGTGATAGTGGTGTAAATGCGATAACCCTTGCTATACACATCGTCGGCGAAGCGCTCGTACAGCATCTGCCGCACCATTTCGGCCACGTACTCGGCGCGCAAGGCGTATTCGTTGGTCTCGTGCTTGACCACAAGCTGCGCCTTCTGCGCTTCGGCAAACTGGGCGTCGCTGAGGTGGCCCAGTTCGTGCATGCGCCGCAGCACGTAGATCTGTCGTTGCTTGGCGCGCTTGGGGTTGACCACCGGGTTGAAGCTGGAAGGGGCCTTGGGCAGCCCGGCCAGCATCGCCGCCTCGGCCACATTAATATCCTTTAGCGCCTTGCCGTAGTAAATCTGCGCCGCTGCGGCGAAGCCGTAGGCACGCTGTCCCAGGTAGATCTGATTGATATAGATCTGCAGGATCTCGTCTTTGGACAGGCTCGCCTCGATCTTGAAGGCGAGCAGCGCCTCGTAGAGTTTGCGGGTAAGCGTTTTTTCGCTGGACAGGAAAAAATTCCTTGCCACCTGCATGGTGATAGTGGAAGCTCCCTGACGCTTGCCGCCCGTGGTCAAATTGGAGTAGGCTGCCCTGATGACGCCTTGGTAGTCGACTCCGGTGTGCTGGTAAAAGCGTTCATCTTCGGCGGCGAGGATGGCCTGCTTCATGACCTCGGGGACTTCGCCGATGGCGACAATGGAGCGGCGCTCCTCGCCGAACTCGCCGATCAGGATACCTTCTGCGCTGTACACCCGCAGGGGTACTTTGGGCCGGTAATCGGTGAGCGCGTCGAGCGTGGGCAGATTGGGATAGGCGAGCAGGACCATCAGGCCCAAGAGCGCGCCGGCGATGAGGCCCAGTCCGGCAAGGAGCAGCACCGGGAAGGCAATCAGGCGTAACCACATGAAAGATCTAACCGCCAAGAGTCGTATTCCCCGCGCCAAGTGCTCGCTTAGGTTTGGGTTTTCAAGGGGGGCGCAGCGGCCCCTTGGTCAAGGGGCGCTGTCGATACCGCACTCGCGCAGCTTCCTGAAATGCCGGCATTATAGAGTATCCCCGCGCGCGGGGCGCAACGGTACCCTTTGGGACCGGCGAAACCTGCCATGCATTATTTGCTTTACATCTTCTAGACTTGTTGCTAGCATTTAAGGTAAATTATATGTATCGCGCCTAACCGGGCATAGTTCAAAGGGAAATTCGCCTTGGACCTTGATATCTTCAAGCCAAAAGCACCGCCGCTTTTCGGGATGGACATCAGCTCTTCCGCAGTGAAGATGGTTGAGGTCGTCGATGCCGGCAAAGGCGCGCTACGTGTGGAGCGCTACGTGATCGAGCCCCTGCCCAAAGACGCGGTGGTGGACGGCAATATAACCAACCTTGAGGCTGTGGTGGAGGCGGTCATGCGCGGCTGGAAAAAACTGGCCACGCGCACCAAGAACGTGGCCATGGCACTGCCCACTGCGGCGGTGATCACCAAGAAGATCGTCGCGCCGGCCGGTCTGCGCGACCAAGAGTTGGGGATCCAGGTCGAGACCGAGGCCAACCAGTACATTCCCTTCGCCTTGGAAGAGGTCTACCTCGACTATCAGGTGGTTGGCCCCGCGCCGTCTAATGCGGAGGAGGTGGAGGTGCTGATCGCCGCCTCGCGCAAGGAAAAAGTGGAGGACCGCGTGGCGGTGGCAGAAGCCGCGGGCCTGAAGGCTCTGGTCATGGACGTGGAATCGTATGCGATCCAGACCGCCTTCGATCTGATCAAAAAACAGTTCCCCGATGACGGCAAGGAACAGAACATCGCCCTGGTCGATATCGGCGCCAACGTCATGAACGTCACCGTGCTGCGCAACGACCAGACCATATACACGCGCGAGCAGGCCTTCGGCGGAGGCCAGCTCACCCAGGACATCATGCGCCAGTACGGCATGAGCCAGGAGGAGGCCGAGAACGCCAAGCGCAGCGGCGGCTTGCCCGATTCATACGAAGCTGAAATTCTGCGCCCGTTCCTGGAAAATCTGGCCCTGGAAGTGCAGCGCGCCATGCAATTTTTCTTCACCTCCACCCAGTTCAGCAGCATCGAGCACATTCTGCTTACCGGCGGCTCGGCCGTTATCCCGGGGCTGGAGGACATCGTCGGTTCCCGCTCGCAGGTCAATACCCGGGTCGCCAACCCATTTGCCGGCATGCAGGTGTCGCCGCGCATCCAACCGAAGAAGCTGCTCGTAGATGCGCCCTCGCTGATGGCCGCTTGCGGCCTGGCGATGCGGAGGTTTGATCCATGATCCGGATAAATCTGTTGCCTTGGCGCGAAGCGCGGCGCAAGGCCCACAATCTTCAGTTTTACGTTCTGATGGGTATGGTTGCCGGCTTGGCGGCCTCGATTATCCTGTTGGTGCACGGATATTACGCGACACGCCTTTCGACCCAGACGGAACGCAACAAATTCCTCACGGACGAGAACACCAAGCTCGACAAGGAAATCGAGGAAATAAAGAAACTGAAGGAGGAGATCCAGGCGCTGCTATCGCGCAAGCAGGTGATTGAAACCCTGCAGGCCGATCGCGCACAGACGGTGTATCTGCTCGAACAATTGGTGCGGCAGGCCCCGGATGGGGTCTATCTCAAGTCGATCAGGCAGACCGGCTCCAAGGTCAACCTGAGCGGCTATGCGCAATCCAATGCACGGGTATCGACCTTGATGCGCAACCTCGAGGCTTCGCCTTATCTGGAGAACCCGGATCTGGTCGAGATCAAGGTGGCCAGTATCAACAACAAGCGCCTGTCCGAATTCATCATGAACGTCAGTATCAGGCGGCAGCAGTCCGAGTCGGACGCGGCCAAGGGTGGAGCGGGCAAGGGCGGGGCGGGCAAGGGCGCGGCGGCGCCACGGGCGGACGCAGGCAGCGCAAAAAAATAGGAATGGCGCAATGAACAAGCTGCTCGAACAATTCAAATATCTCAATCCCAAGGATCCGGGTACCTGGCCGGTATTGCCCAAGCTGCTCGCCTTGATTGCGACTCTGGCGGCCTTGGTTGCCGCCGGGTATGTGGCTGATTGGCAGGGCCAGGTGGAGGAGCTTGAGGCCGGCGCCGAACAGGAAAGGAAACTGAAGGACGAATACAAGGGCAAAAAGCAGCAGGCGATTAACCTCGATTTGCACCGCCAGCAGTTGCGCGAAATCGACAACTCTTTCGGCGCTTTGCTGAAGCAACTGCCCAATAAGTCGCAGATGGACGCGTTGCTGGTGGATATCAATCAGGCGGGCCTGGGGCGGGGGCTGCAGTTTGAACTGTTCAAGCCGGCGCCGCAGGAAACCATGAAGGATTTCTACGCTGAACTGCCTGTCAGCGTTCGGGTGACGGGTGGCTACCACGACATGGGTCAGTTTGCGAGCGACATCGCGCAACTGTCGCGCATCGTCACGCTCAATGACATAGTGATCAGTCCGGTCGGAAAAGACGGGAGCCTGCTGGCGATGGACACGACCGCCAAAACGTTCCGGTATCTCGATGACGAAGAGGTGGCGAAACAGAAGAAGGCCGCCGCCAAATCTCCCGCTAAGGCCGGGGCCGCCAAAAAATGAGAAACCTAGCAATCATCGCTGCCGTGTTGTTTCTCGCCGCGTGCGGCGGCGACGAGCACCAGGATCTAAAGGCTGAGCTGAAAAACCTTACCAACGACCTGCGCGGTCGCATCGATCCGCTGCCCGTGGTAAAGCCCTACGAGCCGGTGCCGTATCGGGCGCTTGATTTGCCCGACCCCTTCGGTTCGGCCAAAATTGAGCTCGCCATCGCGGCGGCGGCGAAGAGCAAAGGCGGCGCCAACGCGCCCGATGCCGCGCGACCGAAAGAGCCGCTGGAGGCCTATCCGCTGGAATCACTGAAAATGGTGGGCACGTTGTCGCAGAAGGGCGTCACCTATGCGCTGGTGCGCGCCGACAGCAGCGTGTATCGGGTAAAGGCAGGCAACTATCTGGGGCAGAATTTCGGTGTCATTACCGGAATCACTGACAACCTGATCAACCTCAAAGAGTTGGTGCAGGATGCAGCCGGTGATTGGACGGAGCGCAAGATCGCGCTGCAAATAGTCGAGGCAGAAGCGGCAAAAGGAAGGTGAGGATCTCTATGGCTAAAATTTTCGGTTTGATCGGCGTCTTGGCTGCATCCTTCTGGGCTGTTCTGGCGCTGGCGCAGACGCCGCCAAACAGCGTCGAGGCCTTCAACGTATCCCAGCAAAGCGGCAAGGTCATCGTCAAGCTGACGCTGAAGGAGGCGCTCAAGTCGCAGCCGGGGAGCTTCACCGTAGCCAACCCGGCTCGCATCGCGTTCGATTTGCCCAACACCGTGAATGGTCTCGGGCGCAACAGCCAGAACATCGGCGAAGGCGAGCTTGTGAGCATGAACATAGTGCAGGCGGGCGAGCGCACGCGCATGGTGCTGAACCTGCGCCGGTCCGTCGGCTATGACACCCAGATCGACGGCAAGAATCTGGTCATTATCCTCGCCGCCGCGCCGGCCGCGAGCACCAGCGGCGGGGCTGCAGTCACGCATTTCGTCGAAGCCAAACAGGCTGATGCGCACACCGTGCGCGATATCGACTTCCGTCGAGGCAAAGCGGGCGAAGGCCGTATCGTGGTCGATCTGTCCGACAGTTCGACCGGCATAGATATCCGCGCGCAGGGACAGAACCTGGTGATCGATTTCTTCAAGACCTCGTTGCCGGACAAGCTGCGCCGGCGCCTGGACGTGACCGATTTCGGCACTCCGGTGCAGTCCGTGAACACCTTCAGCCAAGGTGAGAACGTGCGCATGGTGATCGCGCCGCAGGGCAGGTGGGAGCACAGCGCCTACCAGACCGATACCCAGTTCGTGGTCGAAATAAAGCAGATCGTTCCCGATCCGAACAAGCTGACGCAGGGAAGCAAGGCGGGTTTCAGCGGCGAAAAGTTGTCGCTCAACTTCCAGAACGTCGAAGTGCGCAGCGTGCTCAACGTGATCGCCGATTTTACCGACCTCAACATCATCACCAGCGACGCGGTCGGCGGCAGCCTGACCCTGCGGCTGAAGGACGTGCCCTGGGACCAGGCCCTGCAGATCATCCTCGACACACGTGGCCTGGACATGCGCAAAAACGGCAACGTGGTGTGGATCGCGCCGCGCGACGAGCTGGCGACCAAGGAAAAACTCACGCTGGAGTCGCAGCAGCAGATCGGCGAACTGGAGGCGGTGCGCACCGAGAGTTTCATGCTCAATTACCAGAAAGCGGCGGAAGTGCAGGCGCTGCTGTCCTCCACCACGCAGAAGATTCTGTCCAAGCGCGGCAGCGCGGTGGTCGACGCGCGCACCAACACCGTGTTCGTGCAGGACGTGCCCACCCGCCTCGAGGAAGTGCGCAAGCTGATCGCCCAGATCGACGTGGCGGTGCGCCAGGTGATGATAGAGGCGCGCATCGTCGAGGCGAACGACTCCTTCAGCAAGAATCTCGGCGCGCGGCTCGGCTACAACCAGGCGCTTCCGGGCGGAGACTCCCTCGGCCGAGACGTGCTGCGCACCTCGCTCGGCGCGAGCTTGTCGAACAATGCGCAGTTGACGACCAATGCCGCGGGTACCCTGCAGGTGGCGTCGGGCACGCCCGATTTTCTCGCGGGCGGCCAGAACGTCAACCTGCCGGCCACCGGCCTCGGTGGTTTCAATGCCGGCGTAATTTCCGCGATCCTCTTCAACCGGGGTTTCACCCGCTTCCTCACCCTGGAGTTGACCGCGCTGGAAGCAGACGGCAAAGGCAAAATCATATCCAGCCCGAGAGTGCTGACCGGGGACAAGGTCGAGGCGGTGATCGAGCAGGGCACCGAGCTGCCGTATCAATCGGCGACTTCGAGCGGCGCGACCAGCGTGTCATTTCGCAAGGCCAACCTGAGCCTGAAGGTGAAGCCGCAGATCACGCCCGACGGCAATATCATCATGACGCTCGACATCAACAAGGACTCGGTGGGTCAGGTAACGGCGGCGGGTTTTGCCATCGACACCAAGCATGTCAAGACCGAGGTGCTGGTCGAAAACGGCGGCACGGTGGTGATCGGCGGCATCTTCAGCCAGGACGAGCGCGTAACCACCACCAAAGTGCCGTTGTTTGGCGACATACCGGTGCTCGGCAATCTGTTCAAGAACACTGGCAAGACGGATAACAAGACCGAGCTACTGGTATTCATCACGCCGCGCATCATGGACGATCGTCTAATTCTTCGCTGATTGTTTCTTCCTTGGCATGGAAAAGAGCCGGGTGACCGGCTCTTGTTTTTTGCGTTGGACGCAAGCTGCGCGGCGCGGGCTTGTTGCGCCCCCGAGGGCGGGTGGCTGCTGTTAGAATGGTTGCGTGAAAAACACGGATAACATATTTCTCGTCGGCCTAATGGGGGCCGGAAAGACCACGGTGGGCAGGCACCTAGCCGCCGAGCTTGCCAAGACTTTCCACGATACCGATCAGGAGATCGAGCGCCGCACCGGCGTGAACATCTCGCTCATATTCGAAATCGAGGGCGAGGCGGGTTTTCGCGCGCGCGAGGCGCAAGTCGTGGACCAGTTTACGCAGTTGTCCAACGTGGTGGTGGCGACCGGCGGCGGCGCCGTGCTCGATGCCGACAACCGCATGCGCCTCGCCCATCGCGGCGTGGTGGTGTATCTGCACGGCCAACCCAGGGATCTTTGGCATCGCACCCGTCACGACAAGTCGCGGCCCTTGCTGCAGAACACCGACCCGCTGGAAAAACTGCACTCACTCTACCGGCAGCGTGACCCGCTGTACCGCGAAATCGCGGACATCGTCGTCGATACCGGCCGCCAAAGCGCGCGCGCTCTTCTTCACCAATTGCTGCCCCAGTTGCGGGAACGATGCAAACTCTCCGTGTAGAACTGGGCGAGCGCGCCTACGCTATCCACATCGGAGAACGTTTGCTCTCCAGCGCCGAGCTGATCTTGCCGCATTTGGACCTGCCGAGGGTAGCCATTGTCACCAACACCACGGTTGCGGCGCTGTACCTCGAGCCGCTCGCCGGGGCATTGGGAGTTCGGGGGGTGGACGTGATCAGTATCGTGCTCGAGGACGGCGAGCGCTACAAGGACTGGGCCACTCTCAATCGCATCTACGACGCGCTGCTCGAGCGCCGCTGCGACCGCAAGACAACGCTCATCGCCTTGGGCGGCGGCGTCGTCGGCGACCTCGCCGGCTTTGCCGCTGCCACGTTTATGCGCGGCATACCCTTTATCCAGGTTCCGACCACGCTGCTCGCCCAAGTGGACTCCTCCATCGGCGGTAAGACTGGCATCAATCATCCGCTCGGCAAGAACATGATCGGCGCGTTCTACCAGC
The DNA here is from genome assembly GCA_016234705.1 of Betaproteobacteria bacterium. Classification (GTDB taxonomy): domain Bacteria; phylum Pseudomonadota; class Gammaproteobacteria; order Burkholderiales; family SG8-39; genus 2-12-FULL-64-23. The sequence continues at coordinate 76,040 of JACRAS010000074.1, read as the reverse complement.
CGCGCCTGGTGCTGGCCGATACCGCGGTACTGGAAACGCTGCCCCCGCGCGAACTCTCGGCGGGCATGGCGGAGGTCATCAAGCACGGCCTCATCCGCGACGGCGCGTTCTTCGCCTGGTTGGAACAGAACATGGAAAAGTTGATCGCTTGCGACCGGGATGCTCTGGCGCACGCGGTGCGCCGCTGCTGCGAGATCAAGGCCGCGGTGGTGGCCGAGGACGAGCGCGAGACCGGCGTGCGCGCCCTGCTCAATTTCGGCCATACCTTCGGCCATGCGATCGAGTCCGGCCTGGGTTACGGCAAGTGGCTGCATGGCGAGGCCGTGGCCGCGGGCATGGTGATGGCCGCGGAGCTGTCGCGCCGCACAGGCCTTATCGCCGAGGCCGAAGTAGAGCGCATCATCGCCCTGCTCAAGCGCGCCAAGTTGCCGACCGCCCCGCCCGACATCGCCCCCGAACGCCTGCTGGAGTTGATGCGGGTGGACAAGAAAGCCGAGGGCGGCAAGCTGCGCTTCGTCCTGCTCCACGCAATAGGCGCCGCGTCGGTTCGCGCCGACCTCACTGCCGCAGCGCTGCAGCAGGCCTTGGCTTATTCCCGCGTTGTCTGAGTCCTGCGCGTCGCCCCGAACTTTGCTTCGCAGCGACTGCCTAAGCGCTTGAAGTGACAATCACCCACAGGTAGAATCAACTGTTTCGCCGGAAAAAGTCATGGGCTAGTCCACGATCTTCCGGAGCCAATTTGCAACTAAAGGTGCGCGCGTGACCCATCCGGCCCTACCCCTTAGTCGCCCTGTGGACCCGGGTTTGTACGACCAGGGGTTGTACGACCCCGCCAACGAACATGACGCCTGCGGCGTCGGCTTTGTCGCCAACATCAAGGGCGCCAGGAGCCATACGATCGTCGAGCAAGGGCTGCTCATCCTGAAGAACCTAGCCCATCGCGGCGCGGTCGGCGCCGACCCGCTGGCGAGCGACGGCGCCGGCATCCTGATCCAGATCCCGGACCGGTTCCTGCGCGAGGAAATGGCGTCGCGGGGGGTGCAGCTTCCGCCGGCTGGCCGGTACGGCGTGGGCATGGTATTTCTGCCGCAGGAGCCGGCTTCACGCCTCGCCTGCGAATACGAAATCGAGCGCGCCATCAAGGACGAGGGGCAGGTGCTGCTCGGCTGGCGCGACGTGCCGCGCGACAACTCGGGACTGGCGGAATCGGGGAAGAGCATAGAACCGGTGATCCGGCAGGTGTTCATCGGTCGCGGCGGCGACGTGACGGTGACTGACGCGCTCGAACGCAAGCTCTACATCATCCGCAAGTCCTCGGGCCACGCCATTCAGGCGCTCCGGCTCAAACATGGCAAGGAGTTCTACGTGGCGTCCATGTCGGCGCGCACGCTGGTCTACAAGGGCTTGCTGCTGGCCAATCAGGTGGGCAAGTACTACCAGGATCTGCAAGATCCTCGCCTGGTATCGGCGCTGGCTCTGGTGCACCAGCGCTTCTCCACCAACACCTTCCCCACCTGGGACCTGGCGCATCCGTTCCGCCTGATCGCTCATAACGGCGAGATCAATACCCTGCGCGGCAACGTCAACTGGATCCGCGCGCGGCAGCAGGCGATCTCCAGCCCCATCCTCGGCGCGGATCTGATCAAGGTCTGGCCGCTGATCTACGACGGTCAGTCGGACTCGGCCTCGTTCGACAATGCGCTCGAACTCCTGGTGATGGGAGGCTATTCTCTCGCGCACGCGATGATGCTGCTAATCCCGGAAGCCTGGGAAAAGCACACCACTATGGATGCCAACCGGCGCGCGTTCTACGAGTACCATGCGGCGATGATGGAGCCCTGGGACGGGCCCGCGGCGGTCGCATTCAGCGACGGCCGCCAGATCGGCGCCACGCTGGACCGCAACGGCCTGCGGCCCGCGCGCTATATCGTCACCGACGACGACCTGGTGATCATGGCCTCCGAAGCGGGCGTGCTGCCGATCCCGGAGGAAAAAATCGTCAAGAAATGGCGCCTGCAGCCGGGCAAGATGTTTTTGATCGACGTCGAACGCGGGCGCATCATCGACGACAAGGAACTGAAGGAAACGCTGGCGGCGGTGAAGCCCTACAGCGAGTGGATAGAGCGCATCCGCATCCGGCTCGACGAAGTGAAAAGTGAGAAACAGCAGCCCGTGCGCTCGGAAGTGCGGCTGCTCGACCGCCAGCAGGCGTTCGGCTATACGCAGGAAGACCTCAAATTCCTGATGCTGCCGATGGCCGCGGCCGCGGAAGAACCCGTCGGCTCGATGGGCAACGACTCGCCCCTTGCGGTGTTGTCCGCCAAGAACAAGACCCTGTACCATTACTTCAAGCAGTTGTTCGCCCAGGTGACCAACCCGCCGATCGACCCGATCCGCGAAGACCTGGTAATGAGTCTGGTGAGCTTCATCGGACCCAAGCCGAATCTGCTGGGTATCGACGAGATCAATCCGCCGATCCGGCTCGAAGTCAGCCAGCCGGTGCTGGATTTCTACGAGATGGACAAGATCCGGCATATCGACCGTAACACCGAAGGCAAGTTCAAGTCCTTCGAGCTTGACATCACCTATCCGGTGGCCTGGGGCCGTGAGGCGATAGAAGCGCGCCTGGCGAGCCTCGCCGCCCAGGCCGAGGACGCGGTTCGCTCGGGTTACAGCATCATCATCGTCTCCGACCGGCGTCTGGATTGCGACAATGTGGCGATTCCGGCGCTGCTGGCAGTGTCGGCGGTTCACCAACATCTGGTCGGCAAGGGCCTGCGCACCAGCGCGGGGCTAGTGGTGGAAACCGGCTCGGCGCGCGAGGTGCATCATTTCGCGCTGCTTGCAGGCTACGGCGCAGAAGCGATCCATCCTTATGTCGCGTTGGAAACCTTGCTCAACATGCAGGGGCTATTGCCTGCAGGTATCGATGGCGGCAAAGCGATCAAGAATTACGTCAAGGCTATAGGCAAGGGTCTGATGAAGGTGATGTCCAAGATGGGCATTTCCACCTACATGTCCTACACCGGGGCGCAGATATTCGAGGCGGTGGGCCTGTCGCGCGAGCTGGTCGCCAAATATTTCACAGGCACCGCATCCAACGTCGAGGGCATAGGCTTGTTTGAAGTGGCCGAGGAGGCAATACGACTGCACCGTCAGGCGTTCGGCGCCGATCCGGTGCTGGCCGATGCGCTGGACGCAGGCGGCGAGTACGCGTTCCGCATTCGCGGCGAAGAGCATATGTGGACCCCGGACGCGATCGCGAAGCTCCAGCATTCGACCAAACAAGGCAGTTTCGAGAGCTACCGGGAATACGCGCAGATCATCAACGACCAGTCCATGCGGCACATGACTTTCCGCGGCCTGTTCGAGTTCAAGTTCGGGCAACTGCAGCCGATTCCGCTGGACAAAGTCGAACCGGCGAAGGAGATCGTCAAGCGCTTTTCCACCGGCGCCATGTCTCACGGTTCGATCTCGATCGAGGCGCACACCACGCTCGCGCTCGCGATGAACCGTATCGGCGGCAAGTCCAATACCGGCGAAGGCGGCGAGGATCCGAATCGCTACGCAGTGGCGAAGGCCGGCGAGACGCTGGCTCAGCGCCTGGGCAGACACAACATCGAGCGGGACATTGCGCTGCAACAAGGCGATTCGCTGCGCTCGAAAATCAAGCAGGTCGCCTCGGGCCGCTTCGGCGCCACCGCCGAATACCTGGCGAGCGCCGACCAGATCCAGATCAAGATGGCGCAGGGCGCCAAGCCCGGCGAAGGCGGTCAATTGCCCGGTCACAAAGTGTCCGAGTACATCGCGCAATTGCGTTTCTCGGTTCCGGGTGTGGGCCTGATCTCGCCGCCGCCGCATCACGACATCTATTCGATCGAGGATCTGGCGCAGTTGATCCACGACCTGAAGAACGCCAATCCGACGGCATCGATCAGCGTCAAGCTCGTGTCCGAGACCGGCGTGGGTACGGTGGCCGCGGGCGTGTCCAAGGCCAAGTCCGACCATGTCACCATTTCCGGCCACGACGGCGGCACCGGCGCTTCGCCCTGGTCTTCGATCAAGCATGCCGGCACGCCGTGGGAGCTGGGCCTGGCTGAAACGCAGCAGACGCTGGTGTTGAACCGCTTGCGCGGCCGTATTGCGGTGCAGGTCGATGGCCAGATGAAGACCGGCCGCGACGTGGTTATCGGCGCCATGCTCGGCGCCGATGAATTCGGTTTCGCCACCGCGCCGCTGGTGGTCCAGGGCTGCATCATGATGCGCAAATGCCACCTCAACACCTGTCCGGTGGGCGTGGCCACGCAGGACCCGGCGTTGCGTCGCAAATTCCAGGGCAAGCCCGAGCACGTGGTCAACTTCTTCTTCTTCGTCGCCGAAGAGGCGCGCGAAATCATGGCCCAACTCGGCGTGCGCAGCATGAACGAGTTGATCGGCCGCTCCGATCTGCTCGAAATGAAAAAAGGCATCGAGCACTGGAAGGCAAACGGGCTGGACTTCTCGCGCATTTTTTACCGACCGCAGGTCGGCGCGGAAGTGGCGCGCCACAAGTGCGAGGAGCAGGACCACGGCCTTGCGCGCGCGCTCGACCATCGCCTGATCGAACTTGCCAAGCCCGCGCTGGAACACGGCAAGCGGGTCGCGATCGACATGCCGATACGCAATATCAATCGCACCGTCGGCACCATGTTGTCCTGGGAAATCGCGCGGCGCTATGGCCATGCCGGCTTGCCCGACGACACGATACGGATCAAGTTTGCCGGGACTGCCGGCCAAAGCTTCGGCGCTTTCCTAGCCAAGGGAATTACGCTGGAGCTGATCGGCGACACCAACGACTACTGCGGCAAAGGGCTCTCCGGCGGCCGCATCGTGGTGCAGCCCTCGCCCAAGTTTCGCGGCAAACCGACCGAGAACATCATCGTCGGCAACACGGTGTTGTACGGCGCGATCGCGGGCGAGGCCTATTTTCGCGGTGTCGCCGGTGAGCGCTTCGCGGTGCGCAACTCGGGCGCAAGCGCGGTGGTTGAGGGCACGGGCGATCACGGCTGCGAGTACATGACCGGCGGCACGGTAGTGGTGCTGGGAATGACCGGGCGCAATTTCGCCGCGGGCATGTCCGGCGGCATTGCCTATGTATTCGACGAAGCCGGGTCCTTCGGGGAGCGCTGCAACACGGCCATGGTGCAAATCGAGCCGGTGCTCACTGAAGCGGAGCAGGAGGGCAAGCTCGCGCGCGGTCTTTGGCATCTTGGGCAGGCTGACGAAGCCGTGCTCAAACGCCTGGTGGAGAACCACGCCAGATACACCGGCAGCGCCCAGGCGAAAAAGGTGCTGGATGGCTGGGCGCAGTACCGCGCGAAGTTCGTCAAGATCTTCCCGCACGAGTATCGGCGCGCGCTCGGCGATCTCGCAGCCAAGGGCGGCAAGTTGGCGGCCTGAGTTGATATAGCATTAACCGCAGAGGACGCAAAGGACTTCCGCAGGTTCTTGCTTTTCCTGTGCGCCCTTTGCGTCCTCTGTGGTAAAGCGAATTTGGACTTTGGATTAATGTAAATGGGCAAGATAACCGGTTTCATGGAGTTCCAGCGGCTGCAGGAGGGAAGCGAAGCCCCAAAGACGCGCAAGAAGCATTACCACGAGTTCCTGCGGCACCTCACCGATCAGGAGGCGGCGGTGCAGGGAGCGCGCTGCATGGACTGCGGCACACCCTTTTGCATGAGCGGCTGCCCGGTCAACAACATCATTCCGGACTGGAACGATCTGGTCTACAAACAGAACTGGCGCGAAGCGCTGGAGACGCTGCATTCGACCAACAATTTCCCGGAATTCACCGGCCGTGTCTGTCCGGCGCCGTGCGAGGCGGCATGCACGCTCAATATCAACAATGACCCGGTGGGCATCAAGTCGATCGAGCACGCCATTATCGACAAGGGTTGGGAGATGGGCTGGGTATTGCCTCAGCCGCCTGCGTGCAAGACCGGCAAGAAGGTCGCGATCGTCGGCTCCGGCCCCGCGGGCCTGGCCTGCGCGCAGCAACTGGCGCGCACCGGGCACGAAGTGGTGCTGTATGAGAAGAACGACCGTATCGGCGGTTTGCTGCGCTATGGCATTCCCGACTTCAAGCTGGAAAAGCACTTGATCGACCGGCGCGTGGAGCAGATGCGCGCCGAGGGCGTGGAGTTCAGGGTGAACAAGGCCGTCGGCGGCAGTGCGAAGAACGCGCTGCCCGCGAAAAAGCTGCTGCGGGAATTCGACGCCGTGGTCGTATCAGGCGGCGCGGAGCATCCGCGCGACCTGCCGGTCCCAGGGCGCGAGCTGAAGGGCGTGCACTTCGCCATGGAATTCCTGCCGCAGCAGAACCAGGTGGTGGCCGGCGACAAAGTCGCAGGGCAGATCATGGCGACCGGAAAGCGCGTGGTGGTCATCGGTGGCGGCGACACCGGCTCCGATTGCGTCGGCACTTCCAATCGTCAGGGCGCGGCGTCGGTGACCCAGTTTGAGCTGCTGCCGCAGCCGCCGGAGCAGGAGAACAAGCCTTTGGTATGGCCTTACTGGCCGATCAAGCTGCGCACTTCCAGTTCGCACGAAGAAGGCTGCGCACGGGACTGGTCCGTGGCGACCAAGCGCTTCGAGGGCGCGGACGGCAAGGTGAAAAAGCTGGTTGCGGCGCACGTCGAGTGGAAGGACGGCAACATAGTCGAGGTTCCGGGCACCGAGTTCGAGCTGGAGGCCGATCTGGTACTGCTCGCCATGGGTTTCCTCGGCCCGGTGCAAATGGGGCTGATCGACGAGCTCGGGCTGGCGAAAGATGCGCGCGGCAACGTCAAGGCCACGACCGACGGCGCCGGCTGCTACCAGACGTCGGACTGCAAGGTGTTCGCCGCCGGCGACATGCGCCGCGGCCAATCGCTGGTGGTCTGGGCGATACGCGAAGGGCGTCAATGCGCGCGCGCCGTCGACGAATACCTGATGGGGGCTTCCGACCTGCCGCGGTAGTCACGGCTCGCGCACGCAGCTCCCCTGGGCGGCTGGATCGTGCGCAACCGGCGCCGGTGCCGCTTTCCAGCAATGCAAGCAGAGCCCCTCTAACTTTGGGTAGTTACAAAGGAGCCGGGTGGGGAGGCGGACCCCTTGCCACCCGGCCCTTGTTCAGGCTGTACCCGGTCAGAAACGCTTGATTACAACGTATTGGCGCAAGAATTATTGACGCCGTAAGGACTGGTCACGCCCGGCGGTGGGCTGACGGCGTCGGTGTAGTCGGGCCCACTGCCCGGCAGGAAAAAGACGGCCTGAGTAGGCGGATCGTTGCTCGTTACCGAGGTGCGCGCTTCCAGCGTGACTTCGGACCAAAAGGAGTGATCCTTCGGATAGGTAATGATTGCAGTGGCGATGCCGTTCGCATCTGATAAAGCAGTTCCGTTCACGGTGGCCGTGGCTCCGGGCAGAAGCGCGGGCGTTACCCCGGCAGGAAACGCAACCAGGCCTTCGCCCGGATCGAGAATGCCGTTGAAATTGAGATCCTCGTTAGGACAGGTTGCGCTGACCACCTGGACCCAAACCTTGTTCAGCGTGTCAAACACGAAAATGCCTTTGCGATAACGGGCGGGGCGCAAAGCAAATTGTACGTTGGCGCCAGCCGCCGGATTTAGCGCGGCATCGGTAACGGTGGCGAGATACGTTTTCTGGTTCGCGTTCTGCGGAAGTGGCGTTGATGCGATCTTGTTATCCGTGCCCAGCCGCACCTGCAGCGCCTGCCCGGCGACGGTCAAGGTTGTAGTGCCGGTGACCACCGGGCTGATCGGGGCACCGCCGATCTTGTCCACGGTAGCAACGATAGTCACCCCGTTTTGCGCGCTGCTGGTACCCCCTGCGACGTAGGTCACCGAGGTGCTGCCGGAAACATCGGTGATGCCGCTCGACGATGTAAGCCTGCCGCCGCTGGGATCGACCGCGATGGTGAAGCTCACGCCCGCGTCCTTGACCAGGTTATTGGCCGCGTCGCGCACCTGCACCGCAATGGTCGAGCTGTTGTTGGTTTGGGATGCGGATCCGGTGGTGATTTGCACTGTGCCGGGAATGGCCTGCGCAGTGGCAGTGCTCGCGCTGGTGGCGACGAATACGACGTCGAGGGTAGTGGCGGGTGTGCCGCCCGGACCGGAGGCCGTGATGATGGCCGGCCCTGCGGTGGCGGATGAAACCGTCACCCCGGGCGTATCGCCCGCGGCGTTTGTTGTCGCGGGACTGCCGGTAACCGTGCCGCGGCTCACGGAAAAAGTGACCTGCTTATTCTGCTGCGCCACTCCGGCGATCTTCCAGTTGACCGAAACCGTCTTGAATGTGTTCAGGGGTATGTCGATGGTGGTGGCGGGAGCGACCAGTGTCGGCGCCGTGAACGCGAAGCTTGCGCTGCTGATGGTAAGCGCCTGAATCGCGTTGGCGCCGGCGGCGCTGGCGGTGATCACGTCTTTCCCCGCTGCGGCTGCGGCAGCGGAATCGGCGGTGACGCTGGCGGTAAATTGACCCGCGGGGTCGGTGAAGCCGGTGGCGGGCGTAACCGTGTTCCCGTTCTGCGAGGCGAGGCTTACCGCCATATTCCGCAGCGCGTTCCCGGCGGAATCCTTGACGCTGAACGTGAGCGTCGTCTTGGAGCTAAACGCGAGCGAACTGTTGCCGCTGATCGTGATGGTCGTGCCGGTGACATCGACGCTGTTGGTCGCGGTGACGGACTCCGCCGTAGCGCTAACCGTAATTGCGCGGTTCGTCTTGTCGCCGCCGACATTGAGTTTGGCCGTGACCAAGCCGTTCGCATCGGATACGCCGCTGGCACTGATGTTGTTTATGAACGCGGTGGCATCATTGCCTGCTGAAAACGTCACGTTCTTGCCGCTGATGGTTTGCTTGCTCGCGCTTAGCACGATCGCGGTCAGGTCCACCGCGTTTGTCCCGGCCGAGGCAACTTGCGTGTTGCTCGCCAGCAGTTGAATCGTCGCCACCGCGGGAATGACGGGCGTGGTGGACGTGGTCGGCGTGGTTGCGCTCGCTACCGCGGTTTTGCTGTCCGATCCGCCGCTGCAGCCAGAGAGAACGCCTACGATCACAGCGAAGAAGAGGACTGCCGAGAATCTCGAAATGTTCCGGCTGAAAGAATTCTGAGTGAAGTAATTTTGCACGCAAGCCTCCCGTTCACGCGATGCGCCCAATCAATATGTTGTGCCGCTCACATAACGGTACAATATTTTTGATATAAACACAATAAGTTAAACCAGATATTTAATGTTGAATGGTTAATCGTTTCCGGATTGACGCCTGTCTATCCCGGCCGCGCCGGCTGCAACGGCCCTGGGGATGGCGGCGAGACCTGCCAACAGGACGCACAGGATTGCTGATTTGACCTTCGGGTTCATGACCCCTTCCGCGCTGAAGCGACGCGCTCCAAGCGCATTAGATTAGACGCTTGCGGATATAGGTTACCGCAATTTCGGCGAGGATCACAACCGTGAATATGGCGAACAGCACCATCGCCACCCGGTCCCACTGGAACAGGTTCAACGCGGTGTCGAGCGCCATGCCTATGCCGCCGGCGCCGACCAGCCCGAGCACCGCCGATTCGCGCACATTGATGTCCCAACGGAACAGCACCACCGACCAGAATGCCGGCTCGACCTGCGGCCAGTAAGCCTTGGCGAGGACCGACAACCAGGGCGCCCCCGCCGCCTGCAGGGCTTCGATCGGGCCGCGGTCGGCTTCCTCCAGGGCCTCGCCGACGAGCTTGCCGACGAAGCCGATGGAGCGAAACGCGATCGCCAGCGTGCCGGCGAGCGCGCCCGGGCCGAATACGGCGACGAACAACAGCGCCCACACCAGCGAGTTCACCGAACGGCTGGATACCAGCAGCAGCTTGGCGAAATAGTTGACGATCTTGTTCGGGGTGACGTTGTTTGCGGCGAGAAGGCCGATCGGCAACGCCATGATCAGCGCCAGGATGGTGCCTAGCGAGGCGATGTGCAGGGTGTCCATGAGGGCGTCGTGCACGCCCCGCGGATAGTGGTAGAAGGCGATCGGCCACATGCGCGCGAGCAGGTCCTGCATCTGCTCCGGCGCGTCGTAGAGAAATTCGGGAATCACCTCCACGGTTTGTACTGACAACACGATCGCGATCACCAGGGCGAGATAGACGGCAAAGCGCGCCAGGCGCTGCGCCGGCGTGAAGCGCCGCCAGGTTCTTGCTGCCTCGAACCCCTGCGACCCGCTCATTCTTGTTCCACCTTGCCGCGCTCGAGGAACACCGCGCGCACCCAGCCCGCCAGCACTTCGCCCAGCATGATCATGCCAATGATGGAGAGCAGGATGGCGCAGACGAAATCGTAGTCGAAGCGCTGGAACGCGGAGAACAGCGTTCCGCCTATGCCGCCGGCGCCGACGATGCCGACCATGGTGGAGTTGCGCAGGTTGGAGTCGAGCTGATAGGTGGCGAAGCCGACGAAACGCGAGAACACCTGCGGCAACACGCCGTAGGTGATGACGTTCATGAACGGTGCGCCGGTGGCGCGCACTGCTTCGACCTGCTTGAGCGAGATCTCCTCGATCGCCTCGGCGAACAGCTTGCCGATGAAGCCGACCGAGGCCACCATCAGCGAGAGTATCCCCGCGAGCGCGCCGAAGCCTACCGCCTTGACGAACAGGATAGCGACGATCACCGGGTGAAACGAACGGCACAGGGCGATGCACATGCGCGCTGGCCAGGTCGCCCACACCGGCATGAGGTTCCTCGAGGCAAGCAGGCCCACCGGCAGCGATATCAGGATGCCGAGGCAAGAGGCGAGGATGGCGATCTCCAGGCTTTCGGTGAGGCCCTTCAACAGGCTGTCCGGCTGCGCGATATTGGGCGGGAGCATGCGGCCGATGAACTTCGCCCCGTTGTCCAGTCCGACCAGGAAGCGCGCCCAGGTGATTTCCAGGCGCGAAGCGGCATAAATGACGTACAGCAGCAACGCCACCCAGCCGGCGCGTATCCAGACGCTGGTCTTGAACGGATTTGCTCGCGTTGTCGCGTTCACTGGCAAGTCCTTTGCGTGTAGGCGCGCTCAAGACTCCTCTCGTTGCTCTCGACCAGCACTTCGAAGCCGCCTTTGAGATTGCTGGCGACCAGCACGCTGTAGTCCTTCAGCGGCGGCCGATTCGCCGCCAGTCGGCTCACCACGTTCCAGACATCGTCCAAGCGAAGCACGGACGCCACGCGTCCGCTGAAGTTCTGGCGCGCGCCGTCGCGCAAGCGCACGAGGTGGATGTGGAGCTGGTCCTGGGTTCGCGTGCGCACCGAATTCACGACGAGCGCGATAGTGGATTCGTCGGCGATCTTTTCCTGCGCGACGGCCCAGGCGAACGCCCAGATTCCATCCGGAAGCGGCGACACCTCGATTCCCTTGACCCTGGCGCGCGGCAGCGCGAGCCCATGCACGAATCCGGCGGGGCAAGAGCACATTTTGATGTCGCGGATGGCGACGAACTCGTTAGTCTCGCGCCAAACCTCTGTCGTGTCCTCGCACCGACCGTTATGCGGACACGCCGTGTCGATGCGCGGAGAATCGCAACGCCGGCAATATTCGGCATTCTCTGGACCGAGGCAGGCGCTGACAATTCTCCAGAGCTTGTCTCTGGAACCACCCTCTCCGGCTGCTTGAGCGGCCAAGTTGCCGGCAAAAAACAGCAGGCCCGCGGCCAGCGCGCGAATGCAAAAACGGGTCATGCGTGCAACCAATCCCGGCCGCCGTAAATGGTCTTTAACTGTTCGTCGGAAAGCCCTGGAGACGGGCCGTCATACACTACCGATCCTTGCGTCATGCCGATGACGCGGTCGGCGAAGCGCTTGGCCAGCTCCACATCATGCATGTTGATGATCACCGGAATGTCGCGGCTGCGGCACAGCTCGCGTATCAGGCTCATGATTTCCACCGAGGTCTTCGGGTCGAGCGAGGAGGTGGGCTCGTCCGCGAGCAGCAACTTGGGCTCCTGCATGAGGGCGCGGGCGATGCCCACGCGCTGGCGTTGCCCGCCGGAAAGGCTGTCGGCGCGCTGATTGACGAATTCAGACAGACCCACCACGTCGAGCAGTTCGAACGCACGCGCCATGTCCTGTTGTGGGTATTTGCGCAGCCACGCCTTGAGCGGCGGTACATAGCCCAGGCGCCCGCATAGCAGATTCTCCATCACCGTCAGCCGCTCCACCAGGTTGTATTCCTGGAACACCATGCCGATATGGCGCCGCGCCAGACGCAGCCCGCGGCGGTCCAGCTTTACCATGTCGTCGCCTTCGAACAGGATTTCGCCCGAAGTCGGCTCGACCAGGCGGTTGATGCAACGGATCAGTGTCGACTTGCCCGTGCCCGAAGGTCCGATGATGGCGGTGAGGCCCTGATCGGGAACATCCAGGTTGATGCCGCGCAGCACGGGTTTGCCGCGGACATATTCCTTGGACAGATTGCGGATGGAAAGTGCGGCGCCTTGGGTCATGTGATCGCTTTTCTCTGTTATTCGTTCGAAAAACCCGCGCCGGAATGCCGCTGACGCTCACCTTTTTACCGCCGCTTCGGCGCGCGTCTTTTCGCGCTCGAACGCCGTGCGCGTGAACGCCTGGCCGCTTTCCCGCGCCACGCGGCGGATCGGTTCCCAGTCCTGCTTGTAGTCTATCGGCAGCCAGCGGTCGGCGCCCTGGAAACCTCTGACCATCTCTGGCGAGTAAGTGTAGTTATAAGTGCACTCGCGGATCTTTTTTTGCAGCGCCGGCGCAAGGTCGTGTGCCATCGACAGACCCCCCGGCGGGAAATTGCGGCTCTTCCAGATGATGCGGAAATCGTCCAGCTTGACCAGGCCGCGATCGGCCATGCGCAGCAGAATGTCGTGCGCTATCGGCGCGGCGTCGAAATCGGCGCCCGCCACGCCAGAAACGGAGTTCTCGTGCTTGCCCGAGAACACCACCTTGTAGTCCTTGTCCGGTACCAGGCCCTCGGCCAGGAACAGCGTGCGCGGCGCGAGGTTGCCCGAATTCGACGAGGGCGTGGTGTGCGCCACGCGCCTTCCCTTCAGGTCGGAGAGTTTCCGGTACGGGCTGTCCTTTCTGACGATCATCCAAAGCTGGTAGCCTTGCGGGCCGCCGGCGTCGCCGCGGATGCCGAACGGGATCGCGCCGGCAACGTTGACCGCGAACGCGGTGTCTCCGGAAGACATGGTGCCGAGGTGCATGCGGCCCGAGCGCATCGCCTCGATCGCCGCGGCGCTGGAATACACGTCGTAGAAACGAACTTTACGCCCGGTGCACCTGGCCAGATGCTCGACGAAGGGCCGCATCAGTTCCTTGAACACCGCCGGGTCTTCGAGCGGCGAATTGGTGAAAAACAGCGGGTCCGGATTCTTCTGCCGCTTCGCGTCCTTCGGCGTGTCCGCGAGCAGGTCGCCGTCCTCGTCGCAAAATGGGGTGTCGAGATCGCCGCGGTGTTTGCACGCGCCCTGTTGCGCCGGGGCCGGCGCAGCAGCGAGCGCTAAGGCTATGCAACAGCACGCAGCGGCAAAGCTGCGCATCACTTCTTGGCTTTGGCCTCGGCCGCTTTCTTGCGCGCGGCCTCTTCCTTGGCCGACTCCTTCTCGAACGCGCCGCGATCTTTTTTCTCGCCCGCGGATTCATCGACCTTGCGCACCACCTCCCAGTCTTTCTGGAAAGTGACCGGGAAAAAGCGGTCGGCACCCTCGAAGGCGCTCTGCATCTCGGGTGGGAAGCGGTAGTCGTAGAAGCACTTCAGCATCTTATCGCGCAGCGCTGGTTCCAGGTCGTGCGCATAGGCGAATGACGAGGTCGGAAAGGTCTGGCTCTTGTACAGAACCCGGAAGTCGCCCTCTTTCACCGTGCCGCGGCGCGCCATGCGCTCGAATACGTCGGAGGCGATCGGCGCGGCATCGTAATCCCCGGTATTCACGCCGAGAATGGACTGGTCGTGCTTGCCCGAGTACAGCACCTTGTAGTCCTGGTCGGGGACGAGGCCGAGCGGCGGGAACAGCGCGCGCGGCGCGAGATTACCCGAGTTCGAGGATGCTGAAGTGTGCGCGACGCGTTTGCCCTTCAGGTCGGTGATCTTCTGGAACGGGCTGTCTTTCTTCACGATCAGCCACAACTGATAGCCCTGGAAGTGGTCGGCGTAGCCTTTCACCGCGAACGGTACCGCGCCGGCGAGGTTGACGGCAAAAGCCGTCGGCCCGGTGGAGAACCCGCCCACGTGCAGGCGCCCGGAACGCATCGCTTCGATCTCGGCGGCGTTGGACTGCACTTGGTAGAACACCACCCGCTTGCCGGTACATTGGGCTAAGTGGTCGGTGAAAGGCTTGAACACCTTTTCGTAGACGGCAGGATCTTCCACCGGCGTATAGGTAAACACGATGGTCGCCGGGTTCTTGAACTTCTTCACATCCTTGGGCGGATCGGCCACCAGGTCCTTGTTCTCGTCGCAATACTGCGGATCGAGATCGCCGCGGTTTTTGCAGGCGTCCTGAGCGAAAGTCGGGGCGCAGGCGAGGGCGAACAACGCGCTTGACAACAGAAATCTCAATCGATGCATGATGTCTCCTGAGGAAGAAATTATCGATTATTGGTCGATGCCGCTCGCCTGTTGCTGGGCCTGGTCGGGTCGATAAAGCGCTGGCGGGCCAGGAGAAAGCAAACTGTAATATATACCGCAAGCCTCCGGCCTACAAGGCGGGCGCGCGGGGCTGCGTGGTATCATTTCGGCCTCCGCGAGAAATCGAAACCCATGAACGTCGTCATCCTCGCCGCCGGCCTAGGCAAGCGCATGCACTCGGATTTACCCAAGGTGCTGCACCAGTTGGCGGGCAGGCCTCTGCTTGCGCATGTCGTTGACACGGCGCGCAGCCTCAAACCCGGAGTCATCTGCATCGTCTACGGCCACGGCGGCGAGCGCGTGCGCGAGACCATCGCCCAGCCGGGCCTGGTGTGGGCCAGGCAGGAGCCGCAGTTGGGCACCGGGCATGCGCTGGCGCAGGCGCTGCCGCATCTCGATCCCAAGGTTCCGACCCTGGTGTTGTACGGTGATGTGCCGCTCACCCGGGCCGAGACGCTAACAACGCTATGCCGCGCGGCCGGCAAGGGCGTAGCCCTGCTCACTCTCGAACTTGACGACCCGCATGGTTATGGCCGCATTATCCGCAGCCGCGGCGCGGTGAGGCGCATCGTCGAGGAAAAGGACGCGACCAAGGCCGAGCGCGCGCTGCGCGAGATCAACACCGGCATCATGGTGCTGCCGACCGCGCGGCTGAAGAAATGGCTGGCAGGCTTGCACAACAAAAATGCGCAGAAGGAGTATTACCTCACCGATGTGGTCGCCGCGGCGGTGGCGGACAAAGTGCCGGTCAAATCGGCTGCGCCGGGCGCGGCCTGGGAAATCCTGGGGGTCAACAGCAAGGCGCAGTTGGCCGAGCTCGAGCGCACCTTCCAGCGCGCAGTCGCCGCTGCCCTGATGCACAAGGGCGTCACGCTGGCGGACCCGGCGCGCATCGAGGTGCGCGGCCGCCTCGTCTGCGGGCGCGATGTGGCGATCGACGTCAATTGCGTGTTCGAGGGCGAGGTCGTGCTCGATGTAGGCGTCAGTGTCGGCGCGAACTGCGTGCTGCGCAACGTGAAGGTCGCCGCGGGCGCGCGCATCGAACCCTTCTGTCATCTGGATGAAGCCGACATCGGCGCGCGCTGCCGCATCGGCCCGTATGCGCGGCTGCGCCCCGGCACCACGCTCGCCGAGGAGGTGCACATCGGCAATTTCGTCGAAGTGAAGGCGAGCCAGATCGCGGCGCGCTCCAAGGCCAACCACCTCGCCTATATCGGCGACACCACCGTGGGGCGCGACGTCAACATCGGCGCCGGCACCATCACCTGCAATTACGACGGCGCCAACAAGCACCGCACCATCATCGAGGACGAGGTCTTCATCGGTTCCGACACCCAACTGGTGGCGCCGGTGCGGGTGGGCAAGGGCGCCACCCTGGGCGCGGGCACGACGCTGACCAAGGATGCACCGGAAGGCGCGCTCACCATCTCGCGCGCCAAGCAGCTCACCGTCTCGGGTTGGAAGCGCCCCGTGAAAAAGAAATGAGGGGTAGTAGATGTGCGGCATAGTCGGTGCGGTTGCGCGACGCGATATCGTCCCCGTATTGATCGAAGGGCTGCGCCGGCTCGAATACCGCGGCTACGATTCCTGCGGCGTCGCGGTTTATGACGCAGGTGCCGGGGGACAGTTGCGGCGCGCGCGCACCGTGTCGCGGGTGGCCGATCTGGACGCGCAGGTGCGCGAGTCCGGGCTCACCGGCTCGACCGGCATCTGCCACACGCGCTGGGCCACCCACGGCGCGCCGGTACCGGTCAATGCCCACCCGATATTCAGCCGCGACGAGATCGCGGTGGTCCACAACGGTATCATCGAGAACTACGAAAACCTGCGCACGCGCCTGAAGGCCCAGGGTTACGAGTTCGCGTCGCAGACCGACACCGAGGTCATCGCGCACCTCATCCACAGCCACTATTCGGGCGACCTGTTTCTCGCCGTGCAGCGCGCGGCGGCGGAACTGCAGGGCGCCTATGCCATCGCCGTGTTTTGCAAGGCCGAGCCGCAGCGCGTGGTCGGCGCGCGCCAGGGGAGCCCGCTGGTGCTGGGTGTCGGGGTGAAGGGCACCGCGGGCGAGCACTACCTGGCCTCCGACGCCATGGCCCTGGCGGGGACGACCGACCAGATCATCTATCTCGAAGAGGGCGATGTCGCCGATATCGGGCTCGGCCGCTATGCCATTGTCGGCCGCGACGGCAAGCCGGTAGAGCGCGAACTGCGCACCGTCAGCGCCTATGCCGGCGCGGTCGAGCTCGGGCCCTACCGGCATTTCATGCAGAAGGAGATCTTCGAGCAGCCGCAGGCCATCGCCGACACGCTCGAAGGTGTGGCCGGCATCGGGCCGGACATTTTCGGCGATGCCGCGAAAGACGTCTTCGCCGCGGTCGACGCGGTGCACATTTATGCCTGCGGCACCAGCTACTATTCCGGCCTTACAGCCAAGTTCTGGCTCGAAGCCATCGCCGGCCTGCCGACCGAGGTCGAGGTCGCCAGCGAATACCGCTACCGCGTCAGCGTGCCCAACCCGCGGGCGCTGGTGGTGGTGATCTCGCAGTCGGGCGAGACCGCCGATACCCTGGCCGCGCTGAAGCACGCGCAGTCGCTCGGCCATGTTCATACCCTGGCGATCTGCAACGTCGCCTCGAGCGCCATGGTGCGCCAGACGCGGCTCTTGTACCTGACCCGCGCCGGCATCGAAATCGGCGTCGCCTCGACCAAGGCCTTCACCACCCAGCTTGTAGCATTGTTTTTGCTTGCGCTTGCGTTCGCCAAGTCACGCGGACGGCTTCTCGCCAAAGACGAAGCGCGCCATCTGAAAAACCTGCGCCACCTGCCGGCTGCGCTCGCGAGCGTGCTCGCACTGGAGCCGCAGATCATCGCCTGGGCGGAGCAATTCGCGCAGCGCGAGCACGCCCTGTTTCTCGGGCGCGGCCTGCACTACCCGATAGCGCTCGAAGGCGCGCTCAAACTGAAGGAAATTTCCTATGTCCATGCCGAAGCCTATCCGGCGGGCGAATTGAAACACGGGCCGCTGGCGCTGGTGACCGACGAGATGCCGGTGGTCACCGTCGCGCCCAACGACGCGCTCCTGGAAAAGCTCAAATCCAACATGCAGGAAGTGCGCGCGCGCGGCGGCCAACTCTACGTTTTTGCCGACGCCGACAGCCACATCGCGCCCTCCGAAGGCGTGCATGTGGTGCGGCTGCCGGAGCATTACGGAGCGCTGTCGCCGATCCTGCACGTGGTGCCGCTGCAACTGCTCGCTTATCACACGGCGCTCGCGCGCGGCACCGACGTGGACAAGCCGCGCAATCTCGCCAAGTCCGTCACGGTTGAGTAAAGAGACGGCGGCGCCGGGCGCGCGCTCGATCCTCAAGGAGGTCTTCGGCTACGCCGCCTTCCGCGGGCCGCAGGAGGACATCGTCGGGCATATGGTCTCGGGCGGCGACTGCCTGGTGCTGATGCCGACCGGCGGCGGCAAGTCCTTGTGCTACCAGATTCCGGCGCTGCTGCGCCCCGGGACCGGCATCGTCGTCTCGCCCCTAATCGCGCTGATGCAGGACCAGGTAGCCGCGCTGCGCGAAGCCGGCGTCAAGGCGGCGTTTCTGAATTCATCGCTGTCGGCCGAAGAGGCCGGTTCGGTCGAGCGCGCCCTGCTGGCCGGCGAGTACGATCTTCTGTACGTCGCGCCGGAGCGGCTGCTGATGCCGCGCTTCCTCGCGCAGCTCGAGCGCCTGCATGCATCGGCCCGGTTGGCGCTGTTCGCCATCGACGAGGCGCACTGCGTGTCGCAGTGGGGCCACGACTTCCGTCCGGAGTACATGCAGCTCGCGCTGCTGCACGAGCGCTTTTCCGGCGTGCCGCGCATCGCGCTCACGGCCACCGCCGACCGCGTCACGCGCGAGGAGATCCTGCTGCGCCTCGGGCTAGCGGGCGCGCGCCTGTTCGTATCCAGCTTCGACCGGCCGAACATCCGCTATCGCATCGTTGAAAAAGCAAATGCCCGAGCGCAACTGCTCGCGTTCCTGCGCGCCGAGCACATGGGGGAGGCGGGAATCGTCTATTGCCTGTCGCGGCGCAAGGTGGAGGAGACCGCGGCTTGGCTCAGCGAGCAGGGCGTGGCCGCGCTCCCCTACCACGCCGGCATGGACGCCGACACGCGCGCCTTGCACCAGGCGCGATTTCAGCGCGAAGACGGCATCGTCATGGTGGCGACCATCGCTTTCGGCATGGGCATAGACAAGCCGGACGTGCGCTTCGTCGCGCATCTCGACCTGCCGAAGAGCATCGAGGGCTATTACCAGGAAACCGGCCGCGCAGGCCGCGACGGTCTGCCGGCCGACGCGTGGATGGCCTACGGCCTCGGCGACGTGGTCAACCAGCGGCGCATGATCGATGCTTCGACCGCCGAGCTGCAGTTCAAGCGCATCGCCGCAGCCAAGCTCGATGCCCTGCTCGGGCTGTGCGAGGCGAGCACCTGCCGCCGGGTGCGCCTGCTGGCGTATTTCGACGAAGCCAGTGCGCCTTGCGGCAATTGCGATGTCTGCCTGGAGCCACCGCAGGTCTGGGACGGCACCGTGGCGGCGCAGAAGGCGCTGTCCTGCGTTTATCGCACCGGGCAGCGCTTTGGCGCCGCGAATCTGATCGACGTGCTGCTGGGCAAGGAGACGGAGCGCGTACATCAATGGGGGCATGGCAACCTCAGCACCTTCGGCATCGGCAAGGAACTGGACGAAAAGGTCTGGCGCACGGTATTCCGCCAGTTGATTGCGCAGGGCCTGCTCGCGGTGGATCACGCGAGCTACGGCTCGCTCAAGCTCGCCGAGGCGAGCCGCGCGGTGCTGACGGGCGGACAGGCGGTGCAGTTGCGCCAAGTGCAGGCGGGCAAGCCCAAGGCGGCCGCAAGGCGCTCGGCCGGACAAGGGGTAAAACACAGCGCCGGACTCGACTCCGAGGCAGCGCGGCTGTGGCAGCGCCTGCGCGAGTGGCGCGCGGGAATCGCCAAGGAACACGGCGTTCCGGCCTACGTCGTGTTCCACGACGCGACCCTGGCCGAACTCGCGCGCGCGCGTCCGCAGTCGGAGGCCGCGCTCGGCCAGATCTCGGGGGTGGGCACGCGCAAGCTCGAGCGCTATGGCGCGGCGCTGCTCGAGCTGCTCAGAAACTGAAGCAAGCTGCGCCAGACGTTGAAGCCGGGTGTGGCCGAAGACTAGAGCGCAAGCAGCACCGCCACCCCCGCGACCGTCAATATCGCCCCCACGGCCACGCGCGGCGTGACGCGCTCGTGTCGCAGCAATAGCATACTCAGGACTAGCGTGAACAGCGGATAGGTCGCGACGATGGGCGAGACCATGCTCACCTGCCCTCCTGCCAGAGCGACGTACATCAGGAACAGGCTGCCGCCGTTGCAGAAGCCGGTCGCGACAAACCAGGGCATGGCGCGACGGTCGCTGGTCTTCGGCGCCGCGCCGGCCCGCGCCGCAACGAGAATCACCGCGGCAGAAACGGTATAGCCGATCAGACCAGCGGCGTAAGGGCTGCTCCATAGCGCGAGCCCGGCCTTGGTCAAGACCAGCCCCAGCGCGCGGATGGCCGCCGCGGCGAAAGGCAGCGCGATCGCCCACAGCGGCCATCCGCGCGCAGGCGCGCCGCCGGTCCAGGTCAGCACCAGCATGCCGAGCACGATGAGCGCAGTTCCGAGCACATTGCCGACGGTCAGCGCTTCACCCAAAAAAACGATGGCACCGGCCACGGCGAACATCGGCGTGGTGCAGGAAACCGAGCTGGTGATCGTCGGCCCCATGCGCTGGTTGCCGGTATACATGAGCAGGGTCACGAGCGCGGGAAAGAACAAACCGACCAGCGCGAAGATGCCCACGGCGGCGAGACTAATCCCGTCCGTGTCGAGCAGGAATGGCGCCAGGCACCAGAACATCAGCGTCGTCGACGGAACACCGATCGTCGCCCCGGCTAATGGCGTAGCGTAGCGCAAGCCAAGCCGCATGGTGATCATGGCCGCGCCCAGTCCGGCCGCGGCGGCGAGCGCCAAAAAAGCGGATCCGAGCATGCCTAGTTGTAACACGCCAAGGGTGCGTTCACTATTTCCTCCGGGCTATGATAGCGCGCCGCAGATGCATTCTTGATTTTCAGTGTAGATGCCGGTGATGCAAATCCGGCAGGTGCGGATGGCCGTGCCTGAAGGGGGAGTGCCGGTGCGGGTGTGAATGCGGCTCGAGCCCCTCGTCGCCGCGGTGCGCATGCTGATGGTGCGCATCGTGCATATGCAGGTGTTCGTGCCTAAAGTGCGCGTGCATGTGCGCGTGCCCGTGCCGCTCGCTGAGCGCGAGCCAGGTGGCGGCGATCATCAGCACAAAGGCCGCGACGAAGCCGGCCGTCACCGGCTCGTCCAATAAGGCGATAGCGAGCGCCGCGCCGATGAACGGCGCGGTGGAAAAATGCGCGGCGGCGCGCGCGCTGCCCAAGTGGCGCAGCGCGACGATGTACAGCGTGAGGCTTACGCCATAGGCGAGCCATCCGAGCAGCAGCGCCCCTGCCAGCGGCAGGGCAGCCGGGAAGCTCGCGCCGGAAGCCAGGGCCGCGACGATGTTGGCGCTGCCCGCGGCCAGCCCCTTGATCATGGCGATGCTGACCGGATCGGCGGCCGAGATGCGGCGGGTGAGATTATTGTCCAGCGCCCATAGCGCGCAGGCCGCGATGACAGCGAGCGTGCGCAGCGACAGGCCGAAGCCTGCCCGTGGATCGTAGCCGAGCAGCAAGCCGGCGGCGAGCATCAGGCAGGCTGCGAGCCAGATCCGCCTGGCCACCGCTTCCTTGAACGCCAGCGCGGCGATGAGCGCCGTCAATATTCCCTCCAGGTTGAGCAGCAGCGACACGCCCGAAGCGCTGGCGCCGGCGAGGCCCCACATCAGGAGCAGGGGCGCGGCAATGCCGCCGCTCGCGACCGCGCCGGCGAGCCAGGGGTAGTCGCTCGCTTGCAGCGGCGGTTCGGGGGCATGCCGGCCGAGGCGCAGCCCGAGTTTTACCAGCGCAAGTCCCGCGCCGCTGCCGAGATAAAGCAGCCCGGCGAGCAGGCCCGGCGTGATGTCCGCCTGCAACAGCTTCGCCAGCGGCGTGCTCGCGCCGAACAGCGCCGCGGCGGCGAGCGCCGCCAGCGCGTAGCGTTGGGTGGCGAGGTCGATCATGATCGCGAACAGAGACTAAGGATCGACATTCGGAGCGGATCGCGGTCGAAATCCGATCGTGCGCACGCGGAACAGGCCGGAAGTTTTTCGCCGAGCAGCGTTCATGCCGAAATCAGTTTCAGGTTCAGCGAGCGCTCCAGCAGCCAGACCATGGCAACGGCCACGATCGCGACCGAACCGCCGAACAGGACCATGCGCCGGTAAAACCAGCTTGCGCGCAAACAATAGGCAAGCGGCAGGAAGGCCGCGACGACGGCGAGCTGCCCCGCCTCCACACCCAGGTTGAATCCGACCAGCGCGAGCACCAGCGCGTCGCGCGGCAGGCCGAGTTCGGTCAGCACGCCGGCAAAGCCGAAGCCGTGGATCAGGCCGAAGGCGAAGGCCACCACCCAGCGCCTGCCGCCGACCAGCGGCCATAGGTTGTTCGCCGCGGCCAGAAGCACCGAGGCGGCGATGGCCGATTCCACCAGCCGCGAGGGCAGCGAAATCACGCCCAACGCGGCGAGCGACAGCGTGATCGAATGCGCCACGGTAAACGCGGTCACGATTTTGAACACGTCCCAGAACGCATCGCCGAAGCGCGCCACCGGCAGCCACTGGCGCCGCTCCCGCATCAACACCGCCGGCAACAGCAAGGACAACAGGAACAGGATGTGGTCGTAGCCGATCCAGATATGCCATACGCCGTCGCGGCCGTAGCTCAAGAACTGCCGCATGGCGCTGAGCTCGCCCAGCTCGAAGCGCTGCTTGGGCTGCTCGGCCGTGAATACCAGGCTTTGCACCCGGCCCTGGTACTCGAGGTTGAGCAGCCCCTTGTGCTGGGCGTCGAAATCGAAGAACAGCTTGTAGCCGATTTCGATCGCGGCCGGCGCGCCGGCGCAGTCCGCGGCAAAGCGCAGCACTTCGTAAGCACCGTCGCTGTGGCGATCGACCTCGTACCCGGTGACGACTAGCGGGCAGTTTTTTGCGTCGCCTTCGATTCTCAAGCGGGCGAGCGCGTAGGCGGCGATGTCGGCCTGGCGCGCGCGCAGCTCGCCCCAGGTGATTTCGCCGTCGCCGTTCGAGTCCAGGCCTATCGCCTGCTCCAGGTCGCGCAGCGCGATGTCCCATTGGCCGGTGACGCGCGCGCCGTCGATGTTGAGGTGCAGATAGCTGTCGCTGGGCTTGTGCGCCTGCGCCGCGAGGCTCGCGCACAGCAACAGCAGCGCCAGAGCGCGGCTCATTTCGCGCCGTCCTCGAGTTGTCGCGCCAATTTCGCATACAGCGGATCTTCGTAGCCGCTCGCGCCGAGCCACTCAACGGCCGGCTGCGCCGCGCGGAAGTCTTTCGCCGCGAGCGCCGCTTCCAGCAGGATGCGCGCATCGCGCGGTTCGCGCTGCAAGCGGTAATTCTCCGCGGCCAGCCGCAGCGCTTTGGACGCGTCGCCCTGCAAATACAGATGAAAGCGCGCTTCTTCCTGCTGGTGCAGCTTGTCGCCGCGCAGGGCGGAGGCGTCGAAGCGCTGTTTCAGCATCGCGATGTGCGCCGCCGCGGCCGGAAGTTTCGCCGCCTGCTCGGCCAGGGCCAGGCGCAGCAGCAGGATGTCGGAACGCTCCCAGTCGCGGAGCATGGTCACCACCTCAGCCGGCCTGTCGCGGTCGAGCAGAAAATCGGCGTAAGCGGCGAGGATGAAACCATCGGTTACGCCCAGCGCCAGCCCGGCCTTGAAATGGCGCTCGGCCAACTCGTCGCGCCCGTGGCGCAACGCCATTTCCGCCAGCCGCGTTTGAATCCAGAGTCTCAAGTCGGGGTCGGCGTCGGGGCGGCGCGCGAGGGCTTTGGACAATTCGGCATAGGCCGCGCCGGATTTCCCGGTAAGCCCGTCGACCGCCGTGGTGCAGGCGGTGGCGAGCAGCGCGCTAGCCAGCGCGGCGAGCTTGTCGCAGGCCGCGCGCGCGCCGGCGTAGTCCGCCTGCACCAGCGAGATGGCCGAGCGCCAGGACCAGGCCTCGGCGTTGCCGGGATCGCGTTCCGCCGCCTGCCCCAGGTCGGCGAGCGCCGCGTCGAATTCGTGCCGGTACTGGCGCAGCAGGGCGCGCATTACCAGAATTTCTACCGCTGGCTCGGCGGCGTTGTTCCAGGGCCGGATCGCGGCCTCGGCGTAGCCGACGTAACGCGGGTCGCCCTCGGCGCTGGCGAGATCGAAGTAGCGGCGCGCCAAAGCCAGGGCCCGCTCCATATTCTGCGGTTGCTCCGCGAGCGCGCGGCGCAACTGGCGCAATTCCCGGCCCTCCGCGGCCGAGGCCTTGAACGGCAGGCGCTCGAGAACCTCGTTGTCCGACTGCGGAGTATAGGGCGCCGACTGCGCTGCGCCGGTGACTAGGGCGCAGACGACAAGGAAAACCGGGCTGAGCAGGCGGCGCATATCAGGTCGGATACAATATTGTCGGCCTGGGCCAGGCGTTTGGCCGGACCGGCGAAGTATAGCATTGATTGTTCTGAGTTTTTTCTATCCAATCCGGCACGAACGCGGGTGCGTAAAACCTGTCAACGCCTTGGTCACTCAGCCGTTATAGGAAGTTCCGGCATTGCGGCCGTAACCGCTATGCTTGCACCGCGATATCGACGTCGGCCTCCGTTGCATGGGACGATGGGCGGAGGCGGTTGGGAGCGCCGGTACTTCAAAACCATCAACGAGGAGATAAAATGAGTAAGTTTCTGTCGATTCTGATCGCTGCTGTATTCGCCGTTTCCACTGGTTCCGTCTTCGCCGCGTCGCACATGAAGGCCGCCGGAGGCGAGAAGAAAGAAGAGATGAAGAAAGACGCGAAACCGGCGGCCGAAAAGAAAGCCGAAAAGAAAGAAATGAAAAAAGAAAAGAAGGAAAAGAAAGAAATGAAGAAAGAAATGAAGAAAGAAGAGAAGAAGTAAGCTTTTCTTCTCCGCAGCAAATGGGCAGGGTTATTCCTGCCCTTTTTTGTTTCTGGAACTCGCGCGCGCGCCAGCCGCCGTGCGGCACCGACGCCGTTTGAGGAGTGCTTCGGACACGCTCGCGTTTTTCGCCCGCGGCGGCGAAAATTTGCTAGAGTCAGGCGCCATGAGTGCAAATATCGCCCAGCTTCTCGTGCGCAGCGCGCATGCCTACCCGGCGCTGCCCGCGCTTGCGCGCGGCGGGCGCGTGACTTGCAGCTACTTTGATCTGGCCGCGCGCGTATCGCGCTTGGCGGCCGGGCTGGCGCTGCGCCTGTCTGCGAACGACCGCGTCGCCCTGGTGATGAAGAATTGCCCGCAATACGTGGAATTGCTGTTCGCCTGCTGGCATGCCGGTTTGTGCGCGGTGCCGGTCAACGCCAAGTTGCACCCGAAAGAGCTTGAATTCATCCTGCAGAACAGCGGGGCGCGCTTATGTTTCGCTACCGCCGACCTGTACGACGCGGTGGCGCCGCTGCGGGCGAGCGTGGATTGCCTGGAAGAAGTGATAGACGCGGACGGCCCGCGCTACGCCGCGCTCGGCGCCGGCGCGCCCCTGCCCATGGCGGCACGCGAGGCCCAGGACCCGGCCTGGCTGTTCTACACCAGCGGCACCACCGGCCGGCCCAAGGGCGTGACGCTGACGCAGAAGAACGTCATGGCGGCGATCCTAAACTATTTTTCCGACGTGGACGCGATCGCGCCGGGCGACGCCATCATCCACGCCGCGCCCATGTCGCACGGTTCCGGCTTCTATATCCTGCCCCATGTCGCGCATGCGGGTGTGAACGTCGTGCCCGAGTCGGGCGGGTTCGATCCGGCCGAGATCTACGCGCTGGTGCAAGCGCATCGCGGCGTCACCCTGTTTGCCGCGCCCACCATGGTCAAGCGCCTGGTCGATTATCCCGGCGATGCCGATACGCGCAATCTCAAGACCATCACCTACGGCGGCGGGCCGATGTACGTCGCCGACTGCAAGGCGGCGATGGCGCGCTTCGGCTACAAGCTGGCGCAGATCTACGGCCAGGGCGAATCGCCCATGACCATCACCGCCATGGGCAAGGCCATCCACGCCGATACCGCCTATCCGCGCTACGAGCAGCGCCTGGCTTCGGTCGGCCAGGCCTTCACCGGCGTCGAGGTGATGGTCGGCGACAACCATGACCGTCCGCTGCCCGCGGGCGAGATTGGCGAGATCCTGGTGCGCGGCGATCCGGTCATGCTGGGCTACTGGGACAACCCGCAAGCGAGCGCGGAAACATTGAGGGGCGGCTGGCTGCACACCGGCGACATGGGCTGCCTCGACGAAGAGGGCTTTCTCACCCTCAAGGACCGCAGCAAGGACATGATCATTTCGGGCGGCTCCAACATCTATCCGCGCGAGGTGGAGGAGGTGCTGCTGCGGCATCCCGCGGTGAGCGAAGTCTCGGTGGTCGGCAAAAGCGACCCGGAATGGGGCGAAGTGGTGATTGCGTTCATCGTCGCACGCGGCAAGCAGCCGGATGCGGCAGATCTCGACGCGCTGTGCCTGGACAACATCGCCCGCTTCAAGCGGCCCAAGGCCTACCGCTATGTCGAGGCGCTGCCGAAGAACAGCACCGGCAAAGTGCTGAAGACCGAGCTGCGCAAATTGCTGTCCTAGCGCGCGCCGCCGCGGCTTTAAACGCTTTTACTCAAAACTTCGTTTTCCGCGCGGATGGTTTTTATCCGCGTGGAAAACGAGGTTCAATCCCCGCCTCGGCGCGAACGGAACCACCTGTGCCCATTCGGGGATTCCGGAGGATGTCCTTTGAACCCGATACTTACTCGATCCGCCGCGATTTGGCGAGTGTAGCGACCTGAGTATCGGCAGGTAGACCGCATTGATCCCCGATTTTGCAATGATGAAAAGCGCATCCGCGCAAAATCAAGGATCTTTGGGAAAACCTAAAACCGGTATGCGTCCCGCCTGTTAAACTATTGTTCGGATTCAAGTTCCGGTTTCAGCCAAGTTGACGTTAACGTAAACGTCAATTAGACTGCCCGGTACTAAAAGCGCCAGCACCGGGGTTGCCATGACCGACCTATCCATCAGCGCCAAGCTGACCGTCTACAAACCGAAGCACAAGGTGCGCTTCGTCAGCGCGGCGTCCCTCTTCGACGGCCACGACGCCTCGATCAACATCATGCGCCGCATCCTGCAGGGCACCGGCTGCGAGGTGATCCACCTCGGCCACAACCGCTCGGTGGAAGAGGTCGTGACCGCGGCGCTGCAGGAAGACGTGCAGGGCGTCGCCATCAGTTCCTACCAGGGCGGCCACGTCGAGTACTTCAAGTACATGCTCGACCTCTTGCGCGAGCGCGGCGGCGAGCACATCCAGGTGTTCGGCGGCGGCGGCGGCGTGATTGTGCCCGACGAAATGGCCGAGCTGCACGCCTACGGTGTGGCGCGCATCTATTCGCCCGAGGACGGCCAGAAAATGGGCTTGCAGGGCATGATCAACGACATGGTCATGCGCTGCGACCTCGACCTGGCGCAGTACGCGCCGCGCGATTTGAAGGCGGTCAAGGGCGAGGACAAGGCAAAAGCGCAGCGCGCGCTGGCGCAACTCATCACCGCGCTCGAAAACAAAACCTGTGATTCCAGGTTGCGCGACGCCATGTTCAAGGAAGCCGCAGCCTTGGACATCCCGACCCTGGGCATTACCGGCACCGGCGGCTCGGGCAAGTCCTCGCTCACCGACGAATTGATCCGGCGCTTTCGCCTTGACCAGGAGGACAAGCTCGACATCGCCGTGATCGCGGTGGATCCGTCGCGGCGCAAGTCGGGCGGGGCGCTGCTGGGCGACCGCATCCGCATGAACGCCATCAACGGCAGCCACATTTTCATGCGCTCCCTCGCCACCCGCGCCGCCGGCTCCGAGATTTCCGAGGCGCTGCCCGAGGCGCTCGCCGCGTGCAAGGTCGCCGGGTTCGACCTGATCGTGGTCGAGACTTCGGGCATCGGTCAGGGCGATGCCGCCATCGTGCCGCTGGTGGAGGTGTCGCTCTACGTGATGACGCCCGAGTTCGGCGCCGCCAGCCAGCTCGAGAAAATCGACATGCTCGATTTCGCCGACTTCGTCGCCATCAACAAGTACGATCGCAAGGGCGCGGCCGACGCGCTGCGCGACGTGCGTAAGCAATACCAGCGCAACCGCGACGCGTTCAAGTTCCCGCCCGAAACCATGCCCGTGTACGGCACCATCGCCTCGCGCTTCAACGACGACGGCGTCACCGCGCTCTACCAGGCCCTGTTGCCGCGCCTGGCCGAGCACGGCCTGAAAGCCAAACCCGGCAGGTTCCCCAGGGTCGAAGTGCGCGCCTCCAGCAGCAAGGCCGTGATCGTGCCGCCCGCGCGCAGCCGCTACCTCGCCGAAATCGCCGACAGCGTGCGCGCCTACCGCGGCTTCGCGCGCGAGCAGGCGCGCCTCGCGCGCGAGCGCCAGCAGCTCGGCGCGGCGAAGCTCATGCTGCTCGCGGACAAATGCGCCGCGCCCTCCCCCGAAACCTTGGACCGCCTGATCGACGAGCGCAACGCCAAGCTCGATGCGCGCGCGAAGAAGCTGCTCGAAATGTGGCCGCAGATGCAATCGGCCTACTCAGGCGACGAATACGTGGTGAAGATCCGCGACCGCGAGATCCGCACCAAGCTCACTTCCACCAGCCTTTCTGGCAGCACGATACGCAAGGTGGCGCTGCCGCGCTACGAGGACCACGGAGAATTGCTGAAGTGGTTGCTGCTGGAAAACGTGCCCGGCTCATTCCCCTACACCGCCGGCGTGTTCGCGTTCAAGCGCGAGAACGAAGACCCGACGCGCATGTTCGCGGGCGAAGGCGATCCCTTTCGCACCAACAAGCGTTTCAAACATGTGTCCGCGGGCATGCCAGCGAAACGCCTCTCCACCGCGTTCGATTCGGTCACGCTGTACGGCTTCGAGCCGGACGAGCGCCCGGACATCTACGGCAAGGTCGGCAACTCGGGCGTGTCGATCGCCACGCTGGACGACCTGAAGGTGCTCTACGATGGCTTCGATTTGTGCAGCCCGAACACCTCGGTGTCGATGACCATCAACGGCCCGGCGCCGACCATGCTGGCGATGTTCCTCAACTGCGCGATCGACCAGCAGGTCGAGAAGTTCCGCGCCGACAACGCTCGCGAGCCGACCGAGGACGAGCGCGACAAGATCAAGGCCTGGACGCTAGCGACCGTGCGCGGCACGGTGCAGGCCGACATCCTCAAGGAAGACCAGGGGCAGAACACCTGTATTTTCTCGACCGAGTTTTCCTTGAAGGTGATGGGCGACATCCAGGAATACTTCGTCCATCACAAGGTGAAGAACTTCTATTCGGTGTCGATCTCGGGCTATCACATCGCCGAGGCCGGCGCGAACCCGATCAGCCAGCTCGCGTTCACGCTGGCGAACGGCTTCACCTTTGTCGAGGCGTATTTGGCCCGCGGCATGCACATCGACGACTTCGCCGGCAACTTGTCGTTCTTCTTTTCCTACGGCATGGACCCGGAGTACACCGTGATCGGCCGCGTCGCGCGGCGCATCTGGGCGGTGGCGATGAAAAACCGCTACGGCGCGAACGAGCGCAGCCAGAAACTCAAGTACCACTCGCAGACGAGCGGGCGCTCCCTCCACGCGCAGGAGATCGCCTTCAACGACATCCGCACCACGCTGCAGGCCCTGATCTCGACCTACGACAACACCAACAGCCTGCACACCAACGCCTACGACGAGGCCATCACCACGCCCACCGAGGAATCGGTGCGCCGCGCGATGGCGATCCAGCTCATCATCAACCGCGAGTGGGGCCTGGCGAAGAACGAAAACCCGAACCAGGGCGCGTTCATCATCGACGAACTCACCGACCTGGTCGAAGAGGCGGTGCTGAAGGAGTTCGAGGCGATCTCCGAGCGCGGCGGTGTGCTCGGCGCGATGGAGACCGGCTACCAGCGCGGCAAGATTCAGGAAGAGTCGATGGTCTACGAGCATAAGAAGCACGACGGCTCGTATCCCATCATCGGCGTCAACAGCTTCCGCAACCCGCACTCAGGCGACGTGCCGCAGAAGATCGAGCTGATCCGCTCGACTGAAGAGGAAAAGCAATCGCAGTTGAAACGCCTGCGCGACTTCAAGGCGCGGCACAAGGACGAGTCCGGCCCCATGCTCCTCCGCCTGCAGCAGGCGGTGATCGCCAATCAGAACGTGTTCGAAGTGCTGGTGGACGCGGTGCGCTGCTGCTCGCTGGGGCAGATCACCAATGCGCTGTTCGAGGTGGGGGGGCAGTATCGGCGGAGCATGTAGGCTCGGGGCCTTGCTTCTGGAAATATGGAAAATCTGAGCTGAGCACAGGACTCATAAGCCGCCGGCCCTGACAAACGGGGCCACCTCTGCCAACGCGCAATTTTGTTCGCTCAGTTTCCGTAAATGGCCACGACGAGTTTTATTAACGAGCAAAAGCCGGCAAGGATAATTCCGGCCACTAATAGCCGAAAATCAAGAGGATCCCATCTGGTGAGCGATTCGCGCATACGGGCTACCCACTCCGACCGAAGTTTTTCTAGAGCCGGGTTTTTTATCCTAGGGCCAAGTTTCTCTATGAGAAGCTTCAAGCGGCCGTCTCTAAGGGCTGGAATGAGAAGGCAGATAGCTGAAATTACACCAAGCAGTTCCGCAACAATTATTAGTGCGCGTTCGGACTCCTTGTCTATGAACATCAGGGGGTCAATCCGAAAACTAAATGATCACGGCCAGTTTTTACCATTTCTTTTGGCGCTGGTTGGACAAGAAGGGTCTGTCCGCAGGCTGATGCCACACGCGCTAGCATTTCGATGGTCATCCCACGCTTGCCGCCACCCACTTCAAGACGCGCAATAAGCGCCTGCGTGACCCCCATCCGTTTTGCAAGGTCCTCTTGAGTAAGTCCAGAGGTCTTTCGCAACTCCCGAATGAACTGAGCGGATTCCAATACGACGGCGTGGTCATCATAGGCTCTCTTAACCTCGGGGTTCTTCAACAGGCGTTCCCTAACTTGTGAAAAAGGAACCCCACCAGTTTTTCTAGCAGCGCGTTTCATAGAGTGCTCCATTGACATCAATTACCCTTGATAGTTAAAGGGCATCATCATAAATCAGCAACCGGCCGCGTTTTATTCACGCCAGTCGATGCGCGCTTCGACGGTTTTCAAAGCGTTTTGTCTAGCGTATTGGTTGTTAACGACACAAACATGCAGCAAGATCACGGCCGGCTCCATCTCGTCAAACCTGTAAAACATTTCGTACTCTTCTTTCTTCCATAAATAAACCGGGACCCCGGCAATCAATGCGTGCACGCGTTCGTAGCCCCTGTTCGGCCCCTCAAATTTCTCCAAATCGTGACATTCCGCGAGGATGACTCCGATTATGCTTTGCTCTGTGATGCTCTTGGACAAGCTCCATTCGTTTAACGTCTTTACAACTTCTGGATGCGCTTCCAGCTTGAACGGCCCTTTTTTTACTCCTTGCACCTTACTTATCTCCGTCCGGCCACGGCTTGTCACCCAAGGACAATATATAACGAAAACGTTATTATGTCAAATCGCCCGGTGAAGGGCCTTGTCTGGATTATCTGCATCGTTTCCCATGCCCTGGAACGCGTGGCGAATGGGTCCGACGAAGCACGACGGCCCGTGATCCGGCCTCGATGATTTTGTCGATGCCCGGGTACTGGATTTTCACCGCGACGGGCTGCCCGTCGCGGTGAACGCCCCGGTGCACCTGCCCGATCGAGGCAGCGGCGATGGCCGCAGGCTCAAGCCGCGCTATCGTCTTGCGCCAGCCGGGGAGCACCGCGTCGAGCTGGCGCTTCACGGCGTCGAACGGGATCGGCGGCACCTGTTTCTGCAGCGCGCGCAGGACGCCGGTCACTTCGGGCGGGAGCACCGCGTCCTGCAGGCTCAGCATTTGGCCGACCTTCATCGCCGCGCCCTTCAGTTCGCCGAGGTCGTGAACGATGCGCCCGGCGTTGAGGACGAGGTTTGCCACCTGGTGCAACTGGCGCGACGGTCCGGAGCGGACGAGGGAGAACAGCCGTTCGACGGCCACTGACGCCCCGACGCGCCCGACGAGGCTCCCGAGCCGCAGGAGCCGCTCGATCGGTGAGCTCGCCGGACCACTTTTCCCGGGTCGGTCTGGGTTATTCGGGTAGGAGCTGCGAACCACTAGCGCTTCCTTGGACAGCAGCTTGAGTCGATATGCTGACAGACTATCGATTGTAGTCGTCGTCACTCGATCGGACAGACGATGTCTGCTTTCGAGTTGGGAAAAGAATTTGTCTCCGACCCCGTCGGGTTGGCAAATCAACCGTCCTGACTAATGATCTTCACCAGTTTGGCCAGGGTGGCATCCGCTTGGTCGTTGCTCACCTGGCAGGTCGCAGCGCTTTCATGGCCGCCACCGCCATATTCGAGCATCAGCGCGCCAATGTCGGTTTTCGATGTGCGCTTGAGAATGGACTTGCCGATCGCAAACACCGTGTTCTGCTTATTCACGCCCCATATGACGTGGATCGAAATGTTGATCTGCGGAAACAGGGCGTAAATCATGAACCGGTTGCAGGCCCAGATCTTCTCTTCTTTGCGCAGGTCCAGAACCACGAGGTTGTTGCGTACGGTAGCGCAACGCTCGATCTGTTCAGTCGCCTTGGGTACGTGTTCCGCGTAAACATCGACCCTCTCCTTGACGTCCGGCAGGCTGAGGATCTCCTCGATGGAATGGTCGCGGCAATAAGCGATCAAGGCCATCATCAGATCGTAATTGCTGATCCGAAAATTCCGGAAGCGACCCAGGCCCGTCCGTGAATCCATCAGGTAGTTAAGGAGAACCCAACGGCTCGGGTGCAGGATCTCGTCGCGGCTAAACTGGGCCGAGTCCGCCTTGTCGACGGCCTCCATCATGAAATGGAAGCTTTCCGGGAAGGTACGCCCGCCGCCAAAATGCTCGAAAACAACACGCGCTGCGGAAGGGGCGTTGGGATCGACGATGAGATTCGGATGTTCCCCGGGGTTGCGCAGAATTTCCGAAGAATGGTGATCGAAGGCCACGCCCACGCTGGGCACGTACGGCAGGTTGGTCGTGATGTCGCGGTCGGTGATCGCGACCTTGCCGTCCTGCATGTCCTTGGGGTGAACGAACACGATCTCGTCGATCATGTTGAGTTCCTTGAGCAGGATGGCGCAGACGAGACCGTCAAAGTCGCTGCGGGTGACTAGTCGTTGCTTGGCCATGGTGTGAATCTCCTGGCTGGTTCGGGGAGTAAGAAAAAATATATCTTGTAGAATAACGCCGAATTCCCCGCTTACCAAATATTTCAGGGAAATCGCCTCTATTCCATGGGAGACAGCTCGGGGACGTGTCAGAACCTAATATTCATTACTTCGTGTCGCGTTTTCTTGCTCCCGGCGCCGGCGTTCCAGAGGATCCGGTCACCGGTTCTTCGCATTGCACGCTCACGCCCTACTGGGCCGCGCGCCTGGGGAAGAACAATCTGACGGCGAAGCAGGTGTCTTTACGCGGCGGCGTTTTGCTATGCGAGCTGCGCGGCGACCGCGTGGTGATCGCGGGGCAGGTGGCCGAATACTTGCGCGTGGAGATCGAAACCGAAGGGCCGGCGATCTAATCGCCTTCCGAAACGGCCCTTGAGTTCGAAATCGGGCGGGGAGCGCGCGCCTGCCGGGCTTCGCAATTTTCCCGAAGACCGAATCGATACGCCCGGATTTCCTGCTAAGCTAGCTTCGCGCATTTCCTAGCGGAGGAAGCATGAAAGGCGAAAAGAAGGTTATCGAACACCTGAACACGGTATTGGCAAACGAGCTGACGGCGATCAACCAGTATTTCCTGCATTCGAAGATGTTCAAGAACTGGGGGCTGGAAAAGCTCGCGGCGCACGAATACAAGGAATCGATCGA
This sequence comes from Betaproteobacteria bacterium, assembly GCA_016234705.1. Taxonomy (GTDB): domain Bacteria; phylum Pseudomonadota; class Gammaproteobacteria; order Burkholderiales; family SG8-39; genus 2-12-FULL-64-23. The sequence goes on along the minus strand of JACRAS010000074.1, from coordinate 42,259 downwards.
TGAAATGAAGCATGCCGACAAGCTCATGGAGAGGATCCTGTTCCTGGAGGGAAAGCCCGCGGTCCAAATGAGGAAATTGCTGGTTGGCGATTCCGCCAAATCGGTACTGGCGTGCGACCTGAAACTGGAGTTGGCCGGCCATCCCGATCTGAAACAGGCGATCGTCGATTGCGAGGAGATCGGCGACTTCGTCAGCCGCGACCTGTTCCAGTCGATCATCGAGGCGGAGGAGGAGCACATCGATTGGCTGGAAACCCAGCTAGCCCTGATCGACAAAGTCGGTATCCAGAATTACCAGCAGGCGCACATGTCGTGACAGGCAGCCGCGCGATGGTGGGCAACGCGCTAAGAAGTTGAAACAGCCGGCCGCACTACCGGACAGATGCCATGACAGCTTAGCCCAGCGCCCGCGCCAGCACCTGCGCGACATGCACGGCTACGCCCTGCGCAACCGATGGCGACGAAGCCTTCCCTGTACTCAGACTGTCGTGTATCTGATGACGGCAACTGGTGCCGTCGGCGACGAGCAGCGTGTCCGCGCCGGCCTTGCGCAGCGCCGGCAGCAGCGATGCTTCGGCCATTTTCATCGAAACTTCGTAGTGCCCGGCCTCGTAACCGAAGGCGCCGGCCATGCCGCAGCAGCTAGCTTCCACCGTCTCCACCTTCAATTCCGGAACCAGGCCCAGCACCTGCGCCACCTGCGACATCGCGCCGAAGGCCTTCTGGTGGCAATGGCCGTGCAGCAGGGCTTTTTTCTGCGGCAGGGGTTTGAGCTTGAGCTTCAGTCTGCCGGCCTCGTGCTCGGCGGCGAGGAATTCCTCGAACAGCAGCGCCCGCGCGGCGAGCGCGTCGGTCGTGGCGCCGGGCAGCATGGACTTGAACTCGTCGCGCAGGGTGTAGAGGCACGAGGGTTCCAGCCCGACGATGGGCAAGCCGCGCTCGACGTAAGGCTGGAGCGCGGCGATGGTGCGCCGCGCCTCGGCCTTAGCCTCGTCCACCAGGCCGGTGGCGAGGAAAGTACGGCCGCAACACAGCGGGCGCCCGCCATCTGCGCCACGCGCCAAATGCACGCGATAGCCGGCCGCCTCCAGCACGGCGAGCGCGGCGCGCGCGTTGTCGGGCTCGAAGTAATTGTTGAAGGTGTCGACCAACAACACCACTTCGCGCGCCGCTTCCGCGCTACGCGGCGTTGCAATCGGATCCAGATGGAACGCGTCGCCGCGCCACTTGGGCAAGGAACGCTTTGCGGACAGGCCCAGCAGCGATTCGCTCAAGGCAGCCAGGCCGGGAATGGCGTCGCGCAGGTTGGCGAGCCAGGGCAGGCGCGTCGCCCAGGGCGCGTAGCGCGGCAGATAGGTGATCAAGCTGTCCTTGAGCGAGACGCCGTGGCGCTTATGGTAGTGATACAGGAACTCGATTTTCATTTTCGCCATGTCGACGCCGGTGGGGCATTCGCGCTTGCAGCCCTTGCAGCTCACGCACAGATCCATGGCCTCATACATCGCATCCGAGGTGAACGCGTCGGCGCCCAATTGTCCGGACAGGGCGAGCCGCAGCGTATTGGCACGGCCGCGGGTGAGGTCGCGCTCATTGCCGGTGGCGCGGTAGGACGGACACATGCTGCCGGCGTCGAACTTGCGGCAATGGCCGTTGTTGTTGCACATCTCCACCGCCGCAACAAAGCCGCGGCTAGCCGCGGCGTTCGTTTGGAATCCGCGGCTAGCCGCGGCGCGCGCGCTGACGGCCGCCGCCTCGCCAGCGGCGGGCGCATTCCACTCGCTCCAGTCCAGGGCGGTATCGAGTTGTTGCGCCGCATACCCGGGTTTGAAACGGAACAGGCTGCGGTCGTCCTGCTTCGTTCCGCGCACGATCTTGCCCGGATTCATCAGCCCGCGCGGATCGAACAGGTCCTTGATTTCCTCCAGCGCGCGCATCAGGCGCGCGCCGATGATGGGCTCGATCCACTCCGAGCGCGCGAGGCCGTCCCCGTGTTCGCCCGAATAGGCGGCGCCCTTGTAGCTCTTCACCAACTCGCACGCCTCCTCGGCGATGGCGCGCATTTGCCTGGCGCCGCCTTCCTTCATGTTGAGCACCGGACGCACGTGCAGGGTGCCGACCGAGGCGTGCGCGTACCAGGTGCCGCGCGTGCCGTGCCTGGCGAACACCTGCGTCAGTTTGTCGGTGTATTCGGCGAGGTGCTCCAGCGGCACGGCGCAGTCCTCGATGAAGGACACTGGCTTGCCCTCGCCTTTCATCGACATCATGATGTTGAGGCCCGCTTTCCTCACCTCCCACACTTCCTTTTGCAGCGTCGCGTCGGTGGTTTTCACCACGCCGCCGGGAAAACCGAGTTCGGCCATCAGTTCCACCAGTTGCCTGAGCTTCGCCAGCTGCTCGCCGCTGTCGTCGCCCGAGAATTCGACCAGCAGAATCGCGTCCGGATCGCCCTTGAGAAAGCGGTTGACGATGGGCCTGAACGCGGCGTTTCCGCGCGCAAGTTCTATCATGGTGCGGTCCACCAGCTCTACCGCAGTGGGCCCGAGCTTGACGATATGCTGCGGCGCCAGCATCGACTGATGGAATGTCGGGAAATGGCATACGCCCAGGGTCTTGTGTTGCGGCAGCGGCGCAAGCGCGAGATGGATGCGCCGCGAATAGGCGAGCGTGCCTTCCGAGCCGACCAGGAGGTGCGCGAGGTTGTGCGGCAAGATGGAAGCTTCCGCGCCCGGCTGCACCATGTCGATGTTATAGCCCTGCACCCGGCGCAGCATCTTGGGCCAGCGCGCTTCGATCTCCGCCGCCTCGCGCCGCACCACCGCATGCACGCGAGCGATGAGCGCCTGATAGGCGCGGGACGCGCTGGCGATCCGATCGCTTGCGCCGAAGTGGAATTCGGCGCCGTCGGCGAGCAGGGCATCGATGCCGAGCACGTTGTGCACCATGTTGCCGTAACGGATCGAGCGCGAGCCGCAGGAGTTGTTTCCGGCCATGCCGCCCAGGGTCGCCTGCGCGCTGGTGGAAACATCCACCGGGAACCACAGGCCGTGCGGCTTGAGATACGCATTCAACTGGTCGAGCACCATGCCCGGCTGCACCACCGCCGTGCGCGCGTCCTTGTCGAAAGCGACGAGTTGATTCAGGTATTTCGAATTGTCGATGACCAGGGCCGCGCCCACGGTCTGGCCGCACTGCGAGGTGCCGCCGCCGCGCGGCAGGATGGGCACGCCTTGGTCAACTGCGATCTGGATGGCGATGCGCGCATCCTCTTCGGTCCGCGGCACCACCACCCCGACCGGCTCGATCTGGTAAATCGAGGCGTCGGTGGAATAGCGGCCGCGGCTGGCGGCATCGAACAGGACCTCGCCGCGGATCTCGCGCCGCAGCCGCGCCGCGAGCGCGCCGTCACCGGCGCGCGGATGCAGCGTGACCGTGGAAATATGCTTGGGTGCCCGATCCATGGGGTCTTGAACGCGGATAATTTGCGCTTTTACGCGGCCACGGTTTCCGCTTGGCGCATGGCCTTCAACAGCGCTTCGGGCCCCTGCGCGCCGGACACGGCCAGCTTGCCGTCGAATATGAAAAAGGGCACGCCTTCCACGCCGATGGCGCGCGCGCGCTGGTCTTCCTCGGCCACCGCCTGGCGCGACCGCGGATCCGCCAGGCATTGCTCCACGCTGGCCCGGTCCAGGCCCGCGGCGGTGGCGATCGCGACCAGGTTTTCCGTCCTGGTCAGATCGACGCCATCGAGAAAGTAGGCCTGCAGGAAAGCCTCGTTTACCCGGTCTTGCAAGCCATCGGCCTGCGGTTCCGCTGCGGCGGCCAGTGCGATCAGGCTGTGCACGGCGACGGTGTTGGGTTGGCGCGCGATCTTGTCGAACGCAAACGCGATCCCGTGTTCGGCGCCGACCGCGGCCACGCGCGCATAGATGTCCTTGGCGCGCGCTACGCCGAATTTTTGCAGCACGTAATCCTGCCGGCTCATGCCCTCGGCGCTCAGTTGCGGATTGAGTTGAAACGGCCGCCAGTTGACGCGCGGCGGGTCCGCGCCGGGGTTTTGCTGCGCGTACAGCGCGAGCGCCGCCTCGATCTGGCGCTTGCCGATGTAGCACCAGGGGCAGACCACGTCGGAAATGATGTCGATGTTCAAATGGACCTCCTAATGAACAGCCATGCAAACGGGATAGAGATCACGCTCGCTTGCGCAAACGCAGCGTGCCACGCTGTATTATTACATTACTTACGCGGCTTGCCGGGCGAGCCCTTCCATTGCCACCGCCCTGTTGCATAATATGCTCAGGCCCCTATTGCTTTTGCCCTCGAGGAGTTCTGCCATGGCCTTTAGAAGCGGTCGTCATTTCCTGCAAATCCCCGGGCCCACCAACGTGCCCGACCGCGTCCTGCGCGCCATCGACTATCCCACCGTGGATCACCGCGGGCCGGAGTTCGGCCACCTGGGCCTGGAAATCATCGAAGGGCTCAAATACGTATTTCAGACGCAGCAGCCGGTGGTGATTTACCCGGCCTCGGGCACCGGCGCCTGGGAAGCGGCGCTGGTCAATTGTCTCTCACCCGGCGACCACGTGCTGATGGTCGAGACCGGGCATTTCGCCAGCCTGTGGCAGAAAATGGCGGGCAAGCTCGGTCTGCAGGTGGAGCTGATTGCCACCGACTGGCGCCGCGGCGCCGATCCGGCAGCGGTCGAAGCGAAACTGAAGGAAGACAAGGCACACGCCATTAGGGCGGTGTGCGTGGTGCACAACGAAACTTCCACCGGAGCGACCAGCCGCATCCCGCTCATCCGCAAGGCGATCGACGCGGCCAGCCATCCGGGGTTATTCATGGTGGACACGATTTCCTCGCTCGCATCGATCGATTATCGCCACGACGAATGGGGCGTGGACGTGACCGTGGCCGGATCGCAGAAAGGGCTGATGCTGCCGCCGGGCCTGTCCTTCAACGCGGTGAGCGAGAAGGCACGCAAGGCCGGGCAGTCGGCTCGGCTGCCCAAATCCTATTGGGCATGGGAGGAGATGATTGCCGCCAACAAGACCGGCTATTTTCCCTACACGCCCGCCACCAATCTGCTCTACGGCCTGCGCGAGGCGATACTGATGCTGCAGGAAGAAGGCTTGCACGGCGTGTTCGCGCGCCATGCACGCCATGCCGAAGCGACGCGGCGCGCGGTGCGCGCCTGGGGCCTGGAAATCCTCTGCGCCAACGCCGAGGAATACAGCAACACCCTCACGGCGGTGATGATGCCCGCCGGCCACGACGCGGACGCGCTTAGAAAGCGCATACTCGAAGCCTATGACATGTCGCTCGGCACCGGCCTGGGAAGGCTTGCGGGCAAGGTGTTCCGCATCGGCCACCTCGGCGACTTCAACGACCTCGCGTTGATGGGCACGCTCGCGGGCGTCGAAATGGGACTGGCTCTGGCCGGCGTGCCGCACCAGAAGGGCGGGACGCAGACCGCAGCGGACTATCTGATTGAATGCGCCGGCGGCAGCGGCGCGCACCGTATTGCCGCTTGATTGCAGCACCCGTCCCGCGCTCATGCGGCGGCGGTGGAAAGACTGCCCGCATCCGCAGGGCAGCAATTTCGAAGGAGGAACGGATGAAACTATTCAGATTGGGAAGCATCGCGGCGTTCTGCGCAGCACCGCTCATTGCCGCGGCGCAAGGTGTTGAACTCAAGCTCGGACACGTAGGCGAGCCGGGCTCGCTATTTAGTGCGGCAGCCGATGAATTCGCCAAGCGCGCCAACGCCAAGCTTGGCGGCAAATTCAAGGTGGTGGTCTATGGGTCGAGCCAGCTCGGCGGCGACAAGGAAATGCTGCAGAAGCTCAAGCTGGGGACGATCGACATGGTTGAGCCTTCCACCGTCATGTCCTCGGAAGCAGACATCTTCGGCGTGTTCGAGATGCCCTACCTGGTCAAGGACCGCAAGCACATGCAGCGCATCGAGAAAGAGCTGTTCTGGTCGAAGATCGCGCCCGAGGCCGAAAAGAAAGGCATCACTGTGCTCGCCGTGTGGGAGAACGGCTACCGGCACATCACCAACAACAAGCACCCGATCAACGTTCCGGGCGACCTGAAGGGCATCAAGCTGCGCGTGCCGGAGGGCAAGTGGCGGGTAAAGATGTTCCAGGCGTATGGCGCCAATCCCAGCCCGATGAAATTCTCCGAGGTATTCACCGCGCTGCAGACCGGCGTCATGGACGGCCAGGAAAACCCGTATGCGCAAATCGCCAGCGCCAAGTTCCACGAGGTGCAGAAGTACCTCTCGATCACCGGCCATGTCTACACGCCTGCCTACCTGGTCGTGGGCACGAAGAAATGGCCCTCGCTGCCGGCGGACGTGCGCAAGATCCTCGAGGACACGGCAAAGGATACGCAGGCGTTCGTCTATGACAAGGCGGCGAAGGACGACGAGGAGCTGCTCGCCAAGATGAATGCCGCCGGCATCAGCGTAAACACGGCCAACAAAGACGCTTTCATCGCGGCCTCCAAGCCCGTGTACGACGACTACGCCAAGGAAGTGCCGAGCGCCAAGGAGGTCATCGAACGCGCCATCGCGCTTGGCAAGTAGCGCGCCGCGGCATCCGGCGCTGGTCCCAGATAAAGCGAACGGGGGGAGGGTAATTTGACTCTGGCGAATTTTCGCGGGCGCTACGCGCGCGCCCTCGAATGGGTGGTCATTGCCCTGATGGCCGCGCTGGCGATCGAGGTGCCGCTGGGCGTGGTGTTTCGCACCATAGGCATGGCGCTCGCCTGGTACGACGAAGTCGCCGCTATCCTGCTGGCGTGGCTGACCTACTACGGTTCGGCGCTCGCGGCGGTAAAACGCGGGCATATCTCGTGTCCTGAACTGGTGGCGATTTTCCCGCCGGCGCTGCGCCTGCCCCTGGCGCTGCTTGCCGAAGTGCTGGTGTTCGGATTTTTCATTCTGCTCGCCTACACCGGCTGGTCGATACTCGAGGTGCTCGCCACCGACCACCTGGTGTCGCTGCCGGAAATTTCGGTCAATTACGTGCAGTCGGTGATCCCGATCGGCGCGGTGCTGATCCTGATCGGGGAAGCGCTCAACCTTCCCGCTGTTTATGCCGAGGCGCGTCACGGCCACGGCGGCGGCGGGGAAGACAAGGCGAAGGAGGCGAGTCACTGATGGAAATACTGCTGCTTTTCGCCTGCGTGCTGGCGCTGGTGGTGATCAACGTGCCGATCGCGGTGGCGCTAGGCATCGTGGCCGTGATCGCAATGGTGGCGGTGCAGGGGCTGGCGTCGCTGCCCAACGTTCCGATCATCATGTACAACGGCGCCACCAACTTCCCGCTGCTGGCCATTCCCCTGTTCATCCTTGCCGGCGCCATCATGAACGCCTCCGGCATCTCGACGCGGCTGATTGCATTCGCGTCCGCGCTGCTCGGTTTTGTCCGCGGCGGGCTGGCGATGGTATCGATCGGCGCCTCGATGTTCTTCGCCGAGATTTCGGGCTCGGCGGTCGCCGACGTGGCAGCGCTCGGCTCGATCCTGATCCCGGCGATGAAAAACAAGGGCTATCCCAAGGCGGTGGCCGCCGCGGTCATGTCCTCCGCCGCCACGCTCGCCGTGATCATTCCGCCGTCGATTCCGATGATTCTCTACGCGGTGATGGCGGACGTTTCGGTGGTGCAGATGTTCGTCGCCGGCATCGTGCCGGGCGTCATCGGCGGCTTCGGCCTGATGGGCATGGCCTACTGGTTCGCGCGCCGCTACAAGCTGCCGCGGGAAGAGGCGTTTCGCTGGTCGCGCGTCGCGAAGACATTCAAGCAGGCGTTCTGGGCGTTTTTCCTGCCGGTAATCATCCTGGGCGGCATTTTCGGCGGCGTGGTCACCGCCACCGAGGGCGCGGCGCTGGCGGTAATCGCCGCCCTGTTCATCGGTCTGGCCGTCTATCGCGAACTCGATCTCGCCCATCTCAAGCAGGCGATGATCGAGGGCGGCTCGCAGACCGCGGTGGTGATGCTGCTGGTGGCGACTTCATCCTTGCTCGGCGCCTATCTCACCGAAATCCAGGCGCCGCAGCAGCTCGCGCGCGCGGTCGCGGAGATCACCACCAACAAGTGGTTCGTGCTGGCGATGCTGAATCTGTTGTTCCTGGTGCTTGGCTGCTTTCTGCACTCGGCGGCGGCGATCATTCTGGTGGTGCCGGTGGTGATGCCGCTGGTGAAAGCGGCCGGCATCGACCCGGTGCATTTCGGCCTGATCGTCACCATCAACCTCGGCATCGGCCAGCAGACCCCGCCGGTGGCGAGCGTGCTCATGGTCGCGTGCTCGATCGCCAAGGCCAGCGTGTGGGAGGTCAGCAAGGTCAATATCTACTTCATCGGCGTGTTGTTCGCGGTGCTGATGATGGTCACTTACATCCCCGTCACCGGGCTGGGGCTGGTGGAGCTGTTCTATCGCTGATTCTTACCAGGAAGGATACGAAGGTTCGCCAGGGAAGCCCGGCATTCCTTTCCTTCGTGTTCTTTGTGATTGGAGCAAAGGTGATGTTCATGTCTGATCCTGTCTATATCGAGCGCAACGGCGCCATCGCGACCGTGGTGCTGAACAACCCGGATAAATTGAATGCCCTGAGCTACGGCATGTGGATGCGCCTGGGCGAGATCGTGCGCGAACTCGAAGCCGACGACGGCGTGCGCTGCATCGTGCTGCGCGGCGCGGGCGAGCAGGCCTTCGCCGCCGGCGCCGACATTTCCGAGTTCGATAAAATGCGCGCCAACGCCAGGGTGGCGAAGGATTACGGCGACAAAATCGAAGGCGCCATGCGCGCGGTGGCCGAATGCCGCCATCCGACCGTGGCCATGATCCACGGCGTGTGCGTCGGCGGCGGGCTCGAAATCGCCTCGCAATGCGACTTGCGGATCTGCGGCGCATCCAGCCGCTTCGGCATCCCGATCAACAAGCTCGGCCTGGTGGTCGGCTACGGCGAAATGGCCGCGCTCGTCGACCTGGTCGGCCGCGCCACCGCGCTGGAAATCCTGCTCGAGGGCCGGGTATTCGGCGCCGAGGAAGCGAAGCAAAAGGGCCTGGTCAATCGCGTCGTCGCCGACGACCAGGTGACGACCGAAGCGCTCGCCGCGGCCGCGCGCATCGCCGCGGGCGCGCCGCTGGTGGCGCGCTGGCACAAAAAATTCGCGCGCCGCCTGGCCGATCCGCGCGCGCTCACCGAAGCCGAGCGCGACGAAGGCTACGCCTGCTTCGACACCGAGGACTATCGCATCGGCTTCAACGCGTTCCTGGCAAAGCAGAAACCGCAATTCAAGGGCAAGTGAGAATCTCAAATCATCGGTAGAATCGTGCCGCTGATGAAGGAGGGCGCAGTTCGCTGTGGCTTAAATTTTGCCGGCGACTGTGGCACACTGGGGCTTGCCTGTTTTGTTAACGGACCCCAGGCAAGTTTGTAAAACAATGCCCGCAACACGATAAACAGTTCGGGCTAAATTCGGAGGAGACATGATGAAACTGACATCTAAACTAGCCGCGCTGCTGTCGACGCTGGCGCTGGTCGCCGGCGCAACGCTCGCTCAAGCCCAGGCCTGGCCAACGAAACCCATCCGCATCATCAACCCCTTCCCCGTGGGCGGCGGCACCGACACCTTCGCCCGGCCGCTTTCGGCGAAGCTGACGCAAAGCCTGGGCCAGACCGTGTACGTCGAGAACCAGGGCGGCGCGGGCGGCACCGTGGGCGCGGCCAACGCCGCGCGCGCCACGCCCGACGGCTACACCTTCTTCATGGGCGCGATCCACCACACCATCGCCGAAAGCGTCTACACCAAGCTGCCCTATAACCTCGAACGCGATTTCATTCCGATTACCGTGGTGGCCTATGTGCCGCAGGTGATGGTGGTGCATCCGAAGCACCCGTTCAAGACGATCAAGGAGCTGGTCGATTACGCCCGCGCCAATCCGGGCACGCTCAACTTCGGCTCGCCCGGCAGCGGCACGGCGCACCATCTCGCGATGGAACTGTTCATGAACGTCACCGGCACGAAGATGGTCCACATTCCATACCGCGGCGCGGGCCCGATGATGCAGGATTTCCTCGCCGGCCAGATCGACCTCGTGTTCGACGGCATGGGCACCTCCTCCACGCAAATGAAAGCGGGCAAGCTGCGCGGCCTCGCCATCGCCACGCCCAAGCGCGCGTCCCTCTTCCCCGATATTCCCACCATGGACGAAGTTGGCATCCCCGGCATGGTGATAAGCACCTGGTATGCGCTGTGGGCGATCAAGCGCACGCCGAAAGAGGTCGTCGAGCGCATGTACCGGGAAACCGTAAAGGCGATGAACCTGCCGGACATGAAGAACATCTGGGCGTCCCAGGTCGCCGAAACCGGCGGCATGCCGCCGGAACAGTTCGCGACCTTCGTCCACAGTGAAATCGGCCGCTGGGGCAAAGTGGTCAAGGACGCCGGCGTTAAGCTCGACTAGGAGGACTCGTTCGCAGCCTGGGCTGCAGATCCAGCCCAACATTCGAGCCGCGGCAATTAGTGATTTCGGGTTTTCTCCAAGATCCTCGATTTTGCACGGATGGATTTTCATCGGTACAGAAACGAGGATCCCCGCGGCCTCCGCGTTGCGCCTCTGCGGTAAACTGAAGTCGGTCTTTCTGCGGGGAGGTAGGATGGACGCACAGCGCTGGAAACTGCCCGCGATCATCGCGGCGGTCATCCTGGTCGGCGGCACGCTCGCCGGAATCCTTTGGATCGGCGCGAACAAACTCGAGGGCACGCCGGGGTTTTTCGGGCCGGCGCCGCTCATCGCCGACATCAACCTGGCGCTGGAGATTCTGCTCGTCGCCGGGCTCACCTTCGGCTTCTTCCTCGCCCGTAGCGGCAACATCGACGCGCATCAGTACAACCAGACCACCTGGGTGCTGCTCAACGTCGTGCTGGTGGCGTTCATCATGGCGGCATCGATGCAGGATGTGAGGCCCGCCAAAATGGCCGACTTCGCCGAGGCGCGCATCGGCATCACCTGGCTGCATGCCCTGGCCGGCAGCTTCACCGTCGTGAGCGGCTTGTGGATCGTGCTGCAAATGAACGGAATCGTGCCGAAGCGTTGGCGCATCAAATGGTGGAAAAACCTGATGCGCGCTACGCTCGCAGGTTACTGGATAGTGGCTTTGGGCGGCATTGCCACTTATTACTTCTGGTACGTCGGCTAGACCCGCTGTTCGCGGCAGCGGAGCAATCGTGCGCCCCGCGCGCGACATTCATTACCACAGACTGATCGTCATCTTGGCGGCGAGCGCGTAGAGCAGCAGCGCGAACACTTGCTTCAGGCGCGTGGCCGGCAGGCGATGCGCGGTGGCCGCGCCCAAGGGTGCGGTGCGGACGCTCGCGAGGGGGATCCCGAGCGCGGCCGGCAAATAGACGTATCCGAGGCTATGCGCCATGGTTCGCCTGCAGCAAGCGCTCCGCGACTTCGACAAAACCCTCGCCGCTGCGCCGGCTGGTTACATAAGCCGGCGCGTCGCTCAGGCGCGCGCCGAAATCGGCCACATTGGCCACGCCGACCGAATTGGAAAAGAACCCGAACATGGGCGCGTCATTGGGCGAGTCGCCGACAAACAGGTACCCGGCCTGGTCGAGCGCGAGATCGATGCCATAGCGCTCCTGCATCAAAGTGCGCGTCATGCCGAGCTTGTCGTAGTCGCCGAACCAGCCGTTGACGTGGACGGAGCTGATTTTCGCCGTCATCCCGGCCGCGCGCATCAGCGCGGCGATCCGGTCCACCTCGGCAAACGGCAGGCGCGGCACGTCCTCACAGAAGTCGATGGCGAGATCGGCCTCGCGGTAGCGCTGGTCCGAGGCAAGCGCGCAGCCCGGCACTTCGCGCAGGATGCGCTCGCGCACGGCGATCATTTTTTGGCGGTTGGCGGCGCGCGCCGCCGCATCGAACAGAAAGCGCTGCGCGAGTTTCTTTTGCGCGGCGTCGTAATAGAAATAGAAAGCGCCGTTCTCGCCCACCACCGCGTCCACCGGCCACATGCGCGCGATATGATCGCACCAGCCGGCCGGCCGGCCGGTAATGGGGACGACCAGCCTGCCGCCCGAGCGCAGCCGCTCCAGCGCGGCATAGGCGCGGGCGGTGAGCTTGCCCTCGCTGGTGAGCGTGTCGTCGATGTCGCAGAACACGCCGCGAACGTTTTTCACGACTGCGGCCGGCATGGCGGCGAACGGCTTCACCGCCCCTCCGCCAGGCGGCGGGCGACGCGGCTTCGCTGCGCCTCGCTCATATGCAGGCCGCACTTGGTGCGCCGCCACAACACGTCTTCGCCCGTGCGCGCCCACTCGTGCTCGATCAGATAGGCGAGCTCGCGCTCGTACAGCCCGCCGCCGAAGTTCTCGCCCAGGTCGGCCTCGTATTTCGCGATGTCGAGAATCTGCCCGGCGAGCGTGCCGTGACGGCGCAGCAGGCGCGCCAGCCAATGCGGATCGAGCCCGGAATAGCGTGAGCGGAGATCTCCCAGCACGCCCGGAAAATAGCGCCCGCCGAAATCGCCCCCCGGCAGCGCCTCCGCATGGGTCCAGGGCCGGCGCGCCGGGACCCAGCGCGCGAGCTTCTCCAGCACATGCTCGGCGAGCTTGCGGTAGGTGGTGATTTTGCCGCCGAAAATGGACAGCAGCGGCGGGCCCTGCTGGTCGAGCAGCAGCACGTAGTCGCGGGTGATGGCCGAAGGGTCTTCCTTGCCGTCGTCATACAAGGGACGCACGCCGCTGTAGCTCCACGCCACCTGATCGGTGGTGATCGCGCGCGCGCTGTAGCGGCTTGCCGCCGCGCACAGGTAGGCCACCTCCCCGGGCGAGATCACCGGCGGCAGGTCCTCGCCCGCGACCTGCACGTCGGTGGTGCCGATGAGGGTGAACTCGCGCTCGTAGGGAATCATGAAAATCACCCGCCGGTCCGGGTTCTGCAGGATGTAGGCGTAGCGTTTGTCGTGGATGCGCGGCACCACGATGTGGCTGCCCTTCACCAGGCGCACCCGGCCGGGCGAGTCGATTTTTAGTTCGTGATCAAGCACGCTTTTCACCCAGGGGCCGGCGGCATTCACCAGGCTGCGCGCGCGTACTTCCGTCTCCTTGCCGCTCGCCTGCTCCCGCAGCGTCACGCGCCAGGCATCGCCGTCGCGCCGCGCGCCGGTGCAGCGCGTGCGCGCGAGCACGGTCGCGCCATGCGCGCGCGCCGAGGATAGGGTCAGCACCACCAGGCGCGCGTCGTCGACCCAGGCGTCGTAGTAGGCGAAGCCGCGGGTGAACGCGGGCTTCAGGCCTGCGCCGTGGGTCCCCGGAGCGAGCCTGACCCCGCGCGACTTGGGCAGGCTGGTGCGGCCGCCTATATGGTCATAGAGGAACAAGCCGGCGCGTACCATCCACGCCGGGCGCAGGTGTTTCTCGTGCGGCAGCACGAATTCCAGCGGCCAGATGATGTGCGGCGCGATGCCGAGCATCACTTCACGCTCGGCCAGGGACTCGGCCACCAGGCGGAATTTGTAGTACTCGAGGTAGCGCAGCCCGCCGTGGATCAGCTTGGTGCTGGCCGAGGAGGTCGCCGAGGCGAAATCGTTCTGCTCGGCGAGCAGCACCTTGAGGCCGCGGCCGGCGGCGTCGCGCGCGACGCCCGCGCCGTTGATGCCGCCGCCGATGACGGCGATGTCGTAGAGTTCCATTGAGCGAGGTGTGCCAGCGCCGCGTTCGCCTCGGCCTCGGCGGCAACGACGGAGCGCTGAATTATAGCAGTGCCACGTACCCGGTCGCGCGAGCGCATCTGCGCACGCACGTCAATAGATTAGGCATCTTTCGCTCGGGGCTTGTCTGCCTCGAGCAGCGAAGGCGTAACCCGGGCGCGCGCCAGATATTCGCGCAGGATCTTGACCGCCGAGCGGTCGAGCGTGTTGCCGTGATGCGGGCGGTGCAGCACGTCCTCGTGGCCATGCAGCTTCACACGCAGGCGCGCGCCCGAGAGCGATTCGACCTCGGCCCCGAGATGATGCAGCAGCGACTCCACCTCCCGCCAGTGGATGTTGGCGCTGATCGGGTCGTGGAAGATGGACTGGATTAGGTGCTGGTGCTTGTGGCTCATGGTAGGCGCCCCCGTGCAAGAATCGGCCTGCGGCAATGATAGCCGAGCTTGCGCGAGAGCGTCCGAGCCGAACTCAGCTACCCCCGAACCAGTTGTACCCCTGGTCTTCCCAATAGCCGCCGGGGTAGGTGTTGGTGATGAAAATTGCCTGGATGTGTTTCGGGTTCTTGTAGCCAAGCTTGGTCGGCATGCGCAGTTTCATCGGGAAGCCGTAGCGCGGTGGCAGCGGCCGGCCGTCATAGCTCAAGGCCAGCAGTGTCTGCGGGTGTAGCGCGGTCGGCATGTCGATGCTGGTGTAATAGTCGTCGGCGCAGTTGAAGCCGATGTACTTGGCGCTGGTGTCCGCGCCGACGCGCGCGAGGAAGCTGGCGAAGTTCACTCCGCCCCATTTGCCGATGGCGCTCCAGCCCTCGACGCAGATGTGGCGCGTGACCTGGTCGGTCTGCGGCAGCGCCTGCAGTTCGGCCAGCGTCCAGGCGTGCCTGTCCGCCACCATGCCGGTGACCTCGAGCCGGTAGCTGTCCGCATCGACCTCGCGTATCTCGTCCTCGTCATAGTAGGCATTGAACGGGAACGGCCGCGTGATCATCGACTCGGGATAGGTTGGCGCCAACTGCTTGGGATCGAACAGCCAGCCCTGTACATCGTCGTTGAAGCGCGACACCCGCATCAACGCGGTTTCGACGCTGTCCTCGTCGACGATAGCGCAGCCGGTCAAAAGCGACAGGCCGCCGAGCGTGAGCGAGCGCTGCAGGAACAGGCGGCGCGACGGCTGTTCGATGCGGCGTAGCGCTTCCTTTACCACGGCGTCGCCGTCGATCGCGACCAGTCGGGGGGCTTTTTTTATCATGAGGGTAACTCCTTAACGGCCGCGGATCATGGCCAACAGCGTACGCGGCACCAGCGCCACCATTGCCAGGTGCACCATAACGAAAGCGACCAGCGCAGCCATGGCGAAGAAATGCACGCGGCGCGCGGTCTCATAGCCGCCCAGCAGCTCGCGCAGCAGCGGAAACTGCACCGATTTCCACAGCACCAGGCCCGACAGCACCAGCAGCACCGCGTCGGCAATCACGAACAAATAGGCGGCGCGCTGCACCGCGTTGTACTGGCGCGGATCCGCATGCGACAGATGACCGCGCAATGCGGCGAGCAGGTCGGCGACGATGGCGCGCGGCGACAGCGGGAAAAACTTGCGCACGAGCCGCCAGGTGGCGACGTTGCACAACAGGTACACCAGGCCGTTGGCGGCGAGCAACCACATCGCCGCGAAGTGCCACTGGATCGCGCCGCCGAGCCAGCCTCCCAGCGTGATGGCCTTGGCGAACTTGAAGTCGAACAAGGGCGCCGCGTTGTAGATGCGCCAGCCGCTCATCACCAGGATCACCACCGCGAGCGCATTGAGCCAGTGCGTCGCGCGCAGCCAGACTGGGTGGATTGGTCGCGTATCGTCATTCATGGAAACTCCCTCAATCAGAACTCAGGGACCTGCGCAACGCTGCGCGCTCAACGCCTGCAGCACGCTGCCGCTGCGCTCGTCCTGCACGAAAGCGACCACCTCCAGCCGCGCGCGGTTCCAGGCCGCGGGCAAGGCGATCTCGCGCTGCACCCAGGCGGTGCCGGCGAGGAGGCGGATCGGTCCGATCCATTCACGCACCACATGATCGTGCGCCAGCGTAGCACCTCTGTTTTCGCCACGCGTCACTTTCGACGCGAGGCCGCTCTCTGTGAGCGCCAGGTACAGCGCGGCCGGCCCGGCCCCGGCCCGCGTCGTTGCCTCCGCGTTGAGTGCCAGCGCGCCGCCAGGGGCCAAGCTCGCCTGGATCCGGACCTCGGCCGCCGCCGGCAGGCCATTCAACTGCCTCACCCTGTCCGGCAACGCACCCCGCCATGAGCGCAGCTCGGTGCCGCCGACGAAGAACTGGGGCGTATAGACCATCTTGTGCCGGTTGGCACGGACCAGCCAGCTTTGACGCTCGCCGAAGCTACCCTGCGCATACGCGTCCTTCCAGCCGATGTAGTCCCAATAGTCCACGTGCAGCGCCAGCGGCACCACCGCGGCCGCCGGACCCAGCGCCTGGCGCAAGCGGCTGAGCTGCTCGTCTGCCGGAGGACAACTGGAGCAGCCTTCGGAAGTGTAGAGCTCGACCAGCGCCGCCGTCTTCGGCCCGCTGCGCGCGTCACAGGCCGCGAAAGCGCTAACCGGCGGGGTGGCCGATGACGCGGCGACGAGCATGCAAAGGGTGAATCCACGCGTATTCATGAATAAGGCGCCTACTTGTCGCCCCAGATCTCACGCACCCGGGCATCCCGGCCGCAGCTTTTGCGATAGTAGGCATAACGGATCTGATTCTTCTTGTAGTAGTCCTGGTGATATTCCTCGGCCGGGTAGAACGCCGAGGCGGCGGCGATTTCCGTGTGGATCCGCGCCAGCTTGCCGCTTTTCAGCAGCGCGTCCCGGCTGGCTTCGGCGATTTTGCGTTCGGCCTCGTTCCGCCAGTAGATGCCGCTGCGATATTGTGTTCCGGCATCGCAGAATTGCCGATCCCTCGCCGTTGGATCGATGTGCCTCCAGAAGTAATCGACCAGTTGCTGATAACTCACTTTCGCCGGGTCGTAGCTTACCCGGATTGCCTCGGTGTGCCCGGTACCGCCGGCACCGACCTCTTTGTAGGTGGGGTTGGCGGTATTTCCAGCGGTATATCCGGATTCCGCCCCAATCACACCCGGCAGCTTCTCAAAATCCGCTTCGATGCACCAGAAACAGCCGCCCGCGAAAATGGCCGTCGCGGTGTCTGCCGGTCTCGCCGGCGGCGCGTCGGCGGCGAAACCGATGCTGCCGACGAGCAGCAGAATGTTCGCGGCCAAACCGACCAGACGCGGCCAGGTTTTCATGTCCGCAGCTCCGGCAGCTTGTCGCCGCGGGGCACGAATTTCAGCGCAACGCCGTTGTTGCAGTAGCGCTTGCCGGTCGGCTGCGGGCCATCATCGAAGATATGGCCCTGATGTCCGCCGCAACGAGCGCAGTGATATTCCGTGCGCGGATAGAGGATTTTGAAATCGGTCTTGGTGCCGACGGCTTCGGGCAATGGCTGCCAGAAACTTGGCCAGCCGGTGCCGCTCTCGTATTTCTTGGTGCTGTCGAACAAGGGGAGGTAACAAGCGGCGCAGACGAAACTTCCATCGCGTTTCTCCCGGTTCAGGGGGCTTGTGCCTGCGCGTTCCGTGTCTTCCTCGAACAACACCCGATAAGCCGGGGGCGGCAGCAGGGCAGCCCAATCGGATTTTGACTTAAGTAAGCGCGAGCCGGGACTGTTCTTCGCCCAGGCGGAGCCTGCGTTGGTCAATGGTAGTGCTGATAAGCCGAACAGCCATTTCAGTGATTGGCGACGATCCATGACATTCTCCGCAAAAAAAGGGGCCGCGAGACGCTACGCCATCCGCATCGCTGGCCCTGGCGCCGACGAAGATGGATACAGCGGGCGCGTCCAGCGCGCCGCGAACGATGCATTTGATGCGCTCTGAGAGGTAGTTCGCCGGCAAATGGCGAATGGTTACACGGCCGGATACAATGTGTAAGCGGCCGGCGGATGGCGGCCGCTCCCCATGCGCGGGAACTACTCGTTGTTCCGGGTTAAACTGCCGCTTTCGAACCCCCGGAATCCGTGATGGCCTGGCGCATCACCTCGCTGCTGCTAAACTTCGCCCATGCGCTCGATCATCTGATGCTGCTCGTGTTCGCGACAGCGGTGGCAACTATCGCCCGCGAATTCGGCGTCGGGCGCTGGGAAGATCTCATGCCCTACACCACCGGCGCCTTTGTCATGTTCGGCATCGGATCGTTCCCGGCGGGGCGGCTGGGGGACCTGTGGAGCCGGCGCGCGATGATGCTCGTATATTTCTTCGGCATGGGCGGCTCGGCCCTGCTGATTGCCCTCACCCAGAACGTTTGGGAGTTGGCGCTGGCGCTGAGCGTTATGGGCGCTTTTTCCTCGATTTACCACCCGGTGGGTATCCCGATGTTGCTGCGCCATGCGAGTAAGCCGGGCATCACCATAGGCATCAACGGCATGGCAGGCAATCTGGGCATCGCCGCGGCCGCCATATCGACGGGCTTTTTGATTCAGTATGCCGACTGGAGGACCGCTTTCATCGTGCCGGGCGTGATATCGATTGCCTGCGGCCTGTTGTTCATGAAGTTCGCCCCGGTCGAGGACGGCGCGCCGGCGAAACGAAGCGTCAGGCAGATTGCACTGCCTCCGGCCACCCGAAACAGGGTCTTCCTGGTGATGACCATGCTCGCCATCACCAGCAGCATCCTGTTCAATTTCACCACCAACGGCAACGGCGAGTTGCTGAAAGCGCGCTTGCCGATTCTGGTGGAACAGCCGGCCTTGCTCGGGACGCTGCTCGCGCTCGTCTACGGGCTCTCGTCGCTGTCCCAATTGGCGGTGGGGCGCCTGATCGATCGATTTCCGATTCGCAACGTGATGCTGGCCATTATCGCCTGTCAGGGCCCCGTCTTCCTGCTGGCCGCGTTCAGCCAGGGCTGGACGCTGTATCTGGCGATGATCGTCTTCATGGCGCTGGTGTTCGGCTCGATTCCGTTCACCGACGCCATTATTGCGCGCTTTGTCGATGACAGCATCCGCTCCCGCGTGAGCGGGATGCGTCTGGCTGTTTCCTTCGGCGTGAGTTCGATGGCCGTCTGGGCACTCGGGCCGGCGGTCAAGGCGGCCGGCTTCGGCTTTGCCCTGCTGGTACTGGGGGCCGTGGCCATCTGCTCGCTGTTGATTACCTGGCAATTGCCCGACGAACAAAGCATCCGCAAGGCTTCCGCGGGGCATAGCCCGCAAACGGCCTGAGGGCACATCGTTCGATCCGCGCCGTGTTCGCCGCCTTCAACCGCGCAACCGTGCGCGTCGACGTCGCGCCGAACACGCTAGGCTGAGACCGGTGCCCCGGTGAAGGGCGCGGGCGCTCCTGCATTTCGCGCGGATGCGCCCCGGCCGCTCAGGCCTGCAACTGCGCAACCTGCAGCGCGAGCTGCTGCATGCGCACCGCGATCGATTTCAGCAGCGAGGCGCCGAACGCGGGCTTGACCTTGACCAGGTTGATGAAGTCGTTGCGGTTGATCGCCAGCAGTCTGCAGTCGGTTTCCGCGGTCGCCGAGGCCGCGCGCGCGGAGCGGTCGACCAGCGCCATCTCGCCGAATATACCGCCGGGCCCGACGCGTTCAACCACGCTGTCGCCCACCGAGATGGCGACGCGGCCCTCCAACACGACATACATGAACGCGCCGACCGCGCCTGCGCTCATGATCACCTTGCCTGCCGGGAAGCTGGCGGGCTCTTGCGCGGCGAGTTCGCTGCGCAAACCGGCGAGCGTCTTGCGGTCGAGGATGTCGCTGCGCTCGGCGGGAGCGGTCGCCGGGCGGGCAGTACCCAGCTTGGCGATGCTCTCGCGCAGGCGCTGCACCATGGTACTCATCAGCATCAGCGCGAATTCGGGCTTCTTTTCCAGCGCGGTGTGAAATTGCTTTTCGTCCAGTGACAGCACGCGGCAGTTGATTTTGGCCATCGCTGTCGCGCTTCTGGACAACCCGCCGATCACCGCGAGTTCGCCGAATATATGGCCCGGTTTCACCACCCCGAAAAATTTATTCTGGATCATCAGCCCGATTTCGCCCTCAAGCAGCAGGTACATGCGCGCGTTCTTGGAGAATAATCCCCCGGCTTTCTCGCTTTCAGAGAAGATGGGCTTGCCGGCGGGTTTGTCTTCGATAGTTCCGGCGGAGCGGAAGAATTCCAGCGCGACGGCGGGCTGGTACAGCGGGCTCTGCGCGGCGACCTGGGCGGTGGCGCGTGCGACCGCCTCGGGGCGGGGCGCAGGTTTGGCCGAAAAATCGAGCTCATCCATGGTTGACCCTATTTTAATCCCTAAGCCGGACAAGCCGGAACCAAACAGGTTAAATTAGCCGCGACACAATCGATGAAGCGGAAGCGACTTTGGGCTCCCCTCATTCGCCAGGCAGGTATCCAGGCCGATTAGAGCCGGTACGCTCAGAGCGTGATATTGATGTTCTTGACCTGGGTGTAACTGAGCAACTCATCGGCACCTTCCTCGCGGCCGATGCCGGACTGTTTGTAGCCGCCGAAACTCGCGCCGGGAAAGTGCTGGCTGGAATGGTTCACCCAGATGTATCCGGCCTCGACCCGAGAGGCCGCGCGGTGAGCGTTCGCGAGACCTGTAGTCCATATTGAGCAGGTGAGTCCGTATTCGACCGCGTTGACCTGCTCGAACATCGCCTCCTCATCGCGCCACCTGATGACCGAGAGCACGGGGCCGAATATCTCCTCGTTGGCGATGCGCATTGTCTGCTCGACCTCGGTGAACACCGTCGGCTCGACGAACCAGCCGTTCGAGAGCAGCGGATCTTCCGGCCGCTTTCCGCCGCAGGCGAGCCGCGCGCCCTCGCTCTTGCCGATCTCTATATAGCCCATAACCTTGTCGAACTGGGCCAGGGAAACGATCGCACCCATGGTGGTTTTCATGTCGGTCGGAATTCCCGGCTTGAAGTGCCTTGTCGCGTCGAGGACACCCGCAAGTACCTTGTCGTAGACGGATTCATGGATGAACAGCCGCGAGGTGGAACCGCAGGACTGGCCGCACCAGGGGAAGTTCATGCCGTTGACGGCCCCGGCGATGGCCTTATCGATCTCGGCATCCGGGTAGATGATGCAGGCGTTCTTGCCGCCGAGCTCCAGGGTGACGTGCTTCAGGCGGTCCGCGCCTGCCTTCATGATGGCACGGCCGGTGGGCACGCTGCCGACGAGCGACACCCGGGGAACGAGAGGATGGGTGACCAGTGCCTCGCCGCACTCGCGTCCGCCCGTCACGATGTTGAGCACGCCGGGCGGCAGGATGCCGTCCACGATCTCCATCAATCGAAAGGCCGACAGCGGCGCCTGATACGGCGGCTTCATGATTATTGTGTTGCCGGCAGCCAGCGGCGCGGCGATCTTGCCGGCGGTGAACTGGATCGGGTGGTTGTAGGCGACGATGCGAGCGCACACGCCGTACGGCTCGCGCACCGACAGATTCACGACGCCTTCGCCCATGGGAATGGTCTCGCCTTTCATTTCGGTGACGAGTCCGGCGTAGAAATCGATCTGCGATGCGGCGACCAGCGCATCGCGCTGCGCCTTCTGGATCGGGTTGCCGCAATTGGCGGCATCCAGCATGGCGAGATCGCCGACATTTGCCCGCAGCGATTCGGCGAGGCGCTTGAGCATCGCGGCGCGCTCGAGCGGCTTGACCCGGCGCCAATCCTTGAAGGCCCGGTGCGCCGAGCCGACCGCGGCGGCGACGTCGGCGGCGCTCGCCTCGGCCGCCGGGCCGAGGGTTTCGCCCGTGGCGGGGCACAGCGTATCGCGGTGGCCGCCTCGCGGCGCGCGCCATTCGCCGCCGTAGTACAGATCGCGATGCCGCGGCAGGATCGGATCCAACTGCGACCGAAGGCTTGCAGTTTCGCGCGGATGGCCCATCGGTATCCTTCACTTGAAAAACGGAGCGTACCTCGAATGCACGCTTCCGTCAAAGTCACATAGGAGGCTTTTGCAAAACCCGGTTAACGTGGAAATTTTATTTCACGCGGATAGGCGTGAAAGGGGGTGGGCGCAACCATCCGGCTCGCGCGCCGCGATCAGTGCATCGACTTGCCGCCGTCGACATTGAGCAATTGCCCGGTGATGAACGCGGAGGCGTCCGACAAAAGGAACATCACCGCGCCGACCAGGTCGTCGGGCACCTGGGGGCGCTCGAGCGCCCGGCCCTTCGCCGTGTCGGCGAGGTGGGCCGGATCAGAGGAGGCGACCTGGGTGTCGGAGAGCGTGAGCCCCGGCGTAATGGTGTTCACCCGGATGCCGTCCGCTCCGACCTCGCGCGCCAGCACGCGTGTGAGCCCGATGACGCCCGCCTTGGACGTTCTGTAATGCAGGCGTTTGGGCGTGCCCTCGAGCACGCTCTGCGAGGAAATGTTGACGATCGAACCCGAGCGCTGCTTTTTCATCTGGCCGTAAACGGCGCGGCAGCACAGGAACATTCCGCGCAGGTTCACTTCCATCACCCGGTCCCACTCGGCAACGGGAATTTCGTGCCACGGCCGCCGCGTCAGGGTGCTCATCAGCCCCGCGTTGTTGACCAGGCCGTCGATCCTTCCCCATTTGTTCACCGCCGCCTCGGCCATGCGCATCGTTGCGGCTTCATCCGAGACATCGGTCGCAACCGCCAGCGCTTCGCCGGGCGCGCCGGCAAGCGCTGCCGCAGTGCGCTCCGAATCCTCGCGCTTGAGGTCGGCGATCAGCACGCGAGCGCCCGCTTCGGCGAGCCGCGTCGAATACACCTTGCCGATGCCCGAGCCGCCGCCGGTCACGATGACGACCCGGCCGGTGAGGTCGAATCTGGTTTTCGCCATTGTCATGCTGTCTCCCTCTCTCGATAATGTGCCGATCGACGCAGCCCACCTGCGATTTCACGCAGGCTTGCGCAGCGCTTGGGTCTTCGCCGCATCCACTTGCAACGTGCCGGGATCGATGCAGACACCGTAGTCTCCGCGTGCCGCCTCGGTCGAGACGTAGCCGTTCAAGACGTCCTCCAGGACCCGCTCGATCTGGCGCTTGAGCGGAGGGCCGTACCCCGCTCCGCCGCTTTGCTCCAGGCGCAGCACGCTACCGAGCCTCGCCTCGCGCTGCGCCAGCGGTCCGAGTTCCTCGCACCCGGTGTCGTCGCGTTCGATATAGGTGTGCGACGTAGGCGGGCCCTTGCCGCCGAGCAATCCCCAGGCGCCGAACTTGTGATTCGAAGTGCGCGCCGTGAGCATGCAGTCGGTGAGCAGTTGGTACTCGCGCACGTGGCCGATGCCGCCGCGGAACTCGCCGGCGCCCGCCGAATCGCGCCACAGGTCGTAGCGCCGCACCATCACCGGATACTCGGTTTCGAGGATCTCCACCGGCGTGCTGGGGGTGAAGTGGTTCATCGGCAGAACGATAGACGCGCCGTCCCGGCTGCTGGTGCCGCCGAGCGCGGTCACCATCAGCTCGTACTGCACTGCGCGCTTGCCGCTGCGCGACTGGGCATAACCGATCGCGAGCCCACCCGTGCCCAGGCCCGAAGGCGCGACCGCCCGCTCGAAATGCAGCTTCCCGAGCGCCGAGAGCACGCAGTTATAAGTGAGGTGCGCGCTTGGAAAATAGTGGTTCATCGTTGCCGGGTGACGCGGGCTCACGACCGTTCCCGGCGGCATCACGAACTCCACCGCGTCGAGCAGGCCCGCGTTCATCGGGATGTCCGGATCGGTCGCGGCGATGACCGCCAGCAGCGCGCAGGCTTGCGCCGTCGGCGCCAACACGTTTACCGGTCCCCGCGTCTGCGGGCCGGAGCCGGAGAAGTCGAGCACCAGCGTATCTCCGCGCTTGGTCGCGCGCACGTGGATGCGTACCGGCGTCGCGATATCCGCCCCGTCGTGATCGAGAAAACCCTCGGCTTCGGCCGTGCCGTCGCCCCAGCCCGCGAATTCCCGTCGCAGACGCCGCCCCGTGATGGCGAGCCATTCGCTCATGGTCGCGCAGACCGTGTCCACGCCATACTCCTCTGCCAGGGCCTGCAGGCGGGTCGCGCCAAGCCGGGTGCAGCCCACCTGCCCGCGCAGGTCGCCGATGACGATATCGGGCACGCGGCTGTTGTTACGGATGATGTCCTCGACGCTCTCGTTCACGCCCTCGGGGGTTTGGTATCGAAGCGGCGGCAGCAGCAGTCCGTCGTGGTAGATCTCGCGCGAGGCCGCGCCCGAAGAGCCGGGAACGATGCCGCCCATGTCGCTCTTGTGCGCGACGCTCACCGTGTGCGCGATGATGCGCCCGTCGAAGAACACCGGCGTCACCGCGACCATGTCGGGAACATGCGGGTTACCGCCCTTGTACGGGTCGTTGACGATGAAGCTGTCGCCGGCACGAATCGATTCGCCGAAGCGTGCATGCACGCTTTGCACCGCGTGGTAGTAGGGCAGCGAATGGTACTGCAGGCCGCCGCTGACGATGACCGCGCGGCCTTCGGCGCCGGTGATGCCCGCGGTGCCGTCCTGCGATTCGCGCAGGATCGGCGAGTAACCCGTGTGATAGAGAGCGTGCTCCATCGTTGCCGCGACCTCCCGCAGGCGGTTGATCACCACTTCCATCGTTATCGGATCGAGCTTCATTGCGATGTCCTTGTATCGATCACCAGATTGCCGAACCCATCTACTTGCGCCTTCTGCCCGGCGGCGAGCACGCTCGTCGCGTCGAATTGCTCCACGATGGCCGGCCCCGCAATGCGGTCGCCCGCGAGCAGCTTCTCCCGCTGATAGACGTGCGCATCAAAGAAGCGCTTCGAGCCGTGTTCGTACAGCGAGCGGGTCCCCTTGCGCGCGCGCTCCGGATCGCCGTTGCCGGTCGCAATCTCGCGGACTTGCAGCTTGGGCACGGCTAGCTCGACCGCCAGCCGGAAGGTCACGACTTCGGCCTCTTCGCCCTCGGCGTTCTGGCCGTATAGGCGCAGATGCAGCGCGTCGAACGCGCGCTTCAGTTCCCCCAGGTCGCTCGCCGCGATTTCCAGCGCCGGGCTGTCGACCGTCAACTGGTAGCCCTGGTGCAGATAGCGCAGATCGACCTGGCGCGTGATGACGGCCTCGCTTTCCTGGAAATCCTCGGCGCGCAGGTCCTCGCGCGCCTGTTCGAGCAGATCGGCGAAGATCCGGTTCATCCGCTCGACCGGAAATCTCGACAGCACCCCGATGGAGGACTTGAGGTAGCGATGCCGTACCTGCGTTTGCAGCAGGCCCATCGCGCTGTACAGGCCCGGGCGCAGCGGAACGAGCACGCGCGGAATGCGCAGCTCGCCGGCGATCTGCGGCGCATGAATCGGCCCGCCCCCGCCGTAGGCGACCAGCGCGAAACGCCGCGGATCGTGCCCTTGCTCCTGCAGCGTCAGCCGCAGGGCGATCGCCATGTTGTTGTTGACGATCCTGACGATGCCCGCCGCGGCCTCGGTCAGGCTCAAGTTCAATCGCTGCGCAAGCGTTCGAACGGCGCGCTCGGCGCGCTCCCGATCAAGGGTCATGCGGGCGCCCAGCAGACTGTCCGTGCCGAAGACGCCCAGCAACAGATTGGCGTCGGTAACCGTGGGAAGCTCGCCGCCGCGCCCATAGCACGCAGGGCCGGGCAGGGCACCGGCGCTGTCGGGTCCGACCTTGAGCAGACCGTCGCGTCCGACCGAAGCGATCGCGCCGCCGCCTGCGCCCAGGGTGCGGATCTGCAGCGCCGGCGTGCCCACGTCCTGCCCGCCCAGCCGCGATTCACTGGTCTCTTCGGCGCGCCCATCGACGATCACGCAGATGTCGGTGCTGGTGCCTCCCATGTCAAAAGTTACGATGTGCGACGAGCAGGTGCGCGCCGCAAGATCGATGCCGGCAACGACGCCGCCGGCCGGGCCCGAGAGCAGCGTCTGGTTCGGGTAGCGCGCGCCGACCGTCATGCGCATGAGCCCGCCGTTGGACTGCATCAGATACGCCTGGGGCGTGCCCACGCCGATGCCCTGCAAGCGCTCAACCAGACGCAGCAGATAGCGCTCGATGATCGGGCCGACGTAGGCGTCCACCACGGTCGTCGACAGCCGCGGATACTCCCGGATCACCGGCAGCACGCGCGAGGACAGCGACACGCGGACCTCCGGCGCTTCTTCCGCAATGATCGCCGCGGTGCGCTCTTCATGCGCCGGGTTCAGGAAGCTGAAGAGATAACAGACGGCGATCGAGTCCACACCCCGCGATTTCAGCAGCCGCGCGGCGCTGCGCACAGAGTCCTCGTCCAGCGCCGTGAGCACCTCGCCCGCGTAATTCACGCGCTCGGTGATTTCGCAAGTCCATTTTTGCGGCGCCAGCAGCGGCGGTTTCTGGTAGAACGTGTCGACTAGGTCGGCGCCCACCGGACGCGACCAGCTGCGCGCTTCGTAGACCGCGCGAAATCCCCTGGTGATGAGCAAGCCCGCGCGCACGCCCTTTTGCTCGAGCAGCGCGTTGGTGCCCACGGTGGTGCCGTGCGCCAGGAAACGCACCTCGGTCGGCGCGACGCCGGTGTCGAATAGCTCGGCGAACGCGTTGCTCACCGCCGTCGAAGGGTCCCGCGGGACGGAGGGGACTTTCGCGACCCGGACCTCGCCGGTCTGCGCCTCGAACGCGACCAGGTCGGTAAATGTCCCGCCGGTGTCAACGCCTATCAACCAGTTGCTCACGCAGCCCGCCCCGCTTCCTGTTGAACGACGCGCCACGTCCCCAGGCGCTTCTCCAGTGTGCTCAGCGCGTGATTGAGAACCAGCACGACGACAAGCGCGAGCGCGATGCCCAGGTAGACATGTCCGGTGTCGAACAAGGTCGTATGGTAGGAGATCAGGTAGCCCAGGCCCGCGGTGGAGGCGAGCATCTCGGTCACCACGACGCCGATCACGGTCAACGCAGTTCCGACGCGCAGGCCGGAGACGATCCCGGGAAGTGCCAGCCGCGCGATCACCCGAACGAATATCTGCATTTCGGTTGCGCCCATGGCGCGCGCCATGAGCACGAACCGCGGATCGACGCGCTGCACGCTGGTGAGGGTGTTGAGCGCAATCGGGAAAAAGCCGGAAAGCACGCCGAACAGGACCTTCGATGGCGAGCCGATCCCGACCCAGGCAAGCAGCAGAGGGTAAAGCACGATCAGCGGAACGGCAAACGCGGAAGTGAGGATCGGCGCGGCTAGGCGCGCGAGGGCGCCGAACCGTCCCGCGACCAGACCCACCGCGACGCCGGCAGTCCAGCCGATCGCGATCGACGCGCCGATTTCCGCGAGCGTGACGCGCAACCCGTCCGCGAAACGCGGAAAATCCTTCAGCAGCGCCAGAACGAGGGCGTCGGGCGAAGCGATGATGATCGGATTGGTCCAGCCCAGAGCCGATGCGGCGAGCCAGACGCCGAACAATCCGGCGATCAGCAGGATCCGGATCGCGCGCGGCCTCACGTGACCTCCATCCTGATCAATTCCCAGATCCGGTTGCGCACCCGGCCCACGTATTCGCCGCCCAGCATCTCGAATTGCCGCGGCCGCGGCAGCTCGATTCCGATGCGCTCGACGATGCGGCCCGGCCGCGTGCGCATCACCAAAACGACGTCCGAGAGATAAATCGCTTCGTTCAGGCTGTGCGTGACGAACACGACCGACTTGCGCGTCTCGGTCCAGATGCGGAGCAGCTCCTCCCCCATTTTCATGCGGTGCTGCTCGTCGAGCGCGGCAAACGGCTCGTCCATCAGCAGGATGCGTGGGTCGCGCACTAGGCCGCGCGCGATGGCCACGCGCTGCTTCATGCCGCCGGAGAGCTGATGCGGATACAGTCCGCTGAACGCCTCGAGCCCGACCAGCCTGAGCAGCGCCGCCGCGCGAGTCCGCCGCGATTCGCGCGCCTCCCCGGTGAGCGACAGCGGGAACTCGACGTTCTCGGCCGCCGTCAGCCAGGGCAGCAGGGTCGCATCCTGGAACACCATGCCGACCTTGCGCGGCTGGGGCGCGCGCAACGGCTCGCCGTCGATCAGGCATTCGCCCGCGCTCACGGGCTCCAGTCCGGCGATCATCATGAGCAGCGTCGATTTCCCGCAACCGCTCGGTCCGACGATGGACACGAATTCGCCTTCGCCCACGGTGAACGACACGTCGTCGACGGCGCGGAATTCGGCGCCGTCATGGCTGAAGACGCGCCCGATCGCGCGCGCCTCGATCACCGTGCTCATGCCGCGATCCCGGCGCTCTGGCCCCGGCTCGCGCGCACTTCCCACGCGCGCATCGCCTCGTTGAACGCGATCGTCAGCAGCGTGACGAGCAGGATGCCGGCCAGAAGACGCGTGACCTGAAACGATTCCCCCCAGGAGAAGATCAGCCGCCCGAATCCATGCCGCGACGAGAACATCTCGGCGAGCAGGATGCCGATGACGTTGAAGATCATGCCCAGACGAAGGCCGGTCAGCACCAGCGGCAGCATCGCCGGAAAGTAGATGCGCCGATAGATCTGGCGGCGGTCGGCGCCGCTTGCGCGCGCCAGCAGAACGTAGGCGTGCGGCACCGTGCGCACGGCGGCCACGGTGTTGACCGCGATGACGAAGAACGCGTGCGTGACGCCGAAGACGATCTTCTGCGTGTAGCCGGTGCCGAGCGCCAGCATGAACAGAGGCAGAAACACCGACTGCGGCACCGCCAGGATGAACTCGATGATTGGGTTGAACACATCTCCCCAGCGCGGCTTCTCGCCCAGAAAGAATCCGCAGGCCAGGGCGAGCGGCGCCGCGATCAGGAAAGCGACCGTGACCTCGACAGCCGTTACCCAGACATCGTAGAGGATCTGCGTGTCCCACAGCATCGACCAGAGCGCCGCGCATACCATCGAGAACGGCGGCAACAGGGACGGATCCACGAGCTGCAGCCGGCTCGCCGTCTCCCACAGCGCGGAGAGGACGGCGGCGCAGATCAGCTGCGCTGCGAGCGATCGCATCAGGCGGGCGGGCTACTGGTTTACTCTTTCACCTGGGCGAACTTGTCGGTGTAGATTTCCTCGATCTTGGCCAAGTCGAGCCCCGAGCCTTCGGCGAGCGCCATCGACGCGCGCAGCCATTCCGGCGGCATCACGGCATCCGTCGTACGCCCCATGACGGCGTTCTCGTATTCGAGCTCTATCACCTTGTCATCGGCTTCCTTGGTGAAGTTCTTGAGGTATTTGAGCGCATAGGCGCGGTTTTCCTTGAGGTAGCGGGTCGCCTTGAAGATCGCGCGCAGCGCGCCCTCGAGAGCCTTGGGACGCTGATCGATGATCGCCTGGCTCGCCACCCACACGTCCGGCAACGACGGGCCGATGTCCTTGCCGTAATCGACAATGGAGCGACCCTCACCGGTTGCGAGCAGCTGCAGCGACAGCGGCGAAAACAACGAGACGGCATCCACCTGCTTGCTTTTCAGCGCCGGAATCAAACCGCCCGCCCCGACCGGTACGGTCTGGATCTCGCCCCCCCCCTTCTTCGCGGCCCAAAGCGCGAAGAAGTCGACGGTACTGCCTTTCGCGGTGATGCCCACCTTCTTGCCCGCGAGATCCTTCACCGATTTGATGGGGGAATCCTTGAGCACGATCAGGTGCCAGCCGTCGGCGACGACCTGAGCGGCGCTGACGATCTTCTCCTTCACGCCCTTTTTCACCGCGAGCGCGACGCCTGGCGGAAAAAAGTCGATGAGGTCGGCCTCCCCCGCGGCGAGCGCCTGCTGCGCCGCCGCCCCGCCGCGATAGGCGGTGATTTCAGCCTGGACGCCGAACTGCTTGTAATAGCCGAGTTCTTCAGCCACGTATACCGCCGCGAGCGGGCCGTAGTTCGGCACCGCGAGGCCGATCTTGACTTTCTCTTGGGCGCCGAGCGGCCCGCTCGCTGCAATGAGTGCGATCGCGGCGGCCGCAATCGCGAATTGGACGATACGCCTGAATCGGAACATGATGATCTCCTCCTTATGGTTTTCGGTCCCGTGTAACGCGCCCCGCGCAGGCGGAGCGCTTCTTCAAATATACCACGCGGGATTCCTGCCGATCAAAGAAGGGCGTCGATCCCCGCGCCGAGCGCGATGAATCTCGCCCCTATCCCTTTTCCTATCTCTTGATCTCTCCGTCAGTCGCGGATGTCCTGAACAAACCACTCGGTCGGCAATTCGCGTCCGAGCCCCTGCGTAGTGGCCTTGCGATAGACGAAACCACCGACGGAAGAGAACTGAAGGCCCTGATTGCCGATGTTATGATAGAAAGTAATCTGATCGTGGTTCGTGCGGCCGGGAACCTTCCCGAGTGCGAGGTCAGCGAAATGCGGATACTCACCGCCAAATCCGCGCAATTCAGGCCGCGATTTTGGAAGTCGCTTCATTTCGTCCTCTGAACCGGCGATGTAAGCCATTGGGCTAAGACCGACCTCCATGCGCTGGCGATCCGAATCTTGTGCTGGACGTCCGCCCGCTGTGCCCTGACGGATGACCACGTCGAAATGCCGGTAGGCCGGCTCGCTTACCTCGGCCGGATTGAGGTTCGCCACGTGCATACCCGGTTCAAGCCAATCAGCGTCGAAAACGGGCGACATTGAGTCGGTGCAGCATGAGAGAATGTCAACACCACGGACAGCCTCGCGTGCTGAGGCGACCGGAACGACATCGATTCCAAGCCGCTTTTTCATAGTCTCGGCATAGCGCTCACGATTGGCCGGCGTCAGACTGAATACCTTCACCTTCTGAATGTCACGTACAGCGCAATAGGCTTCCAGGAAAGTCTGAGCCATGCCGCCGGAACCGAGCATGCCCACCACATGAGAATCCTTGCGCGAGAGGTACTTGACGCCGAGGCCCGCGCCACCGCCCACTCGCATGTGCTGAATGTGCCCGTCGTTGATGATCGCAAGTGGCTCGCCGTTCCTAGTAGAGAAAAGCAAAACCAAGCCACAGTAGATGCCTGGCTTGATGCAATATTTGTCTTCCGTCCAGTTGCCATTGGCATCGCGCGGCCAGGTCACAATGTCTGACTTCATCCGGATCGCGAACATGCCATCGCTCGCGCCCTCCATCGATCCCCATCGGTAATAGCCGTCATCGCGCTCGCACGGAAAGTACATGTCGATGCGCGGTCGGTGAATGGCGCCCCCAGTAGGAATTTGCTTGAAAGCTTCTTCCTGAACCCTGATGCACTCCGCCATGGTGAGAAGCCGCTTCACGAGGTCATTGTCGATCATCAGCATTGGTCTTCCTCGAGCCGTTCCGCATCCGCGGGTCGTTCTTGATCCGCGCCGCCGCGATGGCCTCGGTCTGCTTCGGATGCGAGAGCACCGGGTGATGCCCGAGCCTCTCGATCACGTCCACGAGCCGCCACTAGGTGCCCGGGCTTCGATGGCCACGGGCGCCTGCGTCGGGAACTGAGCGAAGAACTGCTCCACGCGCCCCGCGCGTGGCACAGTTCCTCGCAAAATATACCACACAGAATGGATTGTACAGCTTCTTTCTACGAAGATTCTCAGGCGATTCCATTAGGGCGGGTGACATCAGTCTTTCAAGTTGGGATTGATTTTGCCGCTCATCCACTTCTGGTCGCGCCCGGCCTAGGCACGGTCCGACGCATTGAAGATCGCTCGCAACCGCTGGGCCACGCGTTTGCGCTGGTCAACTCGAGTGACATACGCCTGCGCATTCTGCCGAAAATGAAACTGGCAGCGCTGCCGGGGCGCGCTGGGCAGGACGGCGCGGCGCGCCGCCCAGTCCGTTGGCCAGGAAGGCCGCAAAAGCGGCGTCCAGGGGATGATGTTCCAAGCGTTGTGCCATACTGTCGACTCCTTCGTGGGAACGAATAAAAATAGGGAAAACATCATGACTTCGGACGAAGCGAAGCAGAAACTCATCGACGCCGGACGGATCCTGGAAGCGGAAGGACAAGGCGATCTGACGCGCGGCCATGTCTCCGTGCGCGTGCCCGGGGATTCATCGCTTTTCTTCATGAAGCCGCACAGCCACGGCTTCGATGAAATCACGATGGAGAATATTGTTATTTGCAATCTCGAAGGCGAGAAGGTAGGCGGCGGCGGGCGGCGTCACAGCGAAGTGTTCATTCATTCGGAAATCTTCAAGGCGCGTCCGGACGTGACCAGCGTCATCCACAGCCACCCGACGTATGCGGTGGCCCTTTCCGCAACGGGCAAATCGATGCGGCCGATCAGCCAGCCGAGCGTCGCTTTTTCGGACGGCCTGCCTTATTTCAACGACACCATCAATCTAATCCGTACCAAAAACCTGGGTGCCGGCGTGGCGCGGGCGCTTGGCTCGTGCAAAGCCGTACTGATGCGCAATCATGGCGTAGCGCTGGCCGGCGCGACGCTAGAGGAGTCGACCATTCTGGCGATCATGCTCGATAACGCATGCAAGATTCAGTTGTTGGCTGAATCGGCCGGCGGAATCGGCGCGGTATTTCCGCCCGAGTACATCAAGGAACTCCACGATGCCATTACCCAGCCGGAGCAATACGCCATCAATTTCGAATTCTTGCGGCGAAAAGTCTTGCGCTCAACGACACGTTGAGTGCCGGCGCTTGACGCGCTGACGGTGAAGGGCACGCAGGCTCGGTGCGATCAAAAAAATAAGGAGACTAGGCATGAAGAAAACGATCGGCGCCGCCATGGTTTCTCCCTGGTTCAGATCAGTCAAGGGCGCCAGCCAGGGGTTTCGCGCCCGCGTTGGTCAGCGTTTTCCGGCAATGACATCCATGCCGCAGCGGTAGCGCGGGCTCACGGCGTAGTGCAGCGGTTCGAAGCCGCATTCCTGCAGCAGCGCGTACAGCCGGGGGCGGCTGAAGCAGTGGTAGTGCTCCAACTCGCCCCAGTAGGGATTGGCTTGCTGCGCGTCCAGCGCGCGCCATACCGCCGTGTCCATGTTGGGCGTGGACACGAACAGCAGGCCGCGCGGCGCAAGCAAGCTTGCGGCGTGCTCGAGGGCCTGGCGCGGGAACGCGAGATGCTCGATCACGTCGGCGAGCGAGACGACTTGGAATGCCAAGCGCTCCTGCAACTCCAGGATATCGCAGCAGCGTGCCTCGAAGCCGAGCGAGCGCAGCTTGGCGACGCTGGACGGGCGCAGATCGATGCCCAGAGGCCGGTAGCCCCATTCGGCTGCGGTAAAAATCAGCGAGCCGTTGCCGAAGCCGACGTCCAGCCAGCGCCCGGGCGCATCCTCCGTGCGCGCGGTCACGCGTTCCACCACCTCGGCCCACAGCGCGCGCTGGCGCTCGATGTCATCGCCCGGCTGCTGTCCGGGCGGCGCGGCAGCGAAAACCAATGCCTCGGCCGCCCGGTTGAAATAGCCTTCGGCGAATACATGGCCGCAGCGGTGGCAGCGACACCAGCCTATGCGTGGGGGCAAGGCCGGCTGGTAGAGGGGATGGCGCGTGCAATCGGCCTCGCGCAGGTCGAGGATGGCCGCATCCCCGCACAGGGGGCAGGATAGGTACGCGATGCGCGCCGGCTCTATGTCAGCCTCCGGCGAGCGCCGTATGGTCCATGCCGGCGCCGCCCCGCTCCTGCGCAATCGCGATGCCTACCATTCCCATCGCGGCCTTGGCACTCGTTCTAGACGAGTTCGATCGCCATGGCGGTCGCTTCGCCGCCGCCGATGCACAGGCTGGCGATGCCGCGCTTGCCGCCGGTCTTGCGCAAAGCGCCGATCAGCGTCACCACGATGCGCGCGCCGGAAGCGCCGACCGGATGGCCGAGGGCACAGGCGCCGCCATGGATGTTGACCTTTTCATGTGCCAGGCCGTGTTCCTTCATCGCCGCCATGGTTACCACGGCGAAGGCTTCGTTGATTTCGTACAAATCCACCTTCCCTGAGCTCCAGCCGGTCTTGTCGTAGAGCTTTCTTATCGCGCCGACCGGGGCGGTGGTGAACCAGCCGGGCTCCTGTGCATGGGTGCTGTGGCCGACCACGAGCGCAAGCGGCGCGAGCCCGAGCCTCTCCGCCATCGAGCGGCGCATCATCACCAGCGCCGCGCCGCCGTCGGAGATGGAGCTCGAGTTGGCCGCGGTGATCGTGCCGTCTTTCTTGAATGCGGGCTTGAGCCCGGGAATCTTGTCGAAATTGGCCTTGAACGGCTCCTCGTCCATCTCCATGAAGCGCTCGTCCTTGCCCGCTTTGATGGCCATGGGTGTGATCTCCCAGGCGAAAGAGCCGTTCTTGTTCGCGGCCTGCGCGCGCTCGAGCGAGGCGACCGCAAATTCGTCCTGCGCTGCGCGGGTGAAGGCGTACTTGGCGGCGCAATCCTCGGCGAAGCTGCCCATCAGCCGCCCTTTTTCGTAGGCGTCTTCCAGGCCGTCGTAGAACATGTGGTCGAGGAGTTGGCCGTTGCCCAGGCGATAGCCGCCGCGCGCTTTCAATAGCAGGTAAGGCGCGTTGGTCATCGACTCCATGCCGCCTACTACCATGATGTCGTTGGTCCCCGCGGCGAGCAGATCGTGCGCGAGCATCGCCGCCTTCATGCCCGAGCCGCACATCTTGTTGATGGTGGTGCAGCCGGTGGCGAGCGGCAGGCCGGCGCCGAGCGAAGCCTGGCGCGCGGGCGCCTGGCCCTGGCCCGCTGGCAGCACGCAGCCCATAATGACTTCGTCCACCTGCGCTGGTTTGATCTTGGCGCGTTCCACCGCGGCGCGGATGGCGGCGGCGCCCAACTCGGCGGCGGCGAAATGCTTCAGCTCGCCCTGGAACGAGCCCATGGGTGTGCGTGCAGCAGAGACAATGACGATTGGATCGTTCATGGCAGTTCCTTTCAAATATCAGACACGACTATCGAAAATGTCGCTGGAGCAGGACTTCGTCCTGCTACATCAGACGGCATCACCTGGTCTCACCGGACAGCTCCCGGCCGATGAGCATCCTGCGGATTTCCGAGGCGCCGGCGCCGATCTGGTATGAGCTTCACAGACTTTACCTGCCGTTTACGTAAACATCAATTTAACCCGGCCGCCCAGCCCGGCCTGATTTCGCCCTAGACCGCCGGCTTGCGTGCCCTGCCGCCCGGTTTGCGGTCGCCGGCGAGGATCCTGCGGCATTGCGCCTCGAATATCGCGACCTCCCCCAGCATCTCGTCTATGTCGGCGCGTTGCCGCTCGAGCTGCTCGCGCCGCTCGGCGAGCGAGGCGAGAAATTTCGCCAGTTGCGGCTTTTCGTCCTGGGCCGAATCATAGAGGTCGAACATCGCGCCGACCTCGGATAGGGACAGGCCCAGACGCTTACCTCGCAGGATCAGCTTCAGCCGCACATAATCGCGTTTGCCGTAAATGCGCCGGCTGCCCGAGCGCTGCGGCGCGAGCAGCCCCTGATCCTCGTAGAAGCGAATGGCGCGCGGCGTGACATCGAATTCGCGGGCCAAGTCACCGATGCTATACGTTGCTTCATGCTGGTGGGGGGAGGACCTCATATTGCGTAGCAACATAACATGGCGGGGATCGCAAATATCTGCGAAAATCGAGCTGCTTGGAGCTTGCCGAGTCTAACTATAGCAACATTCTAGCCCAAACCGGACCCGGCTCAAACATGGACCCGCAGCAAATCCTGCAATTTCCGCACGCCGCCGCGCCCGCCGCCGGCGTGAGCGTCGAGATCGTTCCGGGCCTGCGTTGGCTGCGCATGCCGCTGCCCTTCGCCCTGGACCACATTAACCTGTGGCTGCTCGAAGACGGACCGGGTTGGACTATCGTCGATTGCGGCATCGCCACCGATCTTACCAGAGGATTGTGGGAGCAGATCTTCGCTGCGCCGCCAGGTGGTGAACCGCCGGGGGCGCGCAGTCGGGCGTTCCAGGCGACGCGCGTGCTGGTGACGCACTACCACCCGGATCATGCCGGCCTCGCGCACTGGCTGTGCGAACGCTTCGGCGTCACGCTGTGGATGTCCCAGGCCGAGTATTTGACCGCCCACGCCATACGCGAAAACATCGCCGGCTACGCCCCGGAGAATTTGCTCGCCATGTACCGCGGGAATGGTTTGGGCGGCGAGACGCTGAAACAAATGTCGATGCGCGGCAATCACTACCGCGTCGTCGTGCCTGAGTTTCCGCACAGCTATCGCCGCATCATGGACGGCGACGAAGTTTGCATCGGCGGCCGGGGCTGGCGCGTCGTCATGGGCTACGGCCACGCGCCCGAGCACGCGGCGCTGTATTGTTCCGAACTGGGCGTGCTGATTTCGGGCGACATGGTGCTGCCGAAAATCTCTCCTAATATCAGCGTCCGGTCGCCCGATCCCGACGGCAATCCGCTGAAACAGTTCCTCGACTCGCTCAAACGCTACGCCGGGCTGCCCAACGATACGCTGGTGCTGCCTTCGCACGGACCGCCGTTCCGCGGATTGCGCGAGCGCGTCGAGCAGTTGGAAGAGCATCACCTGCAGCGTTTCGAGGCGCTGCATGAGGCCTGCGAGCGGCCGCTGTCGGCCTTCGAAGCGATGCCGACGCTGTTCCAGCGCGAGCTCGACACGCATCAGTTATTTTTCGCCATGGGCGAAGCGATGGCGCACTTGCATTACCTCTTTTACCAGGGTTCGCTCAGGCGCCAGACCGGCGCCGACGGCGTGATGCGCTACCTGCAGGACGGTGCGTTTCGCAAAGGAGTCGATGAAAAGTGAATTTTGCAACGGGCCGATCTAGGCAAGCATGAGCAGAGGTATCCCTTCGTTTTGTAACGGCGCAGGATTAACGCGATTTGCCGAAGCCGTTTGCCTGTGCATCCCGCCCGCTTAGTTTCTGTCTGAGTGTGCGCAGAGTGTTCAACCCCGCGATGGCGCGGCTGCCGTACCACGAGGCCGCCTCGCCATCGATCAGCACCACCGTTTTTCCGCGCATGACGGGCAGGGCGCGCAGTTGGGCCAAGTCGCGATCGCGGAAGCGGTAGGGTTCGCTCGATAGCAGCACCAGTTCCGCATGCCGGAGCAAGGCTTCGTCCAGCTTCACCTGCGGATAGCGCGCCGTGGCGTTAGCCGGCAGCGTATCCCAACCCGCCAGCGCGAGCGTGCGCGATAGGTAGGTGTCGCGCGCCACCGTCATCCACGGATCTTTCCAGATCAGGTACAGCACCCGCTGGCGCGGCCAGGCGCGCGCCGCGGACGCGAGCGCTGCGTGCGCCTGCTGGAATTGCGCACACAAGGCCTCGGCTGCCTGCTCGCGCCCGAATATGCCGCCGATCAGCCGGTACAGCGGCGGATTGTCCAGCGGCGCCAGCGGGTGAGTGACGATGAGGTGGGGTACGAATTGCGCCAGCGCCGCGGCGGTCGGCCTCTCGTTCTCGTCGATGTTGAGCAGCGCATGGGTCGGCGCCAGGGCGCGCACTTTGGCGAGATTCACGTCCTTGGTGCCCCCGACCTTTGCAATGGACTTCAGGGTTTCGCGCGGATGCACGCAGAAGCCGGTGCGGCCCACCAGTTGTGCGGCGAGGCCTAGATCGCAGATCAGTTCGGTCAGCGAGGGCACCAGCGAAACGATCCGCGCCGAATCAGCCGCGCGCTGGTGTACTGTGCCTAAGGCGTCGCGCCACATCGCGAAACTAGCCCGGCAGATCGCGGGCTTTTCGCGGCGCGCGTGCGAACAGGCGGTCGTATAGCCAGCCCGGCATGCGCCGCAGCACAAAGAACACGATGCGCATCTGCCAAGGAATGATGGCGAGGCGCTTTTTCG
Organism: Betaproteobacteria bacterium; assembly: GCA_016234705.1. Taxonomy (GTDB): domain Bacteria; phylum Pseudomonadota; class Gammaproteobacteria; order Burkholderiales; family SG8-39; genus 2-12-FULL-64-23. Next base: position 4,801 of record JACRAS010000074.1, on the reverse strand, counting down.
CCCTGATGGCGCCGGCAATGCGCCGCGCCGCCTCCGGCGCGCCGAGTAGGAACGGCATCGGGTGACGGTTGACCGCGGTCAGCGGCGTGGCGACATAACCCGGACAAATGGTGACCACGTCGACGCCGCTGCCGTGCAGTTCTATGCGCAGGGCCTCCAGCCAGGCAATCGCCGCGGATTTGGAGGCGCTGTATGCGCCGGCGCCGGGCAGACCGCGAAAGCCGGCGACGCTGGCGATGCCGACCAGCGCGCCGCTGCCGCGTTCGCGCATCGGCGCGACGAAAGCTTGCAGCGTCGCGGCCAGGCCAAGCACATTGGTGTGCAGGATGCGCGACAGCACGGCGATGTCTGCGGCCAGATCGCCGCGGGTGCCGGTACTGATGCCGGCGTTGGCGATGACGATATCGGGTACGCCGTGGCGCAGGATGAAATCCTGCGCGGCTGCCGCAAGCGCCGCGCTGTCGGTAACATCGAGCGGATAGACGGAAACCTGCGTGGACAGGGAGGCAGCGAGCGTTTGCAGTTGCGCCGCGCGCCGGGCGGCCAGGCCCAGCGTCGCGCCTTGGGCGGCGTAGTGCCGCGCCAGAGCGGCGCCGATTCCGCTGGAGGCGCCGGTGATGAAAACCTTCGGCGGCGCCAGCGTGGTTATTTCGCGCGTTCCTGGCGTGCCAGCTCGACCAGCCGGTCGACCAGTTGCATCAGCTCGCGTGTGCCGCCGGCCATGCGCGCCGAAGTCACAAACTTGCCGTCGATCACGATGCTGGGCACGCCCTTGATTTCGTAGTTCCGGGTCATTTCGCGCGCCATGGCCAACTTCGCCTGGATTTCGGGCGAGTTGTAGGCACCGATGAATTTTTCCCTGTCGACGCCGTTGTGTGACACCCAGTTGACCATTGCCGCCTCTTCATTCAGCTTGATGCCGTCGAAGTGGAAGTTGTCGTAGACCGGCCAGTGCAGGCGCGCCAGGTGGCCCGTGGCCTCCAGCGTGTAGAACAGCTTGGCGAAATTATCCCAGTTGTCCGTGGCCAGCGCCGGCACGCGTCGCAGCGTGACCGAAGCTGGCCCGTTGAACACCCAGCGCGCGAGCGTCGGCTCCAGTTCGTAGCAGACCGGACAGCCGTAGTAGAAGAACTCGATGACCTCTATCTTGTCGCCGCTCGCCACCGGGCGCGGCGGGTCGAGCCGGACGTAGTCGCGGCTGAGCTGCGGCATGGCCGGCGCCTGGGCTGCGACGCCGGCCGCGGCAAGCGCGAGCAAAACCGCCGCGAGCGCAGCCAAGGTTTTCCTGAGGACGATCATTGCGCTTTCCCTCTGCCAAGCCGGAACCCCGAATAATATGCCCATCCGGCGAAGTTTGCCAAAGCGCTTGTGCCCGACTGGAGTGGTGCATACGCGGCAATTGCAGGCGATGTTGGCAGGACTGGGACCACCCATCCTGATCGACGTTTTCACCGAAGAGGAACATGTGACCTTGGGCGGCGCGGTGTCCACAGGCCGCTATTTCTTCGGCGTGGCCTTGCCGCCCTTCATGCGCGTTTGATCGACCAGATAATCGGCGACGGCGAGCATCTGCTCGAACGACTTGATGTTGTCGGTTATGACGACGTACTTGCCGTTCACCGCCATGGAAGGCACACCCTCGATCTTGTACGCCTGGGTCAGCTGCGCGGCACGCTTCACTTTGCCTTCGACGCTAAACGAGCGGTAAGCAGCGGCGAATTTTTTCGTGTCTACACCCTGCTTGCCCAGCCATTCGGTTAGCGCCGCCTCGTTCGCGATCTTGAGTCTGGTGTCCTTGTGGACGGCGTCGAATAGCGGTTTGTGCAGGCGCTGGCCCTCGCCGATGGCCTCCAGCGCATAATAGGCGCGCGCGCCCTGCTCCCATTCGGGATTGAAAATGGCCGGAACGCGGCGGAATTGTGTGTCCTTGGGCAGTTTTTTCACCCAGGGTTCGATTACCGGCTCGAAATTGTAGCAGTGCGGGCAGCCGTACCAGAAGAACTCGATGACTTCTATCTTGCCGGCGGCATCGGTAGGCTGCGCCGAGGAAAGCTCCCGATACTCGACGCCCGCCGCGGGCTGAGCTTGCGCCAAACTCGCGGCGAAAAACACGATAAGTCCTGTTATCAACCGCTTCAACATTTGCATCTCCCGAAATGTGATCCGCGCTTACTGCGGGGCGGAGTCCTTGACTTTGACCAGCGTAGCCTCGATTCCGTTCTGCGCCAAAGTCTGGCGCAAGCGGTTTATTTCGTCCACCTTGCTGTACGGCCCGACACGCACCCGGTACCACGTGCCTTTTTCGGCGATATTGATCGGTTCCACGCCCGCCTCCACCCCAAGCAAGGCAAGCCGGGCTTTCAGGTTGTCGGCATCGGCGGGATTTTGAAACGAGCCCACCTGCAGCAGGTAATTCTCCGCGGGGGCGCCGGGCTTGGACGCCTGCTTGATCTGCTGTTCGGTCACCGCTTCCTCGGCGCCGGGCAGGATCTTGTAGAACTCGAAGCGCGGTTTCTCCACCTGCTGCGTGGTCTTTTCGTCCGGCTTGGCCGGCGCCTTGCCCGGTTCCGCCGCAGCTTTCTCCGGCGGCTTCGCCTTGTTGAGGAACGGGATCGGGGTCTTGTTCATATACCATACGATGCCGACGGCGATGCCCAGGCCAAGGATGAGACCGATGAAAATCCCGAGCAGCGTGCCACCGCCGTTTTTTTTCTTCGTTACCGTTCTCGGTTTGTAATCTTTGGCCATTTATCGCTCATTACAGTATGAGGGGATACCTCCCCTCATACTCCCCTAAGTCGGGGCCGTTTCGACAAATTCGAAACGACCTATTACATTTTTTCAGGAGCGCTCGCACCCAGCAGCGCGAGACCGTTTTGCAGCACTTGGCGCACGGCGAGGATCAGTGTAAGCCGCGCCAGCTTGAGTTCCTCGTCGGCGACGAGTATGCGCTCGGCATTATAGTAGCTGTGGAACTCTCCTGCCAGTTCACGCAGGTAGAAAGCCACCATGTGCGGCGCGAATTCGCGCCCTGCCTCGGCCAGCATTTCCGGAAATTCTCCCAGCCGCTGCGCCAGGGCGAACTCGCGCGGGAGGGTGAGCGGCGCCAAGCCGGCGGCGGGGAGCGCCTGCGGGTTTCCGCCCCATTGCGTGAGGACCGAGCAGATGCGCGCATGCGCGTACTGCACGTAATAGACCGGATTGTCCTCGGTTTGCGACTTCGCCAGGTCGATGTCGAACACGAATTCGGTGTCGGCCTTGCGCGAAACCAGGAAAAAACGCACCGCATCGCGCCCTACCTCGTCGATCAGCTCGCGCACCGTGACGTAGCTGCCGGCGCGCTTCGACAGTTTTACCTCCTCCCCTCCCTTCATCACCGTCACCATTTTGTGCAGCACGTAGTACGGGTAGTCCCGCGGAATGCGGGCTCCCGTCGCCGAGCCGAGCGCCTGCAGTCCGGCACGCACCCGCGCCACCGTGCCGTGATGGTCCGAGCCCTGCACATTGACCGCGTGCGCGAAACCGCGCTGCCACTTGGTGATGTGGTAGGCGACGTCGGGCACGAAATAAGTGTGGCTGCCGTCGGACTTCCTCATCACCCGGTCCTTGTCGTCACCGTAATCGGTGGTCCTGAGCCACAGCGCGCCGTCCTGTTCGTAGGTCTTGCCCGAGGCGGTGAGCGCGCGCACCGTCGCCTCGACCTTGCCCTCGGTGTAGAGCGACGATTCGAGGTAATAGTTGTCGAATTTCACGCCGAACGCCTCGAGGTCCTCGTCCTGCTCGCGGCGCAGCGCGGCTACGGCGAACCTGCGCACCGCCGCGAGATCGGCGGGGTCGCCGCCCTGGGCGAGATAGCCGGCCGCGATTTCGCGTATGTATTCGCCGTGGTAGCCGGATTCGGGAAACGTCACCGCCTCGCCGCGTTGTTCGCGCGCGCGCGCCTGCACCGACAGCGCCAGATTGTCGATCTGCGCGCCGGCGTCGTTGTAATAGAACTCGCGCGTCACCTTCCAGCCCTGCGCTTCGTGCAGGGCCGAAATCGCGTCGCCCAGCGCCGCCTGGCGGCCGTGGCCCACATGCAACGGGCCGGTGGGGTTGGCGGAAACGAATTCGACCAGGATGGGCCGACTCCGTCCGGCGTCGGCGCGACCGTAGCGCGCACCGGCGGCATGCACCATGCCCAGCGCCGCCAGCTTGGCCGCCGCTTTCAGGCGCAGATTGATAAAGCCTGGACCGGCAAGTTCCGCCTGGTCCAGCCAGGGCGAGGCCGGCAGGCCGGCGATCAGGGCCTGCGCCAGTTCGCGCGGATTGCGCTTGAGCTCGCGCGCGAGCTGCATGGCGACATTGCACGCCCAGTCGCCGTGCGCAGCCTGCTTCGGGCGCTCCAGCGCGATGATGGACGCCGGATACTGCGGCGCTACGCGCGCCAGCGCCTGCGTCAGCAGATCGGTGAGGTGCGTCTTGATTGCGGCGGACAAGGCAGAGGAGCTTGCGGCGAAAAGAGATGCGCATTATAGCTTGGGAAGATCTGATCGAGGCCGTGCGGCGATCAGGGCATTCCTTGAAGCGATATACCGCCGTCGCATGCTACGAAAGGACTTGCGCGCTGCGCGCGCCAACCTCGTTTTCTGGACGGAAAAAACATCCGTCTAGAAAACGAGGTTATGCAATTACCCCTCAACAATTGCCACATCCGCGCGAATGTTTTTGTCCTTTTGGTTGCGGCCAGCGGCCGCGCTAAGGATAAGAGCGGCGACGGCTTGGGTTTGCCTTTATCCGAGATCCTCGATTGTGCACGGAT
>JACRAS010000077.1 GCA_016234705.1 Betaproteobacteria bacterium | reverse complement strand
TTGCGGCCAGCGGCCGCGCTAAGGATAAAAACAAAGACAATTCAGGGTTGCTTTTATCCAAGATCGCCGATTGCGCGCGGATGTGCTTTTCATCCGTGCGCAATCGGCGATCCGCGCGGACGGGACGCCGTCCGCGCAAGCGCGATCACTGCAGCTCGATGTGTCGTACTACGCCGATCGATGCCGGCGTAGCGGCCATTGCGCGCTACGCGCGCCAACCCTGTTTTTGGCACGGATGAAAAGCGCATCCGTACCAAAAACAGGGTTATGCAATTACTCCGCAACAATTGCCACATCCGCGCGAATATTTTTTGTTATTTTGGTTGCGGCCAGCGGCCGCGCTAAGAGGTTCCCGCTATTTCGCCTTGTGCAACGCATCGGTGCGCGCCTTCGCGCCGCTTTCAAGCCTGAGCGTGCGTGGCTGTTCCTTGCATTTGTCGGCGTCGGGGATCGCGGCGATCACGCTGCTTGCCAGTCGATTCACGAGGTCCATGCTGATGATGCGCGTCGTGCATCGGCCCTTCTCGGGCTTGGTGACGATCGCGTCATCGGTCCAGCGCTCGACTTCGAACACCGTGGAAGTCGAGTCGAGAAATCCTTTTTCGCTCACGGACACCACTGCGGTCGACTCCACGCACTGTAAGCGCGTCTTCCTGCATTCGATGGTGGTGGTCTGCAGGATCTCGGTGAGGGTCGGACCGTCCGCGACGTACCAAGTGCCGATGGCCTGGACCAAGCTGGCTTTTTCCGGATTGTCGACGATGTAAAACGCGTAACTCGGCAGGATGACTGGGGCACTGCGCTGTCTCTGCAGTTCCTGGTACGTCAACAGGGCAAACACCGCCAGAACGGCAACGACGGCGACATAGGCGAAGCGGATGGCCTTGTCGGCGCGGGAGCCAGATTTACTCAAACGTTTTTTCATGATTGCCACAGAATACACCCGTCCGGGCATCGGCCAAGACCACAACTCGCAATCAGCTTCTCCTCAATGTCTGGTCGCCGGCTAAATTCATGCGCCATTGCCTTGCGCACATGGGGACTGAACGTGAAGGTGCTGACGTGAACCTGACGCCGAAACACATGGCAGTTTACACGAGCGGCGCGACTCTGTACACTTGATCTGTACATAATTGAATTTCGCCATGTCCCCCCCCCGCAAAGTCAACGTAACCGAACTCCGCCAGAACCTTCCGGCTTACCTGGCCGACGCGGAAAAAGGCAAGGAGATCGAGGTCACTTCGCGCGGAAAGGTGATCGCGCGCATCGTGGCCGGCGGCGATCCCCAGCAGGAGGCGCGCGAGCGCCTGCTCGCCATGCGCAAGCACTGCTACGTCGGCGATGTGGCGAGCCCGACCGGCGCGCAGTGGGACGCAGAGCGTTGATCGTTCTGGACACCCATGTGCTGATTTACGACGCGCTGACTCCCGCCCGCCTGTCGGCACGCGCGCGCAAAGCCATAGCGCTCGCTTTCACCGAGCGGGAACTCGCCTGCAGCGACATCAGCTTGTGGGAGATCGCGATGCTCATCGTACACAAGCGGCTCAACCCGGTGATGGATGCGCGGCAGTTTCTCGATGACCTGATCGCGGCGAGGCATGTCCGCGTGCTGCCGATTACGGCGGAGATCGCCGTGTTGTCCCAGTCCGATATGTTTTCCCATGGCGATCCGGCGGATCGCCTGATCGCGGCCACTGCCCGGCTCCACCAGGCGCCGTTGATCACATCCGACGCGAGGCTGCGCAAGCTCAAGGAAGTCACCACGATCTGGTGAGCCAGGCATTCTCTGCCGGTACAAACAGGCCGGAGAACCGGTAGGGATGCGGCTTTCCGGCTGGCTGCCATTGCCGGGCACCCGATTGAGTTGCTTGCTAATCAGGTCCAGCGGCAGATTTTCCGACTCCTCCCTCCAAGTCAAACACTACAACATCCAACCTGGCACATAAAAGGCCGGTCAATTCACCACGCGTTGATCATTGTCAAGCCGCTGCGGCGCGGCGTTGCGATAATGCAAAAATGAGTACTCCCGCCACTGCGCCGACCGCACTTGAGAAACGCGCCCGCGCGGTGGTCGCGTCGGCTGCCGCGCCCGATGCGCGCGTGGCGGCGCAGGAATTCGTAGCCCAGGTAAGCCGCGACGCGGCGTATCAGCTCGAGGCCTGCGTGCGCTGCGGCCAGTGTGCCGATGCCTGTCACTTCTATCTCGTCACGCGCGATCCGCGCTACACGCCGGTCTACAAACTGCGCCCGATGCTGCGGGCCTACCAACGCGAACGCGCTCCATTTGCCGCAGTAAAGAGGCGCCTGGGCCTGGCGCCGGCAGAGGACACCGCGACGGAACTGGCCGAGTGGTCCGAGCTTGTCTACGACAGCTGCAACTTGTGCGGGCGGTGCACCCTGGCCTGCCCCATGGGCATCGACATCGCGGGGCTCGTACGCCGCGCGCGCGAGGGCATGTCGGCGGCCGGCTTCGCGCCGGCGGATCTGTACAAGGCGGCGGAGCGGGCGCTCGACAGCGGCAGTCCGATCGGCGTCGGCTGGCCGACGCTCAAGCGCCAGATCGAAATCCAGGAACAGGAGACCGGGCTCCACATCCCGGTGGATGTCGAGGGCGCCGACTACCTCGTCATTGTCTCGTCGATCGAGATAGCCGCCTTTCCCGAAACCATCGGCGCGCTGGCGCGCATCTTCAGGCAGGCGAAGCTGTCATGGACTTTGCCCAGCGCCGGGTTCGAAGCGACCAATATCGGCGTGCAGATCGGCTCACGCGACGTGGCGGCAGCGTTGCTATCGCGGATTGTCGATGCCGCGGAACGCCTGAAGGTGAAGTACGTGATCAGCCCGGAATGCGGCCACGCCTACTCGGCGCTGCGCTGGGAAGGGCCGAACCTGCTCGGCCGACCGTATCCGTTCAAGGTAGTGCAGATCGTGGAGCTGCTCGATCAGCTCGCGCGCGAGGGCCGGCTGCGCACGCGCGGCAAGGACGGCCGCCGGCTCGCCTTCCACGATCCTTGCCAGCTCGTGCGCCGCGGCGGAATCACCGCGGCACCGCGCCGGGTAATACGCGGCGTGAGCGAGCGCGCCGTCGACATGCCGTCCTCGGGAGAAGCAAACTTCTGCTGCGGCGGGGGCGGCGGCGTGAGCGCGATCCGCCGCGCCGAGAAACTGCGTTTCGCCGCCTTCGAGTACAAGAAGCGGCAGGTCGAGACCGCCAGCGCCGAAGCGCTCGTCACGGCATGCGCCAACTGCCGCAACGTCCTCGAGGAAGCGATTGATAATTACCACATGGCGCTCCCCGTGCTTGGTTTGACCGAACTCGTCGCCCAGTACCTCGAGCCCGTTGCGGCCGAGGCCTCGCCGTGACCTACATGGATCTGCTCGAGTTCGCGCGCGGGCCGGCGCTCTGGTTCTCCCTGTTCGTGCTCGTCACCGGCAGCGCATGGCGCTTCATCGCGATTTTCCGGCTCGGGACCAAGGCCGACCTTGCCGAGCCGCGCAGCACGCGGCGGTTCGCCGGCGCGCTGCGCGGCATCTTCGTGCGCATGATTCCGAGAAAGGAGTTCCGGCGCAGCGGAAAATTGGGCGTTTACGCGGGCTACTTTTATCACCTCGGACTGGCTGCGATCGTGTTCGGGTATTTGCCGCACATCCTTTTCGTCAAGCGCCTGACCGGCTTCGCGTGGCCGCCGCTGCCCGAGGCGCTGGTCTATCTCGCGGTCGGGCCCGCGATCATCGGCTTGCTCATGGTGCTGATGGAGCGTCTTACCGACCCGGTGCTGCGCCTGCTCTCGGGCTTGGACGACTACTTCAGCTGGTTCGTCGTGTTCCTGCCGCTACTCACCGGCATGGCCGCGGTGAGCGGCTCCTACCCTCAGCCGACACTAAGCGGAGCGCCGCTTTATCCGCTGCCGCTCGCAATCCATCTGCTCAGCGTCGAATTACTGTTCCTGTGGCTGCCATTCGGCAAACTGGCGCATGCGTTCCTTGTGTTCATGTCGCGTGGGGTCACCGGGGTCGCTCTCGCGCGCAAGGGAGCCGCGCTGTAAGGCTCGGGATCGCGCAACGGTAGGGCACATCGGCCGGTGGGCTGACTGCGCTGACGCTGGCGGGCGCGCGCTGGTCGCCGGCTAACTTCATGCGCCATTGCCTCGCGCACTTGGAGGATGACTTTCCGGCCTGCGTCGGCCTGTTCACGTCGCTGCGCGCAAACAGGCCAGAGAGAACCAGTAGCGACGCGAGTTTCCTGGCTGTTTGCGAACGAAAACGCTTAAGCTGCCAACCTCATCTCGGCGGCGACGATGTCCCACACCACCTCCACCCGCTGGTCGTCGCGGAGCTCGATTAGGCCGAGCTCGACGAGACGCGTCACGTCGGTATGCACGTTCTTATAGTGGCGCGCGAGGCGACGCGCCAGTTCGTTGATCGACAGCGGGCCGTCGCGCTTCAACTGTTCGAGCAGTGTCCAGCGCGCTGGCGTGAGGTTCTTCAGCAGCGCCGGCAGGCTCTCGAACGTGAGGCGCACCTGCGCAGCGCGCACGCCGCCCTTCTCCGCCTGCCGCCAGGCGTGTTCGAAGCGGTCGAGCGCATCTTCTACGCTACCGACCGATACCTGAATCTTCTGAACCTTCTTCATCTTCACCTCCGCACCTTCTCACGTCCGATTCGAAATCGCGCCGCAGCTTGGTCAAGGACACAAAACGATAAGACGTCTCCTTGCCTCGAACATGACGGTAGTCGCCCTTGCCCGTCTCGTTGTCGTAGCACACCAGACACTTCCCGCCCCGGCTCAGCCGAGCAATTCGCGCATGCTCCGATTGACTTCGGCGCTGCGATGGCGCGCGGCTTTGTTGCTCGGGGCGAGGGGCTCGGAGTAGAAGAAGTCCGGCAGCTCGTCGTCTTTCTCGGTGAAGCCGGCCTGCTTGTTGAACGCCCACTCGTTGCGCAGCGTCTCCAGGCCCAGCGTCTTCATGAAGGAGACGTCGAGCTTGGTGCCGTGCGCGTCGTTCAACGCGGTGACGATGAGTTCGGCGCTGACGTTGGTCACCGAGCGCCCGAAAACGCACAGGCCCAGCGAATCGGCCGCGGCGCACGCGGTCTGGATGCCGAGGCTCGCCTCCACCAGTTGCGCGGTGGTCTTGTCCTTGCAGTCGAACACCGGCAGGTTGCCCGTGGTGTGATCGGCGCCTTGCGCCGTGACCATCATGGAAATGCCGGTCACCTCGATCACGCGCGGGTCGTAGGCGCTGATGCTTTGCCGCTTGATCACGGGCACGCGGGCGACCTTGTAATGCGCGCCGACGCGCGCGGTCCCCTGTGCGTAGAGGCGGCCGATGTCGGTGCCGCGGCGGATCTCGTCCATCGCTTTGAGCATGAACTCGACGTCGCCGAATTTGCCCACCCCTGCTTCCATCAGCACGCCCATCGTGGCGCCGATCTCGATAGTGTCGATGCCCAGATCGTTGGCGACGGCGTTGACCGTGGCCACCTGGTCCGGGTGGTCCAGACCACAATTGCTGCCCATCAGGCCGAGGGTCTCGTATTCCAGCGGCGACACCAGCTCTTTCCCGTTCGCGTCAAAGTAGACGTTGCTGCATTCAATGGTGCAGCCCGGCATGCAGGCGTGCGAGATGTGCCCGCCGCGGCTCTGGTTCAGCTCGCGGATAAAGTCGCCGCCGAGCTTGAGCGGTCCATCGGCGGCTTCCACCAGGCGGCCGGCGCTGAAGTTGCGCACCGGCAGCCCGCCGATGCGGTTGGTGATGTCACCCATCATCGCCGTGCCGGTTTTCTTGAAGGTGTCGATCGCCGGCTCCTTGGCAAGCCGCGCGCCGTATTCGCGGATCGCGCCCATGAGCTTCTTGCGGTCGTGGAAAGTCGGCATCTTGTGCACGTCGATGACGATGGCCTTGACTTTCTTCGAGCCCATGACGGCGCCGACGCCGCCACGCGCGGCCAGCCGCGACGGCCGCCCGTCGGTATCGGCGAAGGCGATGCCCGAGACGAGGCCGAGATATTCGCCGACCGGGCCGCACAGCGCGAAACTGATTTTCTTGCCGTATTTCTCGAACAGCAGCGCGGCGGCATCAAAGTTGCCCTTGCCCATGTAGGGTTCGGCGCTGTCATAGGTGATGGCGCCCTCTTTGGTGATGCGGATCACGACCCAGTCCCTGGATGCGCCATGGAGGGTGAGCCCGGCGGTCTCAAGCTGGCCGAGGGCGAAGCCGAAAGTGCCGCCCGTGTTGGCTTCCTTGATGCCACCGGTGAGCGGGCTTTTACAACCGACGCTCAAGCGGTTGGCGTTGGAGAAGTTGGTGCCGGCGAACGGACCGGCGGAGAAGATCAGCGGATTCTCCGGTGACAGCGGGTCGACTTTGGCGACGCCGCTCTCGAGCAGGGTCTTGGCGATGAAGTGCCGGCCGGCGCGTATGATCGCCTCGCCCTGCAGTTCGTCCGTCCTGACCGAGCGCTCGCCGAGATTGATGTGCAGGTACTTGCGCATGTCGAACTCGCCCCGTGAAAACAAAAAATTCAGATTCCGACGCCGCCGCAATTCTACCCGGTTCGCCCGCGCCCGCTTCACGGCGAACGCGCAGCGCGCCTGACATCACAGCTTTTTGCGAAACGCCTTCCCGATCAGCGCCAAGGCTTCCGGGCTATCCCATTCCTTCGATCCCCGGACTTTCCGGAGCACGCGACCCTGCGCGTCGACCAGGACGGTCAACGGGATCGTATCGGCGCCCAGCATGGATTCGAGCAGCAGGTTCCTATCGTGATAGTTGTCGAACGTGACCTTTGACTGCCTGAGGAATGCCGCGGCCGCGCCGGCATGGTCGTCGGTCGAAACGCCGATGACATTGAACTGTTTGCCGCCGAAGCGGCGTGACAGCCGCTCGAGGGACGCCATCTCGGCCCGGCAGGGACCGCACCAACTGGCCCAGACATTGATGATCAGCGGTTTCCCGCGCAGTTCGGACAGCTTGCGGTAATCGCCGGAAAACCCGTACAAGGGCGCCTCGCGCAGCACTTCACCTTCATCGACCTCGCCCGGCATTTTCGCGAACGCGGCCGTGGATATTGCCGCTATCCAGAAAACGATCGAAAAGATTGTTTTCAACATGCGCCAATTATCCCAGCAAGTGACGCAGTTTGCAGGCGCAATTGCCGGAAATTCCCCTCTGCGCAGTGTGGTCGCTTACGCGGTGACTAGGCGCGGCATGGCAAACCGTCTCGTTTTCGTGTCCGCTTTTTTAATCAGCATCGGTGTTAAGCTGACCATACCCCGGCAACCAGGAATATCTCCGGACGAGAACCACTGGATACTCGAGCCGCGCGATATCGCGGCGCGGCACGTGGCGGTGCTCGAATACACCGGCCGCCGTCTCAGGCGATAATTGCGGCCCCTGCAGGCAAAAGAACCCGAAAGGACGTCCATGGCAATCAAGCGCCCCAAAGGCACGGCCGGCACGCTCGTGGTGCTGGAGCACACTTCCCACATCCTCGACGGCAACCCGCTCGGCGACGCGCACCTGCGCAAACTCGGCGTGTGGCTGCCGCCGCAGTACGACCAGGGCATCGGCAAAGGCGGCCGCGGAAGGCGCTTCCCGGTGCTGTGGGATCTGGTCGGATTCACCGGCTCGGGGCTCGTGCACACGGGCTGGAAACCCTTCAGCGACAACGTCCCCGAGCGCGCCGCGCGGCTCATCCACGAACAGAAAATGGGCCCGGCGATCATCGTTTTCCCCGACTGTTTCACCGCGCTGGGCGGCAACCAGTACGTCAATTCCTCGGCGATCGGCAACTACGCCGACTACCTGATCAAAGAGCTCATTCCCTTCGTCGACCGCGAATTCCGCACCCTCGCTAGCCGCGAACACCGCGGCTGCTTCGGCAAATCTTCCGGCGGTTACGGCGCTATCATCCACGGCATGAAGTACGCGAAGCACTGGGGCGCGATCGCCGATCATTCGGGGGATGCGTATTTCGATTTCGTCTATTGGCACGACTGGCCCAATACTTTGAACACGCTCGCCAAGCACCGCGCGGTGAAGCGCAAGCCCGGCCCGGTGGACATGCGCCGCGAAGCGCGCTACCGCGGCGCGGCGGCCGGATCCGACGACGGGCGCATCAAACGCTTCCTCGAACACGTGTGGAAGAAGGAGAAACTCTCCGCCGCCGAAGGCCACTGCATCATGAACCTCTGCATGGCGGCCACCTACGACCCGGAGCCGAAGGCACCGCTCGGATTTCGCGTCCCGTTCAATCTGGAAACCGGCGAGGCCCTGCCCGAGCGCTGGAACAACTGGCGCCGCCACGACCCGGTCCACCTCGTCGAGAAATACCGCGCCAATCTCAAGTCGCTGCGCGGCATCTACATCGACTGCGGCTGGCGCGACCAGTACCACATCCACTATGGCACGCGGATACTGTCCAAGCGCCTAGCCGATGCCGGCATCCGCCACCGCTACGAGGAATTCGACGACGACCACTCCGACGTC